>NZ_JBITFF010000005.1:0-10792 GCF_044455885.1 Streptomyces sp. NPDC051109
AACACCCCAGACCCTTCGTCTGGACAAAGACGGCCGACGAGATCCTCGACAAGGTCGCCGCCTACTGCCGACGAATCTCTGACTCAGATCACTAGGGGGTTTCTCGTCGATCAGGCCGGATCAGGGAGCGGCGCCCGCCGCCGCGAGCCCGGCATGATCGGCGAGGCACCCCCAGGGGCACAGAAGGGCCGGGCACCCGAAACGGGAGCCCGGCCCTTCTCACGCGTGGCCTGGTGCCGCCTAAAGCCCCTGCCACGCCGGCTTGTCGGCATAGGTGTGCCGGAAGTAGTCCGCCAGCTTCAGCTTCGACGCGGCGGCCTCGTCCACGACGACCGTCGCGTGCCGGTGCAGCTGCAGCGCGGAGGCCGGTACCAGCGCCGACAGCGGGCCCTCGACGGTCTGCGCGACGGCCTCCGCCTTGCCCTCGCCCGTCGCGAGCAGCACCAGGTGGCGGGCGTCGAGGATGGTGCCGATGCCCTGGGTGATGACGTGGTGCGGGACCTGGTCCATGTCGTCGTCGAAGAACCGGGCGTTGTCGACCCGCGTCTGCTCCGTCAGCGTCTTGATCCGGGTGCGCGACGCCAGCGAAGAGCACGGCTCGTTGAAGCCGATGTGCCCGTCCGTGCCGATGCCGAGCAGCTGGAGGTCCACCCCGCCCGCCTCGGCCAGTGCGCGGTCGTACGCCTCGCACGCGGCCACGATGTCCTCGGCGGAGCCGTCCGGCCCCATGAACGAGGCCTCCGACAGGCCCAGCGGCTCCACGACCTCGCGCAGCACGACCGCGCGGTAGGACTCCGGGTGCCCGGCCGGCAGGCCGACGTACTCGTCGAGCTGGCAGATCCGCGCCTTGGAGACGTCGACCGCACCGGCCCCGACCTTCGCGGCCAGGGCCTCGTAGACGGGCAGCGGGGTAGAGCCGGTCGCCACACCGAGCAGAGCGTCGGGCTTGCGGCGGACCAGGGCGGCCATGGCCTCCGCGATGAGCTCGCCGCCTGCCTTGGCGTCCGGGACGATGACAACTTCCACGCGGGGCCTGCCGATCTGGAGTGGGACGGGTGTGGTATAGACCAATCTAGCAGAGGTGCACCGCCTCCGGCCGGTCCGTGCACACTCCCGTTCGCTTCCGTCCACTCCCATCGTCGGCCTCCCCGCCGTGACGTGCAGCCCGGCCCCGGCCGGGGGTTCCGGTACGCGGAGGCGGGGCCCGTGCCCGGTGCGCAGCGGCACGTCGGCGTCATGGCCGCCGAGATCGCACGGCAGCCTCGGAGGTCCTCCCGCTCCGGCTCCTCGCCCACGAGGTGGCCGCCGTCCGGGCCGGGACCCGGACGCCCCCAGGGCCCTGGCGGGATCACGGAGACCCGCCGGCGGCCCCGGCGCGCGCCGCTCAGATCAGCGACAGCCGGAGGCCGCCCGTCGCGTCCAGGTGCTGTCCCGTCACCCAGCGGGCGTCCGCCGAGGCCAGGAACGCCACCACGTCGGCGACCTCCTCCGCCGTGCCCACCCGCCCGAAGACGGAGCGGGAGGCCGCGTGCGCCCGCGCGGCGGGGTCCGCCAGCCAGCCGGCGCTGAGGTCGGTGTCCGTGACGCCGGGGCCCACCGAGTTCACCGTGATCCCGCGCGGGGCCAGTTCGGCGGCGAGCGACCGCGTCAGCGCGTTCACCGCGCCCTTGGCCGTGATCGTGGCCAGGATCGCCGGGAGGGCGATCTCGGGGGTGCCGGTCACGTTCACGATCCGGCCCCCGTCCCGGAGCCGTTCCAGCCCGTGCTTGATCACGAAGAACGGCGCCTTGGCGTTGAGCGCATGGACCCGGTCGTACGTCTCCTCGTCGGTGTCCGCGAGGCCGGCGAAGGCGGCGGCTCCCGCGTTGTTCACCAGGATGTCGACCGCGTCGGTGTGCAGCGGGTGGTCCCCGTACGCGGCCCACAGTGCCCGCGCGTCGCCGGGGACCCCGAGTTCGGCTCCGATCGCGAACGCCCGCCCGCCCGCCGCCTCGATGGCCGCGACCGTCTCCTGCGCCGCCGCCCCGTTGTGTCCGTAGTGGACGGCGACCAGCGCCCCGTCCCGGGCGAGCCGCTGCGCCACTGCCCGCCCGATCCCCCGGCTGCCGCCCGTGACCAGTGCCGTCTTCCCCTTGAGCACGCCCATGACGCGCCCCCCTTCAGGATTTGCTAGTGACCGCTACAGAAAGGGACCGTACCAGATTCCGTAACGTCCGCTATAGAATCTGCGCATGGTGACCGGACAACGCGGCAGGCCGCGCTCCTTCGACCGCGACGCGGCCCTCGACAAGGCCATGCTGGCCTTCTGGGAGCGCGGCTACGAAGCGACCTCGATCTCCGACCTGACCGCCTCGCTCGGCATCGGCGCGCCCAGCCTCTACGCCGCCTTCGGCGACAAGCGCAAGCTCTTCGACGAGGTCGTGGCGGTCTACGGCGGCCGGTACACCGACTTCGCGCACGCGGCCCTGGCCGAGGAGCCCACCGCCCGGGCCGGCCTCGGCCGCGTCCTGCGCGAGGCCGCCGAGATCTACACGGACCCGGCCCACCCGCCGGGCTGCCTGGTGATCAGCGCGGCCGTCAACACCACCTCGCAGGAGGTGGCCCAGGCCCTGCGCGAGCGCCGCGAAGCCAACCTGCAGGTGTTCGAGCGCAGGATCCGCGCCGACGTCGCCGCCGGCGCACTGCCCGCCGGTACCGACGCGCAGGCATGGGCCCGCTACGCGCTGGCGGTGCTCATCGGGATGTCCCAGCAGGCGCGCGACGGCGCGAGCCGGGAAGAACTGGAAGCGGTGGCGGAACTGGCGATGGGGGCCTGGCCGCAGTAGCGCGAGCCGGCGGGGGAGGGGTCCCGGAATGCGCCGCACCCGTCGAATTCCCCGCCTCGGATTCCGGGCCTCGGATTCCTCTGGGCCACGGTGCCGGGTCGGGACCCTCAACCCGTCCGGCACCGTAGCCCGGAGTACTTACGGCCGGCGGGTGTGCGGTTCCCGGCGGCCGGTGGGAGGTGCCTGCGCGGTCAGGGCAGAGCGCGCGGCTTACCTCGATCCGTCCTCCTGTGCGGGGAGGGCGGAAGCATAAGGCAATTGTGGACTAGACCAATCTGTTCTGTCCATCCAATGACAGGCTCCGAGATCCCGTCACTTCATCCAACAGTACGCGTCCAGAGCGCCTCCTGGATACTCCTGAGTAGTAGCCGTGGGGAAAGTCATGGCCCATACCCGGGGTACGCTCGGCCCGTGCCCTCCATGAACGACCTCGTACGCCAGCACACCGCTCTCAGTGAAACCGACCTGGAGTGGCTCCACCTGCTGGTCTCGGAGTGGCAGCTGCTCTCCGACCTCTCCTTCGCCGACCTCGTGCTGTGGGTCCCCACCCTGGACGGCACCCGGTACGTCTCGGTCGCACAGATGCGCCCCAACACCGGCCCCACCTCGTACCAGGACGACATGGTCGGCCACTTGGTCCCGCGCGGCCGGCGCCCGCTGCTCGACGCCGCGCTCGACGAGGGCCGGATCGTGCGCGAGGGAGACCCGGAGTGGCGCGAGGAGGTGCCCGTCCGCGTCGAGTCCATCCCGGTGCGCCGCGAGGGCCGGGTACTCGGAGTGATCGCCCGGAACACCAACCTGCTCACTGTGCGTACACCGAGCCGGCTGGAGCTCACCTACCTCCAGTCCGCCTCCGACCTGGCCCAGATGATCGCGGCCGGCTCCTTCCCGTTCCCCGGCCAGCAGGTCGACATGGACGCCTCCCCGCGCGCCGGGGACGGCCTGATGCGGCTCGACGCCGACGGCGTGGTCACGTACGCCTCCCCGAACGCGCTGTCCGCGTACCACCGGCTCGGCCTCGCCGCCGACCTCGTCGGCCAGCACCTGGGCACCACCACCGCCGAACTCGCCCCCACCCGCGGCCCCGTGGACGAGGCGATCGTCAAGCTCGCCAGTGGCTGGGCCCCGCGCGAGACCGAGGTCGAGGGCAACGGCGGGGTCATCCAGCTGCGCGCCATCCCGCTCAAGCCCAAGGGCGTCCGGATCGGCTCTCTCGTCCTGTGCCGGGACGTGACGGAACTGCGCCGTCGCGAACGCGAATTGATTACCAAGGACGCGACCATCCGGGAGATCCACCACCGGGTGAAGAACAACCTCCAGACCGTGGCCGCCCTCCTGCGGCTACAGGCCCGCCGGATGGATTCCGAGGGCGGCCGCGAGGCGCTCAACGAGGCCGTGCGCCGCGTCGGTTCGATCGCGATCGTGCACGAGACGCTCTCTCAGAACCTGGACGAGCGCGTCGAGTTCGACGAGATCGCCGACCGCGTGATCGCGATGGTCGCGGAGATCTCGCCCGGCAAGGTGGAGTGCCGGCGCACCGGCCGGTTCGGGATCCTCGACGCGGAAGTCGCCACTCCGCTGTCGATGGTGCTGACCGAGATCCTCCAGAACGCCCTGGAGCACGCGTTCACCCAGGGCGAGGGCGGCCGGGTCGAGGTGTCCGCGACCCGCACCGGCTCCGGTCGCGCGGACGGCCGGCTGCTGATCACCGTGCTCGACGACGGTTCGGGCCTGCCCGAGGGCTTCGACCCGCAGCGCGCCGGGAACCTCGGACTCCAGATCGTCCGGACCCTGGTCGAGGGGGAGCTCGGCGGCACGTTCGACATGCTCCGGGCCGAACCGCGCGGCACCAAGGTCGTCCTCGACATCCCCGCCAGCCCGCAGAAGTAACGATCGTTCGGTCACTCAACGTGACCGAACTGCGAAGTCCCCCTCGGACAGCACTGAGCCCCGGACCGAAGACTTCTCGGTCCGGGGCTCAAGAGCACGTTGCTGAGCGCTGGTGTGGTGTTGCTACGCGCTGCGGCTCGAGGCTCGAAAGTCGATGTCAGGCGGTGGCGTTGCGCGCCCGATTGCGAGCGGCGCGGCGCTTCATCGCGCGGCGCTCGTCCTCGCTGAGACCGCCCCAGACGCCGGAGTCCTGACCGGACTCAAGCGCCCACTGCAGGCACTGCTCCATGACGGGGCAGCGGCGGCAGACGGCCTTGGCTTCCTCGATCTGCAGCAGCGCAGGACCGGTGTTGCCGATGGGGAAGAAGAGTTCCGGGTCTTCCTCGCGGCAAACGGCGTTGTGACGCCAGTCCATGGCTGCTCCATCTCCTTGTATTGCGGGCAGGTTGCTTGTGAATGTGAACGCTTTCACGAATCCCCCCGTGAGGGAAGGGCGACCGCCCAGTTTCCTGGAAGGTCAGTCAGGGACTCGTGGAGGGGTTCTGGCGGTCTGTGTGGGTGCCGGGTGCTGCGGGCTGTCCCGATCGCCATGAAGAGATTCGCAAACCTCGGACGGGGATACAACCCCTTCCGGAAAGTTTTTTTTGATTCGTCGGTGTCTACTAGGTCACAGCCCTACATCGTGAGGGTGGACCGGCGTGTAAACGTTCGAGTGAAAGGACTTTTGGCCCTTCCACTCACACAATCACACGCAGTGCACGGCGTACGCCTGTGAACCGAACGCTGGTGCGCAGACCGAGGTGGTCTCCGTCCATCTGGAACGGAAGTGGAACCTTCGAATGCAAGGTGAAGTCCGTCAGATCGTGCAGAGACACCGCATGCTTGCCGCGCGGGCCGCGCTCAGGAGTCGAGGTCAGGAGCTGTGTCGCGTAGCGGGCGACGGTCGGAGTTGACAAACGGTTGAGTGCCAGTACGTCAAGCGCAGTATCGAACGACGCCTCGGGAGACGCGTAAATCGGACGATTCCCCAGATACGTCCACGGTGAGGTGTTGCAGACTATCGACAGCACCAGGTCCGTGACGGGATCCGCGCCGGGACGCTCCAGCGTCACCGCGCCGTGGCGCCGGTTCGGCTCGTCCCAGAACTGGCGCATCAGCTGTCGTACGTACAGGGCGTGTGTCGAACGCTTGCCGCGTTCCCGCTGCTGCTCGACCCGGCCCACCACCCCCGCGTCGAAACCGAAGCCCGCGCAGAACGTGAACCAGCGCGCCGGAACCGACTCGTCCTCCGTGCCCGGCGTGCCGGCCGCCAGCCCCAGGCCCACCGTCCGCTCGCGCTGCTCCCGCAGCGCGTCGAGGAGGGCGCCGGTCGCCTCGACCGCGTCGTTGGGCAGTCCGAGCGCGCGGGCGAACACATTGGTCGAGCCCCCCGGAACCACGGCCAGGCGCGGCAGCCGCTCGGGGTCGGGCCCGTTGTGCAGCAGTCCGTTGACCACCTCGTTGACCGTGCCGTCGCCGCCGAGCGCCACGACGAGGTCGATGCCGTGCTCGGCCGCCCTGCGGCCCAGGTCCCGGGCGTGCCCGCGGTACTCGGTGGTCACCGACTCCAGCTTCATCTCGCTGGCCAGGGCGTGGGTGAGGACGTCGCGCGTGCGCGCACTGGTGGTCGTTGCTGCTGGGTTGGCCACGAGAAGTGCACGCATGACCGCCAGCCTACCGACCCGTACGGACGCCGCCCATACTGCCCGTCACCTACGGGGCCGCGGGGGCGCGGCTACCCTGCTGGGGTGAGTACGAAGCCCACCTCCGCCCCGGCCCAGCCGACCGCCCCGCTGCCCGGACGGCTCACCGCCGCCGCGGCGCTGACCGCCCTGGAAGGCCTGGCGCTGGCCGGCCTCGGCGTGTACATGCTCTTCGTGGGCATCGCCGGCGACCCCGACTCCCCGCAGCAGGCCGAGACCGGCGGGGTCACCCTGCTGGTGCTCGCCGCGCTGCCGCTGATCGCGGCCCGCGGGCTGCGGCTGGGCCGCCGCTGGAGCCGCGGGCCCGCGCTGATCACCCAGCTGATGGCGCTGCCGGTGGCCTGGACCCTGTACTCCACGGGCGGCGCGATGATCGCCGCAGCCGTGGCGCTGGCCGTGGCCGCGGTGGCCGTCGTGGCCCTGCTGGTGAACCCGACGGCGACCGAGGCGCTGGGGATCGGGCCCGGCGAGCAGACCCGATAGCCCGTATTCCGTACTCCCTTACTCCCTTACTCCTCGACGAGGAGCTTCTCGCGCAGCTGGGCCAGGGTGCGGGCCAGCAGGCGGGAGACGTGCATCTGGGAGATGCCGACCTCCTGCGCGATCTGCGACTGGGTCATGTTGCCGAAGAACCGCAGCAGCAGGATCCGCTTCTCCCGCGGGGGCAGTCCCTCCAGGAGCGGCTTGAGCGACTCGCGGTACTCGACCCCCTCCAGGGCCTCGTCCTCCGCGCCCAGGGTGTCCGCCACCGCCGGCGACTCGTCGTCGGTGTCGGGGACGTCCAGCGAGAGCGTGCTGTAGGCATTGGCCGATTCCAGCCCCTCCAGCACCTCCTCCTCGGAGATCCCGAGCCGTTCCGCGAGCTCGTGGACGGTGGGGGAGCGGCCGTGCTGCTGGGACAGCTCCGCCGTGGCCGTGGTCAGCGAGAGCCGCAGCTCCTGCAGGCGCCGCGGCACGCGCACGGCCCAGCCCTTGTCGCGGAAGTGCCGCTTGATCTCGCCGACCACGGTGGGCGTCGCGTACGTGGAGAATTCGACCCCGCGGTCCGGGTCGAACCGGTCCACCGACTTGATCAGGCCGATGGTGGCGACCTGGGTCAGGTCGTCCAGCGGCTCGCCCCGGTTGCGGAACCGCCGGGCGAGGTGCTCCACCAGCGGCAGGTGCATCCGCACGAGCCGGTTGCGCAGCTCCGCCTTCTCCACCGAGCCGTCGGGCAGGGCCCGCAGCTCGATGAACAGGGCCCGGGCCCCGCTGCGGTCGCGCGGATCGGGCAGCACCGGGGGCACCGGCAGCACCGGCGGCCCCGCCTCCGCCTGTGCCCCTACCGGTTCCGGTTCCGTGTCCGGGGCCGTGGCAGCGGCCCCGGGTGGCTGTGAGACGTGTGGTTCTTCGTGCTGGTTCTCGCTCATAGGGCCCGCCCGTCGCTCCGCCGAGTCCAAAAAGCCGTCTTCCGCTTCCGCGTCAGCCGGGTGCGGCCGGGCGTGCTGCTGCTCCGGGATGCCGCCGTCGACCTCATGCAGTACCCGGGGCCGATCCCCGCCCCGCACCGGGATCTCCCCGCCGCTCACGCCGGGCCTGGACCCGCGCCGCGCTGTTTGTAGAGGCTGATGCTCACCGTCCGGTCCTCCTCGACCGTGGACTCGACCTTGCCGGCCAGAGCCGACAGGACGGTCCAGGCGAACGTGTCGCGCTCGGGCGCGCGCCCGTCCGTGGTCGGTGCGGAGACCGTAACCTCCAGCGAGTCGTCGACCAACCGGAACACGCAGCTGAGGACGGAGCCCGGCACGGCCTGTTGGAGCAGGATCGCGCAGGCCTCGTCCACCGCGATGCGGAGGTCCTCGATCTCGTCGAGGGTGAAGTCCAAACGTGCCGCGAGGCCGGCCGTGGCCGTTCGCAGCACCGACAGGTAGGCACCCGCAGCGGGCAGCCGGACTTCCACGAAGTCCTGGGTCCCGGGCTCGCCTGCGATCTGGGACACCCTCACCTCCAAGGTGGTACGAGCTCTGTTCGCCGGTGACGCTATCGCGATCCGGGCGATCGTGTCGCGGCACCCCTCATGGGGCCCGTTCCAGGCGCCCCCGCCTACGGCCAGTGACTGATGGTATGCCCTTGGGTACGCACAGTGGCTAGGGGTCTGCGGGCCCAAATCAGGGGAACCGGCGGAGGGTTGACCTACCCCGCCTCAGACGATCGAACCGTCGACATAACACCACCGCCAGGTCTCGCCCGGCTCGAAGCTCCGCATGACCGGATGGCCGGTGCTCTGGTGGTGCGCTGTGGCGTGCCGGTGCGGGGAGGAATCGCAGCATGCCACGTACCCGCACTCCAAGCACATCCGCAGCTGCACGGGGTGGCTGCCGAGCACCAGACATTCGGAGCATGTCAGGGCAGTCGGGACGGGCTCGGGGCGCGGCAGTTCGGGAACGTGGGTGCACTCGCTCATGATTGCCAGCGTACTGACGTGCGGGCGCCGCAGGACGACATGCCGATCAGCCACGACGAGCGAGGGTGGATCTTCGATGGAGGTATTGCCGCTGGTGGCGCTGGTGGCGTGCAGCGCGATCGTTGCAGGGGCCGCTCGCTGGACGCGGGTGCCCGCGCCCCTGCTGCTGGTCGCCGCCGGATTGACGGCCTCGTACATCCCGGGCGTGCCCTCGTACGCCCTCGACCCGCACATCGTGCTGCCGCTGCTGCTCCCGCCACTGCTGTACACGGCCGCCGTGGACAGCTCGTACCTCGACCTGCGGGCGAACATCCGGCCCGTGGCGCTGCTGTCGGTCGGATACGTGCTCTTCGCGACGGTCGCCGTCGGGTACGCGGCGTACCTGGTGGTGCCGGGGGTGTCGCTGCCGGTGGCGCTGGTGCTGGGCGCGGTGATCGCGCCGCCCGACGCGGTGGCGGCGACGGCGATCGCCCGCAAGCTGGGGCTGCCGAACCGGATCACGACCATCCTGCAGGGCGAGTCCCTGGTGAACGACGCCACCGCGATCACCGCGTACAAGGTGGCGCTGGCCGCGGCGGTCGGGGTGAGCGCCGGCTGGGCGGGCGGGATCGCGGAGTTCCTGCTGGCCTCGGTGGGCGGTGTCGGCGTGGGCCTGGTGCTGATGGTGCCGATCCACCACCTGCGCAAGCGGCTGCGGGAGCCGCTGCTGCAGAACACGCTGTCGCTGATGATCCCGTTCGTGGCGTACGCGGCGGCCGAGCGGGTGCACGCCTCGGGCGTGCTCGCGGTGGTCGTGGTGGCGCTGTACCTGGGGCACCGGAACTGGCAGGTCGACTTCGCGACCCGGCTCCAGGAGGAGGCGGTGTGGAAGATGATCGCCTTCATCCTGGAGTCGGTGGTCTTCGCGCTGATCGGCCTCCAGCTGCCGGTGGTCCTGAAGGGGGTCGCGGAGTACGAGGGCTGGGACGCGGCCTGGTACGCGCTGGCGGTGTTCCTGGCGGTGGTGGTGGCCCGCTTCGTCTGGGTGTTCCCGGCCACGTTCGTACCGCGGCTGTCGGAGCGGATCCGGACGCGGGAGCCGGACACCAACTGGAAGGCGCCGGTGATCGTGGGCTGGGCCGGGATGCGGGGCGTGGTCTCGCTGGCGATCGCGTTCTCGGTGCCGATCAGCGTGCCGCACCGGAACCTGATCCTCTTCCTCACCTTCACGACGGTGATCGGCACGCTGGTGGTGCAGGGGCTGACGCTGCCGCCGCTGATCCGGCTGCTGCGGCTGCCGCAGCGGGACGCGCAGGCGGAGACCCTGGCGGAGGCACAGGCCCAGAGCGAGGCCTCGCGCGCGGCGGAGGAGAGGCTGGCGGAGCTGCTGGCGGAGCCGGAGAACGCGCTGCCGCCGCCGCTGGCGGAGCGGCTGCGCACGGTGATGGAGAGGCGCCGCAACGCGGTCTGGGAGCGGCTGGGCGAGGTCAACCCCGTCACCGGCGAGTCGGCGGACGATGTGTACCGGCGTCTGGCGGGGGAGATGATCGCGGCCGAACGCGAGGTCTTCGTGACCCTGCGCGACCGCCGCCGCATCGACGACGAGATGCTCCGGAACCTGCTCCGCAGACTGGACCTGGAGGAAGCGGCGGCCTACCGCGAGGACGCGGCCTGATCCCCCGCCCGGGCAGCGGGACGGCCCCGTCGGCGGCCCCGAGGCTCGGGCCATGACGCTGATGAACGCAAGCGCTGCTGCTGCCTCGCGGCGGCGGTGGTGACGGCGGCGGCAGCGGCCCTGTCCGCGCGGCGAAGGGTGCTGCGGCCTGCGGCCTGCGGCCTGCGGCCTGCGGCCTGCGGCCTGCGGCCTGCGGCCTGCGGCCTGCGGCCTGCGGCCTGCGGCCTGCGGCCTGCGG
>NZ_JBITFF010000005.1:10888-461459 GCF_044455885.1 Streptomyces sp. NPDC051109
GCCTGCGGCCTGCGGCCTGCGGCCTGCGGCCTGCGGCCTGCGGCCTGCGGCCTGCGGCCTGCGGCCTGCGGCCTGCGGCCTGCGGCCTGCGGCCTGCCGGTGGCCGCGGGGTGCACCCTGCTGAGGACGTGATCGGGCTGCTGTTCGGGAGGGGGTGGGCAGCGTGCCCGCGGCGGTGGTGCACGCGCTGGGCCCGGCGGGGGCGGTGGCGCTCGCCGGTGCGGCGGGGGCGGCGCCTGCCGCGATGGCCGGCGCTGGTCGGCGTGGGCACGCTGGTGCCGTACGGCCTGCCGCGGCCGGGCTGCCTGGTTCCGGCCCGGCTGGGCGTGCTGGAGATCCGCCGGGGGGACTTCCCCTCCGTCGGCGACGTCCGGCCTTCGCGGGCTACGGACTGGCCCTCCTG
The DNA here is from genome assembly GCF_044455885.1 of Streptomyces sp. NPDC051109. Taxonomy (NCBI): domain Bacteria; kingdom Bacillati; phylum Actinomycetota; class Actinomycetes; order Kitasatosporales; family Streptomycetaceae; genus Streptomyces; species Streptomyces sp. NPDC051109. Next base: position 11,292 of record NZ_JBITFF010000005.1, read on the forward strand.
GCGGCCACCCGCTGGTACTGGCGTTACGGACGGCCCGTGACGACGGCGGCCAGGGTGGTGCCCGCGGGGAACGCGCCCGACTCCGTGAGGGCGGCCAGGGCCCAGAGCAGCTTGGCCACGTAGATCCGCTCGACCGGGAACCCGTGCCGCTCCTCGAAGTCGGCGGCGAACGCGTCCAGCCGCGCGGGGACGCGGGCGTAGCCGCCGTGGTGGAAGCCCTCCGCCAGGCTCCAGTCCCCGGCCGGGCCGCCGAAGGCCGCCTCCTGGAGGGAACGTATCTCCGCCCGCAGGAACTCACCCGCCAGGACGGGAACGCCCAACGCCCGTTGCCCTGGGGCCAGCCCCGCCGCCAGACCGGCCAGGGTGCCGCCCGTGCCGCAGGCCACCGCGACCACGTCGCCGGCGCCCCGCAGCTCGCGCCCGAGCTCCGCACACCCCTCCAGCGCGAGGGCGTTGCTGCCGCCCTCGGGGACGAGGTACGAGGAGCCGGCCCCGGCCCCCGCCAGCAGCCGGGCCAGTACCTCCGGCTCCGTCTTGCGGCGGTACTCCGAGCGCGTGACGAAGTGCAGCCGCATCCCGTCCGCCGCGCACCGGGCCAGGGAGTCGTTGAGGGGCCGGCCGGCGAGCTCGTCACCGCGGACGATCCCGACGGTCTCCATCCCCAGCAGCCGCCCGGCCGCAGCGGTGGCCCGCAGGTGGTTCGAGTACGCCCCGCCGAAGGTCACGACCCCGGGGAAGCCCCCGCCGACGGCGGCCCGCAGATTCGGCGCGAGCTTGCGCCACTTGTTCCCCGGCAGCTCGGGATGCACCAGATCGTCCCGCTTCACCAGCAGCCGCACCCCGTACCGCCCGAACCTCTCGTCCCGCACCTCCGCCAACGGCGAGGCAGGCCGGGGCTGCAGGACGACGCCGGGGTCAGGGGAGCGGTTCACCCACCCATTGTCCGTCCCGCGCCGTCGGACGGGAGGCGGAGGTGGACGTACGGGACCGTCGCGCCGGGGAGGACGTAGCGCTCGGATTCCTCGAAGCCGCGGGCGCGGGCGAAGCGCAGGCCGTCCTCGTTGGAGGCCAGGACGATCGTCTCGATCGTGTCGGGGGCGGGGACGAGTGCGCGCGCCTCGGCGAGGCCGTGGGCGTAGAGCGCGGCGCCGAAGCCCTGCCCGCGGTGGGCGGGCAGGATCCGGGCGATCACGGTGGCCACCGACGGGGCGTCGGCCGTGGGCCGGCGTACGGTCGTGCAGCCGACCGGGGCGTCGCCGAGGTAGGCGACGTCCAGGAGCTGGCGCCCGGCCCGCTCGCGCACCTCGTCGAGGGTGAGGGGGTCCGGGGGAATGATCACGTTGTGCACGTGGCGCCAGTCCTGGAGGGAGGCTTCGCCCGCCACCCGTTCGATTCGGAGGTCATCGGTCATCGGGCCAGGGAAGCCCGTGGATCTTCCCGGCGTCAACCCTCTTATTTGAGGCGTTCTCCCACCCGGGCGCGGAACTCGTCCATCGGGAAGCCCTTCGGGTCGATCTTGCCGGGCTGCCATTCCAGGTGGCCGATCACCGAGCGCTGGGTCCAGCCGTGGACCCGGCACACGGCGGCCGCCGCGCGGGCCATGGCGTCCAGTTGGACCGCCGGCCAGGGGTCCTGGCCGTCGCCCAGGTTCTCGCACTCGAAGCCGTAGAAGTGCCGGTTGCCGTCGGTGTCCGCGTGGCGGTCCGGCGGGAGCCTCTTCTCCGCGATCACCGCCGCCAGCACGTCCGAGTCGCCCGCTCCGGCGTGGTTGGCGCGGCCGTAGCCGACCAGGTGGACCCGGCCGTCCTTGGTGATGACCCCGTGGCAGAGCGGGCCCGGGAGGGCCTCGTCGCCGTCGCGGCAGAGCTCGACGGTGAACTTCGTCCCGTGCGTGACGGTGTGGTGGATCATCACCCCGTTCACCGGGCCCCAGGGTCCCTTGTGGTTGCGGTTGTGGGTGCGCCAGGCGCCCACCTCGACGACGGTCAGACCCTCGTTCCGCAGTGCGGCGATGAACCGGTCCGCGGACATGGGTGCGGACATGGCCGCCTCCTCTCCGGGTGCGCGATGGTCACCTTGCGTGTCCACCTCGTTGCTCTCCGGTGTAGTGGAGGCCGCCCTTCCGGGCTAGTGCGTTCGTACGGCGAGCGAGCGGATCCGGACACTCGCCCCGACCGGCCCACCCGCCACGGGAGTTACGCGGAGGCCAGCCACAGGTCCGGGCCGAACACCTCGTAGTGGATGTCCGAGGGGGGCACGCCCTTGGCGAGCAGCTGCGCGCGGACGGACCGCATGAAGGGGAGCGGCCCGCACAGGTACGCCGTCGTGCCCGGGGCCACCGGCACGTCCGCCAGGTCGAGGCGGCCCTCGCCGTCGCCCGGCTCGGCGGCGGCCTCGTACCAGAAGCGGGCCGAGGCGTCGGCGAGCTTGTGCGCCAGGGCCCGGTGGTCGGCCCGCAGTGCGTGGTCGGCGGGGGAGCGGTCGGCGTGCAGGACCGTCACGGGGGCGGCGTGCCCGGTGTCGGCCAGGTGCTCCAGCATCGACAGCATCGGGGTGCAGCCGATCCCGGCCGAGGCGAGGAGGACCGGCGCGGCCGAGTCCCGCAGGACGAGGTCGCCGTACGGGGCCGAGACCCGCAGGGTGTCGCCGGTCGCGATCCGGGCGTGGAGGTGGTTCGAGACCTCGCCGTCGGGACCCGCGGCCGCCGGGCCGTGGACCCGCTTGACCGTGATCGTGCGGACCGGGGAGCCGGGCGCGCCGGAGAGGCTGTACTGGCGTATCTGCCGTGCCCCGTCCGGCAACTCGACCTGGACCGAGACGTACTGGCCGGGCTTGGCGGAGGGGGCGGGGGCGCCGTCCGCCGGGACCAGGTGGAAGGTGGTGCAGTCCGCGGTCTCCTCGACGCGGGCGGCGACCGTCCAGGGGCGCCAGACGTCGCCGGCCAGGACCTGCTGCTCGGCGTAGAGCCGCTCCTCGATGGCGATCAGGGCGTTGGCCATCAGCCAGTAGACCTCGTCCCAGGCCTCGGCGACGTCGGGGGTGACGGCTTCGCCGAGGATCTCGGCGATCGCCTGGAACAGGTGGTGGTGGACGACCGGGTACTGCTCGCGGGTGACGCCGAGGGAGGCGTGCTTGTGCGCGATGCGCCGCAGCATCACGTCGGGGCGGGTGTCCGGGTGGGCGACGAGGTGGGTGGCGAAGGCCGCGACTGAGCCGGCGAGGGCCTGCTTCTGGAGGCCGGCGTTCTGGTTGCCGCGGTTGAACAGGTCGCGGAGCAGCTCGGGGTGGGCCGCGAACAGCTTCGAGTAGAAGAGGTCCGCGATGTCGCCGATGGCCGCGCCGACGGCGGGCAGGGTGGCGCGTACGGTCCCGGTCGACTTCTCGGACAGCATGGGGGCTCCTCTGCGCGTGGGGTACGCCTGTGTCGAGTAATCGGTATTCAGGATGCTTGTTTTCGGGTGTGGGTACACCTGTTCGGGCCGTTGGTGTCAGGTGGCGGGAACCGGCCGATCGCCCTCGGTACTCGGGGGCCGGCGGTCCCCGGCGGACCGCCCGCGCCGCCCGGCAGCAGCGGGCCGGTCGGCGCCGCGACGAGGTCGTCCACCGTCAGCGGGGCCAGTGCGGCGAAGAAGGCCTCCTGTGCCCCGCGCAGCGGGCAGCGGGCGGCGGCTGCAGGGCCTTGACCCGCCCCGAATCCTGGGGCGGCTGGCTGGCTGGAACCGGTGGGGTGGAAGGGGTCTCGCGTGAAGGAGGTGAACTCCAAAGAGTGCCCACACCCGGACGGAGTAGTCCCACCCTTTTGTGTAATGGTCCCACCACGTTCCGTACTGGAAGGCTGCATCCCGCAGATCCATGGAGTGATCGAAAGGGATACACATGTCGGTCCAGGCAGGTTCCGAATCCGAGGTCCAGGCACCGCAGAGGAGCCTTGCGACCTCGGCCGCGCGGAACTTGGCAACCACGACCAAGTCCGCGCCCCAGATGCAGGAGATCACCTCCCGGTGGCTCCTCAAGATGCTCCCGTGGGTGTCCGTGCAGGGCGGCACGTACCGGGTGAACCGGCGGCTGAGCTACTCGGTCGGCGACGGGCGCGTGGAGTTCGTCAAGACCGGGACCCAGGTCCAGGTCATCCCGGCCGAGCTCGGCGAACTCCCGCTGCTGCGCACCTACGAGGACCTGGACGTGCTCACCGAGCTCGCCCAGCGGTGCCGCCAGGTCGACTTCGAGGCCGGCCAGGAGCTGACCTCCTTCGGCAGTGCCTCCGACAACGTGTTCCTGCTGGCGCACGGCCGCATCGAGCAGATCGGCCCCGGCCCGTACGGCGACGACGCGGTGCTGCGGACCGTCGCCGACGGCGCCTACTTCGGCGAGGACTCCCTCGTCGACGACGAGGCGATCTGGGAGTACACCGCCCGCGCCGTCACCTCCGGCACCGCCCTCGTCCTCTCCCGACAGGACTTCCGGCTGCTCGCCGACCGGGTCGACTCGCTGCGCGAGCACGTGGAGGCCCAGCGCTCCCTGCCCGCCCAGCGCGCCAACCAGTACGGGGAGGCCGCGATCGACCTCTCCGCCGGCCACCACGGCGAGGCCGTGCTCCCCGGCACCTTCGTGGACTACGAGGCCAGGCCGCGCGAGTACGAGCTCTCCATTGCACAAACGGTCCTGCGGGTCCACACCCGCGTCGCCGACCTCTACAACCAGCCGATGAACCAGACCGAGCAGCAGTTGCGGCTCACGGTCGAGGCGCTGCGCGAGCGCCAGGAGCACGAGATGCTCAACAACCCGGAGTTCGGCCTGCTCCACAACGCCGAGTACGACCAGCGCATCCAGCCGCACGACGGCGGCCCCAGCCCCGACGACCTGGACCAGCTGCTCAGCATGCGGCGCGGCTCCGACCTGTTCCTCGCCCACCCCAAGGCCATCGCCGCCTTCGGCCGCGAGTGCAACAAGCGGGGCCTGGTCCCCGAGACGATCGACGTCGGCGGCCACCGGATGACGACGTGGCGGGGCGTGCCGATCTTCCCGTGCAACAAGATCCCGATCAGCGACGCGCGGACGACGTCCATCCTCTGCATGCGCACCGGCGAGGACGAGTCCGGTGTCATCGGCCTCCACCAGCCCGGCATCCCGGACGAGATCGAGCCGAGCATGTCGGTGCGCTTCATGGGCATCAGCGAGCAGGCGATCATCTCGTACCTGGTCACCGCGTACTTCTCCGCCGCGGTGCTCGTGCCGGACGCGCTCGGCATCCTGGAGAACGTCGAGATCGCCCGCTGGCGCTGAGCGGCCGGCAGAGCAGGACGACCGGGGATCGGGGATCGGGGACACGCCATGGGCACCACTGAGGCGATCACGACCGGCGAGGGGCACGAGGCCGCGGCCCTGCTGGAGCGGACGAGGGAAACGGTCAACCCGGAACTGCGCCGCACGGTCGAGAGCCTGCCCGGCTCGATGCGGCGCGTGGCGATGTACCACTTCGGCTGGGAGCAGGCGGACGGGACCCCGGCCGCGGGCCACGCGGGCAAGGCCATCCGGCCCGCCCTCGTGCTCGCCGCGGCCCGGGCCCTGCGGGGCGACCGGGACGGGAAGGAGGCCGAAGGCGCCTTACGGGCGGCGGTGGCCGTGGAGCTGGCGCACAACTTCACGCTGCTGCACGACGACGTCATCGACAAGGACACCAAGCGCCGGGGCCGGCCCACCGCCTGGACCGTGTTCGGGACACCGGACGCCATCATCACGGGCGACGCCATGATGGCGCTCGCGCTGCGGCTGCTGGCCGAGGATCCGCACCCCGCCGCGGCCGCGGCCTCGGCGCGGCTCGCGACCTGCGTCATCGAGCTGTGCGCGGGCCAGCAGGCGGACTGCGCGTTCGAGCAGCGCGCGTACGTCTCGCTCGACGAGTGCCTGACCATGGCGACGGCCAAGACGGGGGCCCTGCTGGGCTGTGCCTGCGCGCTCGGCGCGCTCTACGCGGGCGCCGGGCCGGACGAGGTCGACGCGATGGACGCGTTCGGACGGGAGGCCGGGCTGGCCTTCCAGCTGATCGACGACCTGATCGGCATCTGGGGGGACCCGGGACACACCGGCAAGCCCGCCGGGGCGGATCTGATCGCCCGCAAGAAGTCCCTCCCGGTCGTGGCCGCCCTCACCTCGGGGACCACGGCCGGCGAGGAGCTGGCGGCCCTGTACGCGGGGCCCATGGCGGCGGACGACGTGCGCAGGGCCGCCGAGGCGGTGGACCGGGCCGGCGGGCGCGACTGGGCGCAGGCCCATGCCGCGGACCGGATGGGCCGGGCGGTGCAGCTGCTGTCGCGGGCCGTGCCGGACCTCGGGGCGGCCGGGGGCCTGCTGGCGCTGGCGGAGTTCGTGACGCGGCGGACCCGGTGAGCCCGTAGCCAGGGGCGGGTGGTCGTACGCAAGCCCCGTTCCGGCACCGCATGGTGCCGGAACGGGGCTATCCGCCGTTCCGGGCCAACTCTAGGATCGCTCGCGGTAGTTGAAACGCGAGCGAAGGGTGTGCCCAGTGGCGCTGGAGATACGTCAGGCGGATCAATCGGACCGGGACGCGGTGGCCCGCCTCCTCGACGAGGCCTTCCGCGCCGACCCGGTCAGCAGCTGGGTCTTCCCGGACCCGGAGCACCGGGCCGCGGTGCACGGCAGGTTCCTGGGCGTCTTCGTGGACGTGGCGCTGGCGGAGGGCCGGATCGACTACGCGGCGGACGGCTCGGCAGCCGCCCTGTGGCTGCGGGTCCCGGCGGGGGATCCCGAGGGGGAAGCCGCCGAGGACGACGTGCCGGCGAGGATGCGGGAGGCCGCCGACCCCGACAACGAGCGGTGCGAGCTGGTCGGCCGGCTGACGGGCGAGGTCCACCCGACCGCCGAGGAGCACGAGTACCTGCTGATGATCGCGGTCGCCCCGGACCGCCAGGGCGAGGGGCTCGGGACGGAGCTGATGCGGCCGGTGCTGGAGCGCTGCGACCGCGAGGGCGTTCCGGCCTACCTGGAGGCCAGCAGCGAGCGCAGCAGGCGGCTGTACGAGCGGCTCGGCTGGACGTTCACGGGCGAGGCGGTGCGGCTGCCCGAGGGCCCGCTGATGTGGCCCATGTGGCGCAAGCCGCAGGGGACGGGGGCGCAGGGGGCGGAGGCGTAGGGCCCGCCGGGGCGTACGCACGGTACGGCCGCGGTCGCGGCACGTCGCCGGGCGCCGAGGGCCGCCGGACGCGCGGAACCGGCCTACCGTGGAGGTATGGCCGGTGAACAGCACCAACAGAAGGATCGGCGCCACCCGCAACCGCACGACATCGTGGCCCCGCAGGCCGGGCACGAACAGCGCACGTGCCCGGTCTGCGGTCGCTCCGTCGACACCCTCGTACGGCGGCGCAAGGCGCTCGGGATCTTCGTTCCGGAGTGGGTGCCGGGTCCCTGCAGGAACCCGGACTGCCCCGAGTACGAAGCCGAGGTGGCCAAACTGCCCGAGCTCTGACTAACCCTTCGTGCCCAGGCCCGACGCGGCCAGCCCGTTGGCCCAGAGCTGGTTCACGCGCGAGCGCTCCGTGCTGTTCGGGTACGGGTTCTGGCAGGAGGTGCCCGGGCCGCCGCCCGACATCAGCTCGGAGCAGGGGCCCGAGTAGTGGTCCGGCAGGCCCAGCACGTGTCCGGTCTCGTGCGCGGTCACCCGGGTGGAGTTGTACTGCTGGTTCTGCCGGTAGTCGAGGAAGATGTAGCCCCGGCCGTGGCCGTCCGTGCTCGCGTACGAACCGCGCGAGTCGTTGCCCTCGTAGTACGAGAAGTTCCCGCCGGAGGAGACCTCCTGGAGCTTCACGTTCGAGACCGAGCTGTTCCATATCTGGGTGGAGCTGGCTATCTGGCTGCGGAAGCTGGGCGCGTTGCGCGTGTTGTACGTGACGGTCACCGCGAGGACGCCCGGGTTCGCGGCGCGCTGCTCGGCGACCGAGCGCTGCACGGCCTCGAAGAAGGCGCGGTTCGCGTCCTGGTTCTCCTGCGAGCGCTCGTACGCCGAGTAGGTCGCGGTGTTGCCGACGGGAGCGGGAGCGGGGGCGGCGCTGGCGGTGGGGACGGCGCCGAGGGCGGCCGCGAAGCCGAGGCCGATGGTGGCGGCCAGAACGGCCTTTCGGGACGTACGGGAGTGGCGCATGTGGGGGGCTCCTACTCATCCGGTGCGGGGGGTGGGTCGTTCGGTACCGGAGTCTGCGGGAGCGGGAGCGGCCGGCGGATGATGTCAGCCACCGATAGCGCCGCCCTATCGGGAAGGTTTCGGAAGGTCAACTTCCATGAGAATGGCGGGATTCGGTGGGGTATCAGTGGCTGGTGCGGTGCGCGGGGACCGGCCTACCCTCGGGTCATGGAGCTTGAGGTGAGGCACCTGCGCGCACTGTGCGCCATTGCCGACGCCGGCAGTCTGCACAAAGCCGCGCGGCAGCTCGGCGTGAGCCAGCCCTCCCTGACGACCCAGCTGCGGCGCATCGAACGCGCCCTGGACGGCGAGCTGTTCCTGCGTGAGCGCACCGGCTGCCGGCCCACCCCGTTCGGCCGCACCGTCCTCGGCCGGGCCCGTCCGCTGCTGGCCGAGATGGCCGCGCTCGTCGCCGAGGCGAGGGCGCTGGCGCGCGGGCCGCGGCTGAACATCGGCTCCACGGCCAGCCGCGCGATACCGGGGTGGCTGCGCAGGATCCACCGCAGGATGCCGGACACCGAGACCTCGCTGGTGGTGGACGTCTCCGCCAACGCCCTGCTGCGGATGGTGGCTTCGGGGCAGCTGGACGTGGCGTTCGTGCACGAGGTGGAGGGCTGCCCGCTGCGGGTGCCGGCCGGGTTGGAGCTGCGGACCCTGATGGAGCGCGAGCCGCAGTTCGTGTCGATGTCCCGGGACCATCCGGCGGCGCGCCGGCCGGTGGTCGAGTTACAGGACCTGGCGGCCGACCGGTGGACGGTCGACCCCGCCGTGGACGGCGAGTGGGACGGCCTGCGCCGGGTGTTCGCCGGGGCCGGGCTGGACCCGCCGGTGCTGCACGCCGACTACCACACCGCGACCTCGCTGATCGTCTCCGGCGAGGCGGTGGCCCCCTGCCAGCCGACGTCGGGGCCGCGCGACGACATGGCGATCCGCCCGCTGTCCGGCGACCCCCTGGCGGTCCGGCTGCTGCTCGCCACCCGTCCGGGGGCCCACGCCGAGGTCTTCGAGGACCTCCGCGCCGCCTACCGCGAAGCCGCCCTGCGCACTCCCCCCTACCGCGCCTGGCTCCACCACCACGAAAGCCCCCTCCTCGCGGCGTAGCCGCGATACAACGCGACAACCGGCCCCGCCCGTCGTACGAGGCGCGGAGGCGCTGACGCACGCCTGCCCCCCGATCGGCGGCAGACCCGGACCCCGCCAAGAGGCGCGCACGCTTGACTTCGGCGTACCGCGATATATCGTGTTCATCAGAAGACGCGATATGTTGCGTGCCGTGTCCGTACGCCGAGGAGGATCAGCACCATGGCAGAGCAGAAGACGTGGTCGGTCGCCGAACCGCAGAAGCTCACCTTCGAGGAGCCGGTGACCGAGCTCCGCGTCCGTGTCGTGGGCGGGACGGTGAACGTCGTCGCCGACGAGGGTCCGGCCCGGCTGGAGGTGGCCGCGGTCGACGGGCCGCCGCTGTACGTCGTGCAGGAGGGCGGCACCCTCACCGTCTCCTACGAAGACCTCCCCTGGAACGGTTCCCAGGGCTTCAAGCAGTGGCTTGAGGGCAAGCCCTGGAAGTCCTGGTCGCGCACGGGCCTCGGCCGCAAGGCCTGGGAGCGCAGCGCCACCGTCACCCTCACCGTTCCCGCCGCCACCCGCGTGCAGCTCGCGGCCGTCGGAGCCGCCGCGGTCGTCTCCGGCATCGCCGCCGCCACCGACGTCCACGGGGTCTCCGGCGACGTCACGCTGGTCGGCCTGTCCGGCAAGGTCAGCGCGAACACCGTCTCGGGCGGCGTCGAGGCCCAGTCCCTCACCGGCGAGCTCGGCTTCCACTCCGTCTCCGGCGGCCTGACCGTCGTCGACGGAGCGGGCGGCAGCGTACGGGCGGACTCGGTCAGCGGCGACATGCTCATCGACCTCGCCCTCGACCCGGCCGCCCCGCGCCCCGTGGACATCTCCCTGAACTCCGTCTCCGGGCAGGTCGCCGTCCGCCTCCCGCACCCCGCCGACGCGCGGGTGGAGGCCAACACCGCCACCGGCGGCGTGTCCAACGCCTTCGAGGACCTGCTCGTCTCGGGCCACTTCGCTGCCAAGCGCATCGCCGGCACGCTCGGCGCCGGCACCGGAACCCTGCGGGCCACCACCGTCTCGGGTTCCATCGCCCTGCTGCGCCGCCCGGCCGCCGACGCCCCGTCCGACGAAGGCCCCGCCCCCCTCGTGCTCGACAAGAAGGTGCTCTGACATGCCGCCCGTCTTCGCCCACGGCCGCCTCCGCCTCTACCTGCTCAAGCTGCTGGACGAGGCCCCGCGGCACGGCTACGAGGTGATCCGCCTGCTGGAGGAGCGGTTCCAGGGCCTGTACGCCCCCTCCGCGGGCACGGTGTACCCCCGGCTGGCCAAGCTGGAGGCCGAGGGCCTGGTCACGTACGCCACCGAAGGCGGGCGCAAGGTGTACTCCATCACCGACGCGGGCCGCGCCGAACTGGCCGACCGCGGCGGGGAACTCGCCGACCTGGAGCTGGAGATCCGCGACTCGGTCTCCGAACTGGCCGCCGAGATCCGCGACGACGTACGGGGCGCCGCGGGCGCGCTGCGGCGCGAGATGAGGGCCGCCGCCTCCGTGTCGGCTGCCCCGGTCGAGGACGCGTCCTGGGCGGCGGCCAAGGAAGAGCTGCGCAAGGCCAAGCAGGAGTGGAAGGAGCAGGCGCGCCGGGCGAAGGACGAGAGCCGCCGGGCCCGCGAGGAGGCCCAGCAGGCCCGCCGCCAGGCCAAGGAGGCGCAGGAGCGGGCGCGTGAGGAGGTCATGCGGATCGCGGTCCAGTTCCAGGAGCAGTTCGCGAAGTCCGGCGGGGTGCTGGGCAATCTGGCCGGCAGCTGGCTCGGCGGCACCGGAAAGGACACCACCGCGACCACCGATGCCGCCTCCGCCTCCGCCAGTACGGCCGCCGGCCCGCGCTGGGCCGAGGACCTCGCCCCCACCGGCGATCCGGCCCGTGACCTGGACCGGCTGCTCGACCGCTTCCGCGACGACGTCCGCGACGCGGCCCGCGACCACGGCATCACCCCGGCCAAGCTGGCCGAGGCCCGCGCCCACCTCGCGGCGGCCGCGGACCGCCTCGCCGAAACGCTCCGGCCCAAGCGCTGAGCCCGCCGGGCCGGTCCGCAGTGCCCGCCCGCGGCACCAGCCCGTCGCGACGGGTCGCGCGTCAGGCCGCTGCCAGGCCCGCCTCGGCCGCCGCGTAGGTGACGCCGTGGTCCGCCAGGACCTCGGCGGCAGTGCCCGGGAGCGACAGCAGGGCCAGCAGCAGGTGCAGGGTGGAGATGTGGCGGTCGTGGCGGCCCAGCGCGATGCGCAGGGACTTCTCCAGGGTCTTCTTCGCGCCCTGCGCGAAGGGGACGTGCCGGCTCACCGGCTCCGGGCGGCCCAGCGCCGAGCGGAGCGAGGAGCCCAGGGAGCGCCGCCGCGGGCCGGCGGCGGCCAGCACGCCCTCGCCGTGGGCCTCCTCGACCCGGGAGAGTATCGCGGTCAGGTCGATGCCGAGCCCCGCGAGGGCCTCCTCGTCCGCCCGGGACATGCCGCCCCGGCGGCGGGCCGTGGCGAGGTCCGCCGCCATCGCGGCGCGGTCTACGCCCAGCGGGTCCAGCGCGCCCCGGTCCAGCAGGGCCAGGAGCAGGTGCTCCTCGGTGACCGTGGCGGCCCCCGCCTGCCGGGCCTCGGTCACGGCGCCCACCACGGTGTCCCGGGCGTCCTGCGTGAAGCGTTCGAACATCAGACCCTCCCGTGCTTCTTGTGTACGGCCTGCCGGCTGACGCCCAGCTCGGCCGCGATCTCCTGCCAGGACCACCCCTGGGCACGGGCACTGCGCACCTGTACGGCCTCCAGCTGCTCCAGCAGCCTGCGGAGGGCGGCCACGGCACGCAGGCCCACCCGCGGATCGCGGTCACCGGCCCGTTCGGCGAGATCGGTCGCTTCCGTCATGCATGTCAATTTAGGTTGACAGGCCTGACGGTGTCAACTGTCGTTGACGGCAGGGCGGCTACACGGTCAGGACGATCTTTCCGAACAGATCGCCGGCCTCCAGCTTCTCGAAGCCCTCCCTCGCCCGGTCCAGCGGCAGGACCTCGTCGATCACCGGCCGCACCCCCGTCGCCGCGCAGAAGGCCAGCAGGTCCTCCAGCTCGTCCTTCGACCCCATCGTCGAGCCGACCACCTTGAGCTCCAGGAAGAAGATCCGCGTCAGCTCGGCGTGCGCCGGCCGGTCCCCGCTCGTGGCGCCCGAGATGACCAGGGTGCCGCCGGGGCGCAGCGACTTGACCGAGTGCGACCAGGTGGCCGCGCCGACCGTCTCGATCACCGCGTCCACCCGCTGCGGCAGCCGGGCGCCCGGCTCGTACGCCTCCACCGCGCCCAGCTCGACCGCCCGCTTGCGCTTGGCCTCGTCCCGGCTGGTGGCGAAGACGCGCAGGCCCGCCGCCTTGCCGAGGACGATGGCGGCGGTCGCGACCCCGCCGCCCGCGCCCTGCACCAGCACAGAGTCGCCGGGGCGCACGCCCGCGTTGGTGAACAGCATCCGGTACGCCGTCAGCCACGCCGTCGGCAGGCACGCGGCCTCCTGGAAGGACAGCTCGGCGGGCTTGCGCAGGACGTTCCAGGCCGGGACGGTCACCTGCTCGGCGAAGGTGCCCTGGTAGCGCTCGGTCAGGATCGAGCGCGGCTCGTCGGGGCCGACCCCGTGGCCGCTCTGGCCGATCACGGAGTGCAGGACGACCTCGTTGCCGTCCTGGTCGACTCCGGCGGCGTCACAGCCGAGGATCATCGGGAGTTTGTCCTCGCCGAGGCCGACCCCGCGCAGCGACCACAGGTCGTGGTGGTTGAGGGAGGCGGCCTTGACGTTCACGGTCACCCAGCCGGGGCGGGCCTCGGGGGCCGGGCGCTCGCCCAGCACGAGGCCGCTCAGCGGCTGGTCACGGTCGATTCGGGCGGCGTAGGCAGCGAACATGCCGCGACGCTACCGCTCGGTAGCGCGTCGGGCCAGACCTGTCGGGGCCGTGCCGGTGAGGCCTTCGTCGCACGACCGCCCGTAGGGATCGGCGGCCGTCGGCGGGAACCGGGCGAGGGTGTTCCTGCGTCCGTACAGGACCGTCCGAAAGTCGAACGGAATCTTTCGTCGCTCGCTCAACTAAGCGTGTCACGTGCGGTCTTGTGCGGCCGGAAGAGGGAAGTGGAACGTCAGGATCAAGCCTGGGGTGGCGGTAATATTCACGCCATACCGCCCGGCTCGTCATGAGCCTGCCACCTTGTGGCCGCATTCTCATTGGCGAAGCGTCAGCTTCGTGGAGGTGCCGAGGCGGGGCGTCCCCTCCCGGCTCGGGGGCGGGGAGGGTATGCCCGACGGAAGAGGGGCCCGGCCGGAGACATCCGGTCGGGCCCCTCTTCCGCTGCTGCTTCCGGGTCAGGCCAGGCGGGCCACGCCGTCGGCCTTGGCCGCCGCCGCGACCGCGGCCGCGACGGCCTCGGCGACGCGGGGGTCGAACGGCGACGGGATCACGTAGTCGGCGGCGAGCTCGTCACCCACGACACCGGCGATGGCGTCGGCGGCGGCGATCTTCATGCCTTCGGTGATCCGGCTGGCGCGGACCTTCAGGGCGCCCGCGAAGATGCCCGGGAACGCCAGCACGTTGTTGATCTGGTTCGGGAAGTCCGAACGGCCCGTGGCCACGACCGCCGCGTACTTGTGCGCGACGTCCGGGTGGACCTCCGGGTTCGGGTTGGCCATGGCGAAGACGAAGGCGTCCTTCGCCATCGAGGCCACCGCCTCCTCGGGCACGGTGCCGCCCGAGACGCCGATGAACACGTCCGCGCCGCTCAGCGCCGCTTCCAGGGAGCCGGTTTGGCCGGTCCTGTTCGTCAGGCCCGCGATCTCCGCCTTGACGTCCGTCAGGTCGGAGCGGTCCGCGGAGACGACGCCCTTGCGGTCGGTGACGCACACGTCGCCGATGCCCGCGTCCACGAGGATCTTGGCGATGGCGATGCCCGCCGCGCCCGCACCCGAGATCACGGCGCGCAGGTCCCCGAGCGTGCGCCCGGTCAGCTTCGCGGCGTTGCGCAGGGCGGCCAGGGTCACGATCGCCGTGCCGTGCTGGTCGTCGTGGAAGATCGGGATGTCCAGGGCTTCCTGGAGCCGGCGCTCGATCTCGAAGCAGCGGGGGGCGGAGATGTCCTCCAGGTTCACCCCGCCGAAGGACGGAGCCAGACGGATGACCGTCTCGACGATCTCGTCCGCGTCCTTGGTCGCGAGCGCGATCGGCACCGCGTCCACACCGCCGAACTGCTTGAACAGGATGGCCTTGCCCTCCATCACGGGGAGGGAGGCCTCGGGACCGATGTCACCGAGCCCGAGCACGGCCGTACCGTCGGTGACGACGGCGACCACGTTCGACTTCCAGGTGTACTCGTTCACCAGCTCGGGCTGCTCCGCGATGGCGCTGCAGACCTTCGCCACGCCGGGCGTGTACGCGAGGGACAGGTCGTCCTTGTTCTGGACCGGCACCGTGGCCTGGATGGCCATCTTGCCGCCCCGGTGCAGTGCGAACACCGCGTCCGGGTTGTTGTCCGTCGCGCTGTCGCTGCGAGGATTGACGATCTCCGCTGCCACTTTCTTGGCCCCTTAAGTCTTTGAATCGTTGAGGGTGACCACACCTGGTTAAGGGGTGGGCGGGCACCGCGTCCGTACTCCGCATCGACGGTTGGCCCGTCTCCGCGAAGGGGAGGTTCGTACGCGCGGGCGCGCCGCACGCGCGCCCTGAGCCCCGGATGAGGGGTGTAAGGATCCGTTGTACCCGAAGAACGCTCACCCAGACGAGTCGATTCCGGCTCGACTGTAGACCTCTTGTCCTGTTTTCGGCGAAAGGTCCAAACGACTCTGTCCAATGGTCGAGACGGACCGCAAATACTCCGTCAAAAAGGCCAGGTCGCAGCGGTTCCTGCGGTCTCGAACCCCCCATTCCGCAGTCCTGTTGGGTACCCCGGCCCACCCGTTATCCGATTTTGACCTGACGAACTGCCTGAATGCGTCAGTCCGAATGGCAAGATGCCGTAATCACACGAGGTCGCGACACTCGAAGGTGCGTGCCCGACCGTTCTCGGATGCTCCACCAGCCAGCCGGAGGAACCAGCTCATGACCGCAAGCACCACCCGTCGTACGACCGCCGCCCGGTCCCGGATCGCCGCGGTCGGCGCGATCGCGGTCGCCGGAGCCCTGATCCTCACCGGCTGCGGCGACCAGACGGACAAGGGCGCCTCGTCGACCCCCTCCGGCGGTACGTCGAAGGACAGCTCCGCCCCGCTCTTCTCGGCCCTGCCGAAGAAGATCCAGGACGCCGGTGTCATCAAGATCGGTACGGACTCCGCCTACGCCCCGATGGAGTTCGTCGAGGGCGGCAAGATCGTCGGCGTCGACCCCGACATCGCCGACGCGCTCGCCAAGCAGCTCGGTGTGAAGATGCAGTTCACCGCGGGCACCTTCGACGGCCTGATCACCTCGATCTACACCGGCCGCGAAGACGCGATCATGTCGTCGATCACCGACAACAAGCAGCGCCAGGAAGGCCTCGACGACAAGGGCCAGAAGATCGGCAAGGGCATCGACTTCGTCGACTACTTCTCCTCCGGCCTCTCGCTCCTCGTCAAGAAGGGCAACCCCGAGGGCATCAAGTCCCTGGACGACCTCTGCGGCAAGACGGTGGCCGTCCAGCGCGGCACCACCTACGAGGACGCCTTCAAGGCCCAGGCCGAGAAGTGCGGCGACAAGAAGCTCACGATCCAGGCCTTCGACACCGACGCCGAGGCGCAGACCCGCGTCAAGGCCGGCGGCGCCGTCGCCGACCTGAACGACTACCCGGTCGCCGCCTACACGGTGAAGACCTCGGGCGGCGGCAACGACTTCGAGATCGCCGGCCAGCAGAGCGGCGTCGGCCTCTTCGGCATCGGCGTGAGCAAGGAGAACACCCAGCTCCGCGACGCCCTCAAGCAGGCCCTCGACGCCGCGATCAAGGACGGCTCCTACGCCAAGGCGCTGGAGAAGTGGAACGTGCAGGACAGCGCCGTCAAGTCCGCGACGGTCAACGCAGGTCAGTAAGTCCCGCGCTCCACGCTCCACTGAAGGGCAGTCATTGTGACTGACAAGATCGAAAAGGGTCCGGCCGAGAACCCGCCGGCCGGACCCGGCGCCTCGGGCCTCCCGTACGAGGCCATCAAGGCGATTCCGGTACGGCACTACGGCCGCTGGGTCAGCGGCGTCGTGGTCGTGGCGCTGCTCGTCTGGCTCGTCTACGCGTTCGCCAACGGCAACGTCATCTGGGCGACGGTCGGCGACAAGCTGTTCGACCCGGCGGTTCTGACCGGTCTCGGCAACACCGTGATCATCAGCGTCTCGGCCATGGCGCTGGGCCTCGTGCTCGGCATCCTGTTCGCGGTGATGCGGCTCTCGAAGAACCCGGTGACGGGAGCCGTCTCCTGGCTCTACATCTGGTTCTTCCGCGGTACCCCGGTGTACGTCCAGCTGCTGGTGTGGTTCAACCTGTCGCTGATCTTCCAGTACATCAACCTCGGTCCGATCTACAAGAACGAGACCGTCGACATCATGACCCCGTTCATGGTCGCCCTCCTGGGCCTCGGCCTGAACGAGGGCGCGTACATGGCGGAGATCGTCCGGGCCGGCATCCAGTCGGTCGACGAGGGCCAGACCGAGGCCGCCCACGCGCTCGGCATGCCGCAGACGAAGACCATGCGCCGGATCGTGCTCCCGCAGGCGATGCGCGTGATCATCCCGCCGACGGGCAACGAGTTCATCAACATGCTGAAGACCTCCTCCCTGGTCTCGGCGGTGCAGTACACGGAACTCCTGCGGGCTTCGTCGAACATCGGCAACACGGCCGGTGCCATCATGGAGATGCTGTTCGTGGCCTCCTTCTGGTACCTCGCCCTGACCAGTGTGTTCAGCGTCGGCCAGTACTACCTGGAGCGCCGCTTCGCCCGTGGTTCCACGCGGAACCTGCCGCCGACGCCGTTCCAGCGCCTGAAGGCCAACCTGAACATGTTCCGCCGTACGGAGGTCGCGCGATGACCGCTCAGCCGATGGTCAAGGCCGAGGGCGTCCACAAGTCGTACGGAGCCGCCCACATCCTGCGGGGCATCGACCTTGAGGTCGCCCCCCGCGAGGTGTTCTGCCTGGTCGGCCCCTCCGGCTCCGGCAAGTCCACCTTCCTGCGGTGCATCAACCACCTGGAGCGCATCAACTCCGGCCGTCTCTCGGTGGACGGCCAGCTGGTGGGCTACAAGCAGAAGGGCGACAAGCTCTACGAGCTGAAGGACAGCGAGGTCGCGGCCCAGCGCCGCGAGATCGGCATGGTCTTCCAGCGCTTCAACCTCTTCCCGCACATGACGGCCATAGAGAACGTCATGGAAGCCCCCGTCATGGTCAAGGGCGAGTCCAAGGCGGTGGCGCGCGAGCGCGCCGTGCGCCTGCTCGACCGCGTCGGCCTGGGCGACAAGGGCGGGAACTACCCCTCGCAGCTCTCCGGCGGCCAGCAGCAGCGCGTGGCGATCGCCCGCGCGCTGGCCATGGAGCCGAAGCTGATGCTCTTCGACGAGCCCACCTCGGCGCTCGACCCGGAGCTCGTCGGCGACGTCCTCGACGTCATGCGGGACCTGGCCGAGTCGGGCATGACCATGATCGTGGTGACCCACGAGATGGGCTTCGCCCGCGAGGTCGGCGACAACCTCGTCTTCATGGACGGCGGCGTCGTGGTCGAGTCCGGCCACCCGCGCGAGGTGCTCGGCAACCCCCAGCACGACCGCACGAAGGCGTTCCTTTCCAAGGTGCTGTAAGCGCGGCGAACGGACGGAGGGGCGGTACGGGATTCCCGTACCGCCCCTCCCGCGTGTGGAGGAAAGTTCTCACTTTCCTCCAAGAGCACTACTTCAGGCCCAGGACCAGCGCGTCCGAGGGCGAGCGCCACACCGTCCGGGCCTCCGCGAAGCCCGCCTCGCGCAGGGTCCGCGCGTGCCAGGCGGCGTCGGGGGTGTCCCCGTCGGCGTGCTCGCCGTAGATCTCGTACCGGCGCTTCGTCGGCTCGGCGAGCACCGGGTCGGCTGCCGCGAGGGCCCACCAGTCGGCCCAGTCCAGCGCGCCGGCCGCGCGGGCCCGGTCCATCGCGGCGTGCCGGTGGGCGCGCTCGGCGGCGTTGATGCGCGGGGTCGCGGCGTCGGGCATGTGGTCGGCGTTCATGAAGACCCCGCCCTCGCGCAGCAGCGGGGCGAGCTGCCCGTACACCACGGCGAGCTGCGGGGAGTGCAGCCAGTGCAGGGCGGTGGCCGTCAGGACGGCGTCGTACGTGTCGTACGGGAGCGCCGAGGTCCAGTCGGGGTCCTTGAGGTCCGCGGTGACGAACGTGACACGGCTGTCGCCGTCGAAGTGGCCCCGTGCGATGGTCAGCAGCGCCGGGTCGAGATCGACGCCCGTACTGGTGGCTCCCGGGAACCGCCGGAACACGCGGTCCGTGATACTTCCCGTACCGCACGCCAGATCCAGCACCCGGGGGGTGGGTCCCACCAGTGCCTCGACCATGTCCAGCATCACCCGGAACCGCTCCTCGCGGTCGGGCATGTACCACTCCTGCTGCCGGTCCCAGCTCTCCTGCCAGGCCTGCCAGTCGGTCGTGGTCTGCGCCATCGCTCGCCCTCCAGTCGTAATACCCTCGAAGAAGTCTCGGCCGTTACTTCGAGACCCTAATCCGCAGCCGTAAGGACTACAAGTGGAACTGGCCCATTACTCGGACTATGCCGTGCGCCTGGTCAACACCGAGGAGCCGGCCCGCAACAAGGATTCGCTGACCTCGGTGGACGCAGTCCGGGGCCTCTTCGGTCCCGGGGTACAGGCCGCGCGCCGGGTCACCGACTCCGACGTCACCCGCTTCCGCAACGTCCGCGGCCGGCTGCGCGCCGTCTTCGAGGCCGCCGACGCCGGCGACCACGTGCTCGCGGTCGACCTGCTGAACTCCCTGCTCATGGAGTTCCCGGTCAGCCCGCAGGTCTCCGGCCACGAGTACCTCGACGACGAGGGCCGCCCCAACTGGCACATCCACCTCGCCGACCACCCCTCGAACGCCTCCGCCGGCTACGCCGCGATCGCGTCCTTCGGCCTGGCCTTCCACCTCACCGAGCACGGCCCCAACCGCCTCGGCCTGTGCCAGGCCGCGCCCTGCCGCAACGCCTACCTCGACACCTCCACCAACCGCTCCCGGCGCTACTGCTCCGACCGCTGCGCCACCCGCGCCAACGTGGCCGCCTACCGGGCCCGCAAACGGCTGGAAGCCGAGGCGTCCGGCCAGAGCGGACGCAGCGCCGACGCCGCCCAGGACAGCCGCGCCCTCAGCGAACTCTGATCCGCCGCGCGCGGCCGGAAGCGCAGCACCGCCGTCGCCAGCACCAGCTCCTCGGGCACCGTCCCGTAGTCGGTGCTGTCGCCGGTCTCGTTGTACGGGTTGTCCCCGAGCACCCACCAGCCGCCCGGCCGCCGCTCCACCGCCCGCTTGACCACCAGCAGGTCCTGCTGGAACGGGTGGCGCAGCACCACCACGTCACCCGGGCGCACGACCGCCCCGTACCGGACCACCAGCCGGTCCCCGTGCAGCAGCGTCGGCACCATCGAGGGCCCCGCCACCTCCAGTACCTCGAACGCCATCCGCGAGTGCCTTCTCTCCACCATGCGCGCCTCCTCGCCCGCTCTCGCCTCACTGCGCATGCTGCCGCAGCCTCCCGTAGATTCGCTCACCGGTCCGGACGCCACCCTGGACTTTTGTCCCAAGCCCACGGGGCCGCTCGCGAAATCCCCTTTCCCACGGAGTAATCTCCCCTCTTGAGAAGACGATCACGAGGAGGACAAACTCCATGCTTTCCCGCCTCTTCGCCCCCAAGGCGAAGGTCTCCGCCCACTGCGATCTTCCGTGCGGCGTGTACGACCCTGCCCAGGCCCGCATCGAGGCCGAGTCCGTCAAGGCCGTCCAGGAGAAGTACCAGGCCAACGAGGACGCCGACTTCCGCGCGCGCGCCATCACCATCAAGGAGCAGCGCGCCGAGCTCGCCAAGCACCACGTCTCGGTGCTGTGGAGCGACTACTTCAAGCCCCCGCACTTCGAGAAGTACCCGCAGCTGCACACCCTGGTCAACGACACCCTGAAGGCCCTCTCGGCCGCCAAGGCGTCGAACGACCCGGCGACCGGCCAGAAGGCGCTTGAGCTCATCGCCGAGATCGACCGCATCTTCTGGGAGACCAAGGCCGCCTGATCCCGGCCCGTCCCCGAGTACGGAGAAGGGGCCCGACCACCACGGTCGGGCCCCTTCTCCGTACTCGGGGACAGCGCGTCCCACGTGTGGACTATTCGTCCTCGTCGTCCTCGTCGTCCAGGCGGGCGAGCCAGGTGGCCAGGCGCTCCACCGGGACCTCGAAGTCCGGGTTCAGGTCGACGAAGGTGCGCAGCTGCTCGGCGAGCCACTCGAAGGTGACCTCCTCCTCGCCGCGCCGCTTCTCCAGCTCCTCGATGCCGCGATCGGTGAAGTACAAGTCGGGCTCCGTGCCGTGATGAAGGTGTGCAGGGGACGTTTCCCGCCAGGATAATCCGCATACCCGGCGAGACCTCCCCTCGTGCAGGACCCGGCGCTAGCCTGGACGGTCTCCACACCTGAGGGGGCAGGGGATGCCGGACGGGCGCACGGGCGGCACCGCGCGCGCCTTCGAGCTCCTCGAACCCCTCGTCCAGGCGGCCACCGTGCGCGTCCACGCGGCCCCGGACGGGTATGCACCCCATGGGACCGGTCCCACCTGGGGGAGTGGCTTCTTCATCGCCCCGGGCTGGGTCCTGACGTGCGCGCACGTCGTCGGTGAAGGGGGTGCAGCGGTGCGTCTCGCGGGGCGTGAGCTCGGCATCACCTTCTCCTCCGGCGCCGACGGCGCCACCGGCACCGTCACCGGCCGCGTCGAGTGCGTCCTGCCCGAGCGGCTGGAGGAGCGCCGCCCCGCGCGCCGCGCCCTGTGGGACCTGCCCGACCTCGCGCTGGTCCGGGTCCTCGCCCCGATCACGCACGCCTGTGTACGGCTCACCGACCGCGGCAGACCGCGCCTGGACGAGGTCGCCTACTTCGGCTGCACCGAGGACCTCGGCGCCCCCGAGATCACCGGCCGCACCACCCGGCTGCGCGGCACCGCCGCCGGCGGCGCCGCCCTGCGCCTCGGCGACGACGACGAGATCGAGCCCGGCATGTCCGGCGGCCCGGTCGTGGACCTGGCCCGCGGCGAGGTCGTCGGCGTGGTCAAGGCCCGCCGGAACAACGGCGGCGGCGGACTCGCCGTCTCCGTCGTGCAGTTACGGACCCTGCCGCTGGCCGCCACCGGCCAGGTCGGGCTCTACCGCCGCGTCATGCAGGCCCACGACCTGTACCACTACGACCAGCACCTGAGCGACCTCAACAGCCGCCGCACCTGGACGGACGTCCACGACGAGCTCCCGGTCCGCGAGGACCCGTACGAGGGCCGCAGACGGCTCACCGCCGCCGAGCGCACGACCCTGTGCGGGCTGCTGGCCGAACTGCCACCGCCGCGCTCCTCGGAGGCCGTCCGCGCCCTGGTGGAGGCGGCCCGCGGGGAGGAGCCGGACCCCGGCCTGCCGGCGCCGCTCAGCTGGCGCGACGGGCTCGGCATGCTGCACGACCCGCCGGGCGGCGCCGGCGAGGCCGCCGCGATGCTCCGGTACGCGACCGACGTCAGCGTCGCCGACCACCGCGAGCCGCCCGCCCCCGGCGCCGACGAGGAGCTGTGGGACTGGGTACGGACCACCGCAGAACGGCTGTGGCGGCCCCTGCGGAGGGAGTTGGGCGAGCGGCACGAACAGGGCCTCGCACAGCGCGACCGGCGCCGCCGCGCCCGGGCCGACCGCCATCCGAACGGGCACACCCGGCCGCCCGGCACCCTGCCCCAGGGGCCCTCCGTACTGCTGGAGGCCTGGGCGCACGGCTGGGAGGACGTCTACGACTGGCGCGTCTCGGTGCTCTACGGGCCCGCCCACCCCGGCCGGGTGACCCCGGTGGACTCGGGCGTACGGGCCACCCGGGCCGGTCTCGCCGAAGCGCTGCGGGTCCCGCTCGCCGAGGCGTTCCGGCGCTGCGACACCCACGACGCGGCGGCCCTCCTCGAAGTCGCCGTGGCGCCCGAACTGTTCGGCCTGCCGGTGGACACCTGGACGGTCGCCGGCCGCACCCCGCTGGGCGTCCAGCGGCCGGTGGTGTTCCGCTACCCGGCCGGGAGCGGCGGCGGGATCCCGAACGACGACGAGGCCGACCACCGCCGGGCCGACCGCTGGACCCGCGTCCAGGCCGGTCCGCTGCTCGACGAGCGGGCCGACTGCGACCGCGGCCGCCCCAGGACCCCGGCGCCGGAATGGCTCGACACCCTGCCGGACAACACCGTGCCCGTGCACTGCCGGGCCGCCGACGCGGAGCCCACCCGCGGCTCCCTGTACGGGGTCCGGGACGCCGGATACGGAGTGGCCGTCACCCGGCGGCCCCCGGACGACCCGGCGGCCGACTGCGCGCCGTTCCACCGCGGGCTGCGCGAGGAGCTGACGGAGGCGGCGCGGGGAGCGCCGCTGCCGGTCCGGCTCCAGGCACTGCGGGCACGCGCGCACGGGGCCGACCCCGACGCGTACTGGGCGGACGGGATGGCCCTCGTCTGGGAGGACCCGGCCCGGGCGCTGCCCGAAGACGAGCCGCTGCAGGGCGACCTGTGACGGGCGGGAGGGGGAGGGAGCAGGCGTGAACGAGGAATGGCTCATCTACCGGGGGGTCGGCGAACCCCACGACGGGATCGAGGCCCTGCCCGATCCGCCGCCGTGGCGGGACTTCGACGGCGGCCCCGTCGGCGAGCCCGGGGGACCGGCGGACACCGCCGACGGCAACGTAGCCCGGCGCCTCGGCGCGCACCGGCAGGCCGCCGAGCTGCACCGGCCCGAGCCCGAGGAGTTGGAGGCCATCAACGCGGCCCTGTACCTGCGCCGGCCGCTGCTGGTGACCGGCTACCCCGGAACCGGGAAGTCCACCCTCGCCCACGCCGTCGCCCACGAGCTGAAACTCGGCCGGGTGCTGCGCTGGCCCGTGGTCTCGCGGACCGTGCTCCAGGAGGGCCTGTACCGCTACGACGCGATCGCCCGGCTCCAGGACGTACAGATCGCCGCGAGCGGCGGCTCGTCGGGCGCGGGGCCCGGTCCCGGCACGCCCCCCGGCATCGGGAAGTACATCCGCCTCGGCCCGCTCGGGACGGCCCTGCTGCCCACCGAACGCCCCCGCGTCCTGCTCATCGACGAGCTCGACAAGAGCGACATCGACCTGCCCAACGACCTCCTGAACGTCCTGGAGGAGGGCGAGTTCGCCCTCCCCGAACTCGAACGCGTCGCCGACACCGAACCCGAGGTGCAGGTGCTCACCGACGACGGGGCGAAGGTCACCGTCCGGGGCGGCCGCGTGCGCTGCCGGGCCTTCCCCTTCATCATCCTGACCAGCAACGGCGAACGGGACTTCCCGGCCGCCCTGCTGCGCCGCTGCATCCAGCTCAAGCTCGGGCAGCCCGGCGAGAAGCGCCTCGCCACCATGGTCCGCGCGCACCTCGGCGAGGAGGCCGCGCAGCTCGGGGCCGACCTGATCCGGGAGTTCCTCAGCCGCTCGCAGTCCGAACTCGTCGCCGCCGACCAGCTGCTGAACGCCATCTACCTCACCCACTACGCCGCCCCGCCCACCCGGGAGGACCTCGCCGACCTGCTCATCCAGCGCCTCGACCGCCCGAGGTGAGCGCCCGTGCCCATGGACCGGCCACCGCTGCCCGCCTCCTCCGGGCCCGCCTCCTCCGGGCCCGGCCACGCCCTGCCCGCCCCCTCCGGGCCGGCCGGCGGCCCGGCACCCGTCCCCGCCGCCCTGCGCGACCTCGCCGGGCTGCTGCGCGCCGCCGGGCTCGACCCCACCGCCGAGGAGCTCGCCGACGCGCTGTGGCTGGCCGGGCGGATCGGACCGACCGGCTCCGCCGCCCCCGACCGGGACCGCACCGCCCCGCCCCGGCGGCCGCGCACCGCGGGCGGGGCACCCCCGGCCGAGGAGGAGCCCGTCCGGCCCGAGCCCGCACCGGAGGACGCGGTCCGGCTCTACGCCTCCCGGGTGCTGGGGACCGTCGCGGAGGAGGCCGCCGAGTTCCCCGGCGGCGCCGGAGTGCCCGTAAGGGTGCCCGGTGCGGCCGCGCTGCCCCGGATCCTGGAGATCCAGCGGGCCCTGCGCGCCCTCCAGCGGCACCGCCCGCCCGGCCCGCCCACCCGCCTGGTGCTCGACGAGCCGGCCACCGCCGAGGCCAGCGCCCGCGCCCTCGGGCTCGTCATCCCCGTACTGCGGCCGGAGAGCCGGCGCGAGGCGACCGTACGGCTCGTCATGGACGCCTCCCCGTCGATGGCCGTCTGGCATGACATGTTCGAGGAGCTGCGGTCCGTGTGCGAGCGGCTCGGCGCCTTCCGCGACGTACAGGTGCACTACCTGCACCGGCTCGGGGACGGCCGGGCCGCCGTCGGCCGCGGACCCGGTCCCGGCACCCGGCTGCGCTCCGGGGACCAGCTGCGCGACCCCACCGGGCGGGCGCTGACCATGGTCGTCTCCGACTGCGCCGGCCCGCTCTGGCGCGAGGGCGAGGCCCAGCGGCTGCTGCACCGCTGGGCCGAGTGCACCCCCTGCGTCGTCGTCCAGCCGCTGCCGCAGCGGCTGTGGAGCCGCAGCTGGCTGCCGACCGAGCGGGGCGTCCTCACCCGCGCCGAGGGCGGCTCCGGGAAGCTGCGGTTCCGCGCCGACCGGCCGGTCCGGGGCGGGCGGCACACCGGCGGGCTCACCGTCCCCGTCCTGCCGCCCAGCGCCATCGCGCTCGGCTCCTGGGCCCGCCTCGTCGCCGGTCTCGGCACCGGACCCGTCCCCGCCGAGGTGGGCCGCGTCTTCGCCGACCACCCCGCCGCGCCCCTCCCGCCGCCGCGCGCCGTCCGCCCGCCGCGCGAGCTGGTGCGCCGCTTCCGCGCCTCCGCCTCGCCGCGCGCCGTACAGCTCGCCGTGTACCTGTCGGCGGCCCCGCTGACCCTGCCCGTGATGGCCCTCGTACAGCGCACGATGCTGCCCGACTCGGAGCCCTCGGACCTCGCGGAAGTGCTGCTCAGCGGGTTGCTGCGGCGCGGCCAGGCCGCCGGTCAGTGGTACGAGTTCGTCCCCGGGGTCCAGGACGTCCTGCTCGGGCCGCTCGGCCGGGACGAGGCAGCGCTGGTGCTCAAGCACTGCTCCGAGTACGTGCTCGCGCACTTCGGGCGGGGCGTACGGAACTTCCCCGCCCTGGCCGTCTCCCAGCTCACCGGCGCCCCGCCGGTCGAGGAGGGCGGCGAGGAGCGGGTCCCCGCCGGGCGGCTCCCGCAGGCCTTCGCCGAGGTCTCGGCCCGCGTCGTACGGCGCTACCTGCCCGGACCGCCCGGGGAGCCGGGCGTCCCCGAGCCCGTCGCACCCCCGCCGGGGCGGGCCTGGGCGGTGCGCACCGCCCGCGAGCGGCTCGCCGTGCACGACCAGGACGGCGGCGGCCCCCGCGGGCTGTACGAGGCCGCCGCCGTACTGCGCCGGGCCGTCGCCGCCCCCGCCGGACCCGGGGACGCACCCGGCGAGGCGGAATGCGAGCTGGCCGCCGTCCTGCTGCGGCTGTGGGCCGGGCAGCGCGACCCCGGACTGCTCGCCGAAGCCGAGCGGGCGGTGGCCGGACTCGGCACCCCGCCCGCCCGGGCCGTACTCGGCCGGATCCTGTACGAGCGGGCGCTGGCGGCCGAGCCGGACCCCGAGCTGCTGGCCGCGGCGGAACGGGAGTTCGCGGCCGTCGGCGGCGACCTCGACCCGGAGCTGGACCCGCGGCTGCGCCTGGACTGCGTCGTCCGCAGGGCACAGACCCTGGTCCGCCTCGGCGAGCTCCGCGAGGACACGGGCGCGCTGCGCGAGGCGCGCTCCGCGCTGGAGGCGGTGACCGGAGCCCCCGCCTCGGACCCGGCGGTGCGGCCCGCCCTCGGCCGGGTCCTGCTCGCCCTGCTGCCCCGCACCCCCGACCCGGTGGAGCGCACGGCGCTGGCCGGGCAGGCCGCCGAGCACCTGGCGGCCGGGCTGGACCCCGAGTCCTCCGGAGCGACGGCAGCCCGCGTACGGGTGGAGCTGGCCACCGCCCTGAGGTACCTGCCGGCGCGGCTGGAGGAGGCGGCCGGCCAGCTCGACCTGGCCCTGGCCGAGGCCACCGGCGACCCGGAGCTGCGGCTGGCGGCCCTGGTGTGCCTGGCGAGGGTGCACCGGGCCCTGTACGCGCGGGACGCGCAACCGGCGGCCCTGGAGGACGCGGCCGAGGCGTACGGCAGGGCCCGCCGGCTGATCCCGCGCGACGCGGAGGCGTACGGGGAGCTGCTGCCCGAGTGGGGGGACGTACTGCTGGACCGGGCGCGGGCCGCCCACGGGCGGCGGTTCACCTCGGCGGCCGTCCGGGTGCTGCGCGACAGCCGGGCTGCGGTCCCGCAGTCCGACGCCCGCTCCGCGCAGCGGCTGGTGCGGCTCGCGGAGGGACTGCGGCTGCGGCACGCGTACGAGGGGGACGTGGTGGACCTGCGGGAGGCGGAGTACCTGCTGGAACTGGCCGTCCGGCAGAGCCGCAGCCCGCTGGAGCAGGCCCGCGCCTGGCGCGAGCACGGGGACGTCCAGCAGGAGATCCACGCGCACACCCGGGCCCTGGACCGGCTCGACCGGGCGGCGGACTCCTACCGGCGGGCCTGGCGCTGCGCGCTGGCCGCGGACCGCGAGGAGCGGCGGGACGTGGCGGTGGAGCTGGGGGCGCGCGTACAGGAGCTGCGCGGCGAGGTGCTCGAACGCCTGGCGCGGCCCCGGGCGGCGCTGGACGCGTACCGCTCGGCGCTGGAGCTGTGGACCCGGCTGGGGGATCCGGCCGCCGACCGCAGGGAGGCCCTGGGATCCCGGGTCCGCACCCTGGAGGCGGCGCTGTGACCCCCGTACGTGGGTAGTGGACCATCGACACGCGACTCAACAGGGGGACGGGCAGCCCATGGTGACTCGGCAGCACGAAGCGGAAACGACGGGCTCCGCCTGTCCGGGGCAGTTACCGGACCTCTCCGGGTTCGATCTGGCCGCACTGCGCGGGATCGACCACCCCGTGCTGGCCCGGGTCATCGAGGGCATGGTGGAGCGGGTCACCCACCCCGCGGAGATCCTCAACGCCTTCGACTCGGGAGTGGCCTGACGCGGACCCTCACGCACCGCAGTCCCAAGGACACGCAGAGCACCCACAGTTGTCCCGATTCCGCCGTTAGCCGGTGCGGTCCGCCGGGCAGGGATGCACCGTTCGCGGCTCGGGAGGTACAGGTGATGAGGCAGACCGACACGAGCGACGCCGTGCTGCCCTCACACCCGTCCCCGCGCGGCCACCTCGTCCACGCGCCGTGGCCGTACGCCCGGCTCGACGTGCCGGCGCTGCGCGCCGCAGGCCACCGGCCGCACCCGGTGCGGCAGTTCGTGCTCAAGACCCGCAGCCGCTGCAACCTCGCCTGCACCTACTGCTACGTGTACGAGATGGCCGACCAGGGCTGGCGCGGCCAGCCCGCCGCCATGTCCGCGGCCACGGCCGCCCGCGCCGCCGCCCGCATCGCCGAGCACGCCGCCGCCCACGACCTGGCCCGCGTCGACCTCGTCCTGCACGGCGGCGAACCCCTGCTCACCGCCCCCGCCGAACTGGCCGCCCCCGTCGACGCCGTACGGGCCGCCCTCGCCCGGACCTCCCCGCGGACCCGGGTCACCGCCACCGTCCAGACCAACGGCACCCTGCTCACCCGGGGCCGGCTCCGCGCGCTCGCCGCCGCCGGGATACGCGTCGGCGTCAGCCTCGACGGCGGGCTGCCCGCGCACAACGCCCGCCGCGTGGACCGCACCGGGCGCCCCGGGTTCGCCGCCGCCGCCCGCGGCCTGCGCCTGCTCGCCCGCCACCCCGAGAGCTACGCCGGGGTGCTCTGCGTCGTCGACCTCGCCCAGGACCCGGTGGAGACGTACGAATCCCTGCTCGCCTTCACCCCGCCCGTCATCGGGCTGCTGCTCCCGCTGGCCAACTGGAACACCCCGCCGCCCGGCCACGACCCGCCCCGCACCCCGTACGCCGACTGGCTCGTCGCCGTCTTCGAACGCTGGTGGCACGACGCGGTGCTGCGGACCCGGATCCGGATCTTCGAGGAGATCATCGCCCTGCTGCTCGGACTGCCCGCCGCCACCGAGACCCTCGGCCTCGCCCCCGCCGCCACCGCCGTGATCGAGACCGACGGCGGCATCGAGCAGGCCGACTCCCTCAAATCCGCCTACGAGGGTGCAGCCGCCACCGGTATGAACGTGGAGAGCCACGGATTCGACGCGTTCCTCGACCACCCCGGGCTCGCAGCCCGCCAACTCGGCCGGGAGGCGCTCGCCGACGGCTGCCGCGCCTGCGAGCTCGTCGAGGTCTGCGGCGGCGGCCACTATCCGCACCGCTACCGCGCCGGCGAGGGCTTCCGGCAGCCTTCCGTGTACTGCGCCGACCTCCAGGTCCTCATCCGCCACATCGCGACGGCGCTGCACACGGCCGCAGCGCAGGGGGCCGGTCCGGGCGCCGCCCCGCCCGGCCCGTCATCCGCGGTCCGGGCGCCCCGGCGGGCGGCCGCCTCATGAGCGCGCCGCCCCTGACCGGGTTCACCGTCACCTCCGCCATCCTGGGCGCCCTCGCGTCCACCGAGCCCTCCGCCGAGGGCACCCGCCTGGTCCGCGACATCCGCCGCTCCAAGCGGCTCGTCCTGCTGCGCGGGGTCCTCGACGCCGCCCCCGGCGGCCGGGCCGGAGAAGCCGCCGACCACTGGGCCCTGCTGGAGGAAGCCGAACGCCACGACCCCGAAGCCGTCCGCGACGTACTGCACTACCCGGCCACCGGGGTGTGGGCCGAGGAGACCCTGCGCCGGCTGCACGCCCCGTACGGCCCCCCGGCCGACCTCGGCCACCTCGGAGCCCTCGCCGTCGCCGCGGCCCTGCGCTCCGGGATCGCCTTCAAGGCCACCCTGCGGCCCGTGCACGGCCGGCTCGTACTGCCCACCCTCGGACTGCTGCGCCCCGCCCGGCCCGGCCCGCTCGCCCTCACCGAAGGCTGCTGGGACCCCGACGACCCCGCCGCCCTCGTCCTGCACTCCCTGCCCGGCGGCCGCACGGCCCTCGACGACCTCGACCCGTACCGGGCCCCCGGTCCCGCCCACCCGGCGCCCGTCCGCCCCGCCCGCCGGCTCACTCCCAAGGGCCACAAGCGCTGGGACACCCAGTGGTCCGGGGCGCTCACCCTGCTCGACCGGTACGACACCGCCCGCGCCGAGGAGATCGGCCTGCTGCTGCGCTCCGTCGTCCCGCTGGGCGGCGGCTCCCGCTCCAGCGGCGCCACCCTGCCCGCGGCCGCCGGGTCCGTTCTCGCCCGGGCGCAGGCCCCGCCCGCGCTGGCCGCCACCCTCGTCCACGAGGTCCAGCACGGCAAGCTGACCGCCCTCGCCGACGTCCTGACCCTGCACACCGCCGACCGCACGCCCCGGCACTGGGCCCCCTGGCGCAGCGACCCCCGCCCGCTGGACGGACTCCTGCACGGCGCGTACGCCCACCTGGCCCTGGCCGGGTACTGGCAGCGCGCCGCCCTCTACGGCGCGCGCGGCGCCTGGGCCCAGCACGCCCGGATCCGCGCCCAGGTCGCCGCCGTCCTCCCCGTACTCCACCGGCATCCGCAACTCACCGCGGCCGGACGGGAGTTCACCGCCGCCATGGGCGTCGCGGAACGGGCCATGGACGAGCTGCCGCCGCCCGGGGAGCAGCACGCCGTCGCCCGCCGCGCCGTCGACCGGGAGCGCCGCGACTGGTGCGCGCGGCACCCCGAACTCGCCCCGTTCACAGAGGGCTGACGGGCCGTCCGCTGCGGTACCTTTCAAGCCCGTCCACCGCCCGGATGCCAGGGAGACGGCCGCATGACCACCGGACTTCGCCAGGACCGAGACCGCGACGGAGCCGCGCAGCCGCAGCGCTTCGTCATCAGCTTCGCCGGGTTCAACCGGCCCTGGGCCGTGTGGATCGCCCACCGCCTGGAGGAGCACGGCCACCGGGTCGCCCTCGCGCGCTGGGACCCGCAGTCCACCCCCGGCCTGGCCCCCGCCCTGGACGACCTGGCCCGCAGCGGCAGCCGGGTCCTGCTCATCCTCAGCGAGCGCTACTTCTCCGCCGGCACGCACACCGACGAGGAGTGGAACACCGCCCTGCGCACCGTCGCCGACGCCCACCCCGACCGGTTCGCGGCCGTCTGCCTCACCGACGCGCCGCTGCCCAGCGCCGTCGCCGTACTGGAGAAGACCGACCTGTGGGGCCTGGACGCGTACGAGGCGGAGTACCGGGTCCTGCGCCGGCTCGAACTGCCCACCGACCGGATCGGCGCCGAGACCGGCCGCCGCGGCCCCCGCTTCCCCAACGACCCGCCCGAGATCTGGGGCCGGGTCCCGCGCCGCAACCCGCGCTTCACCGGCCGCAACGACGTCATCGGCCGGCTGCGCGCCGCCCTCACCGACGCCCCGCCCGGCGCCTCGACCGTCACCCTGCTCGGGCTGTCCGGCGTCGGCAAGACACAGGTCGCCACCGAGTACGCCTACCGCTTCGCCTCCGAGTACGACGTGGTGTGGTGGGTCCCCGCCGAGGACCGGCCCACGCTGCGCGAGCGGCTCGCCGACCTGGCCCCGGCGATGGGCCTGCCGCGCGGCGCCGGCAGCTACGGCGAGCAGATCAGGGCCGTCCTGGAGGCGCTGCGGCGCGGCTCCCCGTACAGCCGCTGGCTGGTGGTCTTCGACGGCTGCGACAACCCCGACGACCTCACCGATCTGCTGCCCTCGGGCGCGGGCGACGTCATCATCACCTCCCGCAACCGCGAATGGGCCTCCCGGCACACCAGCCTCCTCGAAGTCCCGCTGTACGCGCGGCCCGAGTCGATCACCTTCATCCGCCGCCGGGCCCGCCGGCTCACCGGCGAGGAGGCCGACCAGCTCGCCGAGGCCTTGGAGGACTACCCCCTCGCCCTCGACCAGACCGCCGGCTGGCTCGCCGACTCCCCGCTGACGGTCGGCGACTACCTGGCCCTGCTCCAGCGCAGACTGGACTCCCGGGAGGCCGTCACCGTCTCCGACGACTACCCGCTGCCCTTCCCCACCGCCCTCGCCATACTGCTGAACAACGTCCGGGAGAACTTCCCCGACGCCCTCGCCCTGCTGCGGCTCTTCGTGTTCTTCGCGCCCGGGCCGGTGCCGCTGCGGCTGCTGCGCGAGTTCCCCGCCGCCGACGTGCCCGAGCAGCTCGCCGGGCTGATCAACGACCAGATCCGGTGGAACGCCGCCCTCAACAAGCTCGTCCAGTTCTCGGTCGTCCGCCTCGAATACTCCGACCTGTCGGTGGAGGAGGGCGGCGGCGGCCTGGAGACCGTGCAGCTGCACCGCATGGTGCACGGGATCGTCCGCGAGAACCTCTCCGAGGAGGAGGCCGAACCGCTCTCGCGCGCCGTCCGGCAGGTCCTCGCGGCCGCCGACCCGGGCCGCCCCTCCGACTCCCGGCTGTGGCCCCGGTACGCGGAGCTGATCCCGCACCTGGAGAGCGCCGGCGTCCTGACCAGCAGCAACCCTCGGATCCAGACCTTCCTGCTGCACTGCCTGCGCTACCTGATCCTCGCCGGCGAGTACCGCACCTGCCTGCGTCTCGCCGAGCAGACCGACGCCGTGTGGCGCACGATGCTCGGCGACGACCACGACCAGGTCCGCGAGCTCAGCTACCACTACGGCGGCGCCCTGCGGATGCTCGGCCACTTCAAGCGCGCCGAGACCCTCGCCAAATCGGTCGCCGACCGTCTGCTGGCCGAGCGCGGCGACCGGGACCTGGAGACCCTGCGCGCCACCAGCACGTACGCCGGGGTGCTGCTCAGCACGGCCAAGTTCGGCCAGGCGCGCGAACTGCTGGAGCACGCCTTCGCGCGCTATCGCGAGCTGCTCGGCGAGGACGACTCCACCACCCTCAACGCCGAGAACAACGTCGCCGTCGCGCTGCGGCTGCTGGGCCGCTACCAGGAGGCGTACGACACCGACCTCGACACCCTGCGCCGGCGCGAGCGGGTCCTGCGCGTACGGCACATCGCCACCCTCTCCTCCGGCATCGGCTGCGCGATGGGACTGCGCCTGATGGGCCGCTACCGCGAAGCCCTCGCCCGCCAGGAACAAGGGCTCAAGCTCAACTCCCAGGTCCTCGGCCCCAACCACCCCCAGACCCTGCGCGCCGAGCACAACCTCGGCATGTGCCTGCGCCGCTCCGGCGACATCCCGGGCGCCGGGGCCCGGCTGCGCAGCGTGCTGGAACGCTCCACGCGGGTCTTCGGCGCGGAGTTCCCCTGGACCCTGATGGTCGCCTCGGACTACGCCACGTACCTGCGGGAGTACGGGGACATCGGCGAGGCCCGCCGGATCTCGGAGGAGGTCGTCCGCGGCTACCAGACGCAGCTGGGCCTCGCCCACCCGTACAGCATCGGCACGGTGGGCAACCTCGGCCTCGTCCTGCGCGCACAGGGCGAACGGGTCGAGGCCCTCAACCTGGCGGAACAGGCCCTGGTCGGCATGCGCGGCGCGGTCGGGGACCGCCACCCGTGGACCCTGGGCTGCGCCCTGAACGCCACCGGGCACCGCAACATCACGGGGCACTTCGAGGACGCGGTGTCCCTGAGCCGCGAGACGCTGCGCGGCTGCGAGCAGGTCCTGGGCCCGGACCACCCGATGACCCTGAGCGCCCAGATCGCCCTGGCCGCCGACCTCCGCTCGGTCCGCGAGGACACGGAGGCCCAGAAACACGAGGACGCGGGCCTGAAGGCCCTGACCCGCACCCTGGGCCCCCAACACGTCCACACCGTCTCGGCGCGCCAGCAGAACCGCCCGTACTGGGACTTCGAACCGCAGCCGTAGGCGGCGGACGATCAGTCCCGTCGATGCGCCGTCACCTCGTGGATCCGCGCCCCGTCGGCGTTCACCCTCGCGCGGAACCGGCCGGCTTCCAGGGACAGGGCCACGGCTGTGCGGGCGCCGGCGCCGAGCGTGATGCGTCCGACCGGGTCGCAGTCCTGGGAGGCCTCCAGCGCGGCGGCCGCACCGATCAGTCGCAGTTGCACCCGGACGGTGTCGAATCCGCTTTCGGCCCAGAGGCGGGGTGGATCGGCCGGGTAGACCGGCAGGTCGAAACTGATCAGCAGCTCCGGTCCGCCTCCGACGCGCCACACGACCTCCCGTACGGCGACCCCTTCGAGTTCCGGGACGGGCTGCGCCCCGTACACCGTCCGCACCGCTTCGGGGTTGTCGACGAAATCGAGCCAGCCGGGAACCGGGTCGGCCGACTCCGCCTGCGGAGCCGCAACCTCCTCGGGGAGCGGGGGCCTGACCCGGTCGATCCGCCGGCGCTCACTGGCACCGAACGCCCGGTAGTTCTCCCGGGCCTCCCGCAGCGTGACGTGGTTCGGGCCGCCCACGTACCGGTCGGGATCACGGTAGTCCCCGCCGTCGTCCTGCCATCCGCAGACGGGGCAGATCTCATGATTCCCCGGCACGCCGACGGTGAGGTTCCCGCAGACGATGCAGGGAAATACGGACCCGGGCACCACTGCTTCATCCCTTCTCGTTCGTTCCAATGCCGTTCGGCGTGGGCGTTCGTGGTCGTGCCGCTGGGGCGAACCGCGCTCCCGCTACGCCTCCCCGCGCAGGCCCCGGGCGATGTCGATGTCGTTCTGTAGTGCACTGAGGCGGGGATAAGGCTCGCGGGTGGAGTCCAGGACGCAGACGTGGAGTTTGTCGCCAGCCCGAGGCGGCGACACGCTCTCGTCCCACCAGGACGGGTGTTTCACCTGGTCGACGAAGCCGAACACGCCTGCGTGCCCGTCCACCTCGACCTTCGCGCCCACGGACGCCACCGCAACGACCGTCACGTCGATTTCCTGGTGATCGTGAAGTCTCAACTCGGTCCTCCAAATACGTCAACCCAACTGCGACGCTGGGTCAGCTCGTTGAACCGGTCGAGCTTTTCCACCGGTATCTCGAACTCCAGCCGGACAGCGCCACCCGGCCCATTCCTGTCATGGACCTTTACATGGTCGCCGAATTCCTCGAGGAACTGCGGATGCATTTCATACTTCACCATCCCCTTGGCGAAGTTCGCTCCGGTAGGCCCGGCGTACTCGGCGGCCACCGCCCGTTCGCCGAAGTAGATCTTGCCATCCGAGATGATGCCGCCACCGATGTCCACCCCCGGCTGATGGTTGGCAGGATTCGGGCCGTGGTCCAGTTCGTACTGGGCGTGGGCCCCCTTCGGCGTGCGGTAGATCGGGACGTAGTCCGGGGCGAGGCCCAGGTAGTCCGTCCACGCATGGGGGTTCGCCACATAGGTGAAAGGGTTTGGCGCCGGGGTGAGGCCGAGGGGATCCGAGGTGAGGTAGCGGGCGTTCTCGGGGTCGTAATGGCGGAAGTAGTTGTAGTGGAGGCCGGTCTCCGGATCGGCGTACTGGCCCGGGAAACGGAGCGGCGTGTACGCGGTGCTGTTGGCCGCCCACGTCGTGAGGCCCCAGAGCGTGGACCTGGAGTGCCATGCCACGGTGCCGGACTCGTCGACCAGCTCCGTGGGAGCCCCGATCAGGTCGGTGAGGATCGCGAAGAACCGCGAGTCCACCTCTTCCCGTGATTCGTCGAGGATGCGTTCTGTCTGGGCGATCGGCCGGATGTCCTCATGGTCCCAGGTGATGGCCACTACGTGGGGCTGCTGGCTTGAGCTCGTGGTCTGCTCGCACAGCGTGTTCCCGTCCCAGGTGAATTCGATCCGCTCGGCGACGCTCTCGCCATCCTGTGCCAGTCGGAGCTTGGCCGTGCGGCGGCCGAGAGGGTCGTAGAGATAGCGCCACTGGGTGCCGTCAGGGGTGCTTGCCGAGACGAGACGGTCCTCCGCGTCCCACACGTAGCGCCACACGTCCGGCTTCCGTGACGGACGGGATTTGCGTCGCATGGTGACGCGGCCGAGCCCGTCGTGTTCGTAGCGCACAGCTCCGGCACGGGTGAGGCGGTTCCCCTCATAGGCGCGCTCGCCGTTCGCCTCGTAGCCGGGATGATCCGGCGGCCAGGAGGCGAAGGTCTGGTTCCCCGCATGGTCGTAGGCATAGCTTTCGTTCCAGCCCGCCGCGTGTACTGCGGTGACCCGCCCGGCCGGGTCGAGCTCGTACTCGTACCGCCCGGCGGCTGCGTCGTCGACAGCGGTGAGGTGGCCGTCCGCTCGGTAGCTGTAGTCGCGGTGCCGCACGCGGGCGCCGGCCGGGCCGGTCACTGACTGGGCCGTGAGACGC
Source organism: Streptomyces sp. NPDC051109 (assembly GCF_044455885.1). Lineage (NCBI taxonomy): Bacteria > Bacillati > Actinomycetota > Actinomycetes > Kitasatosporales > Streptomycetaceae > Streptomyces > Streptomyces sp. NPDC051109. Next base: position 47,053 of record NZ_JBITFF010000005.1, read on the forward strand.
CCGGTGGGGTCGTAGGCATGGCTGAGGACGAGGGAGTCGCCGATCCGACGCGTCACCTCGCGCCCTGCGGCGTCGTACGTGAAGGCGAAGGGGCGGCCGGAGGACGTCACCGCAGTGCGGCGGCCAGCACAGTCGTAACTCCACGTCGTCGTCGCGCCAGTCGGCGTGGTGCGGCTGGCACGGCGCCCCAGGTCGTCGTAGGTGTACGCCAGTTTGCGTCCGCCGACGGTCTCCGACAGCAGCCGGCCCTCGCGGTCGCGCAGCAGGGTGACTATCGTGCCGTCGGGTCCCTTGGCCTCGGCGAGCTGGTCCGTGAGGTCGTAGGCATAGCTGGTGACGCTGCCGGCCGCGTCCTTGCGGATGATCTGGTCGATTGCATTGCGCTCGAACGCCGTCGTCTGGCCCAGCGCGTTCGTGCGGGAGGCGAGAGCTCCGGTGGGCCCGTACGTATATGTGACCGTTCGGTCGTCGAAGTCCGTCTCGGAGGTGAGGCGGCCCGCGGCGTCATACGTGTAGTTCCATGCCAGGCCCTGCGCGTTGGTGACTTCCGTGAGACGCAGTTCGGCGTCGTATTGGAAGGTGTGGCGGATGCCGTCGGGGCCGGTGCGCGCCGTGAGGACGTCGAATTCGGTGTACTCGAACCGAGTGATCCCGCCGAGCCGGTCGGTATGGCCGGTGCAGTTCCCCTCACCATCCCAGGTCCAGCTTTCGGAGGCCCCGTCTGCGTGGACACGGCGGGCGAGTCGGCCCTCGACCGTCCACTCAAGCTGTGTGATGGCGCCTGTCGGGTCCGTGATGGCGGTTGGGCGACCGAAGGCGTCGCGCATGAAGCGTGTCGTGGCGCCGAGCGGATCAGTGACCTCGACGGGGAGCCCGGCGCGGTCGCAGCGGATGGTCGTCGTGTGGCCCAGGGGGTCGGTGACGGAAGTGAGGGCACCGGCTTCGTTGTAGGTGAGGCGGGTGGTCCTGCCCATCGAGTCGGTGGTCGCGACGCGGTTGCCGCGCTCGTCGTAGGCGTACCGGACCACCTGGCCGTCGGCCCGCTTGACGTGGACGGGCAGACCGAATTCGTTGTGGCGAGCCGTGGTTCCGCGCCCGTCGGGGCGTGTCACCCTGACCAGACGGCCGTCGTCATCGTAGCCGTAGGCGGTGGTGCGGCCGAGCGCGTCGGTCTGTGCGAGCAAACGGTTGTGGCGGTCGCGAACATAGTGCGTCGTGTGACCGAGAGGGTCGAGGTCAGCCACGATCCTGTACCGGTCGTCGACGAGGTACCGCCGGGTGTGGCCTCCGCCCGTGACGGTTTCGGTGACCCTGTGGCCCGTCGCCTCGTCGACGGCGTCGTAGGCCAGGTTCAGCACCAGGTGCCCGTCGCCTCCACCTTCTGCGATGCAGCGGTTCTGCTCGTCGTACTCGTACGTGTAGGACCGGTTGTTGGTGTCGGTCCACGAGGTGATGCGGGCGCGCTCGTCATAGGCGAAGCGCAACGGCAGCCCCGAGGAGTTGGTGACCTCGGTCAGGTTCCCGTCGGTGTATCCGTAGGCGAGGATGCGCGGCCCGCCGTCGAGGTGCAGGGCGGTGATGCGCCGGTCGTGGGTGGCGAAGCGGAGGCGGTGGCCGGCGGAGTGGGTAAGACCGAGCGGGGTGCCGTGTTCGTCGTACTCGAAGGTGACGACGTTGCCGTTGCGGTCCTCGAGCTGTGCGATGGGTGCGATGCCGTTGCCGTCCGGGTCGTTGGCAGGCGGGGTGAAACGGCGGACGTGTCCGGTGTCGGGATCGGTGAGAGTCCAGTCTCCGTCAGGGGTGCGCCCCAGCGGGTGCCGCGGTGCGGAGGTTGACAGCGGTGCGACAGGAACCCCAGGCGCCGGGTGAGGGTACGCCACGACCAGGCCGTCCTCGGTGACGAGCACGGCACCCTCGGCATCGATCTCCAGATGTTGGTCGATCGTGGACGTCCACGTGGGGCCGAACCAGCGGCCCGCGGTGAAACCCGATTCCGCGCGGCGGACGAAGACCAGTGGCAGGGTTCCCGGGAGCACAACGTCGGTCTGTGGCAGGAACATCCGGCCGGTGGCCAGGTCGATCGGGTCGGTGTTGTCGTACCGTTTGACGACGTCGGGTGTCTCGCTCATGTGCGGCCCGTCCGCGGTGTGCCCGGCGCGGGCGGGTCCCTTGAGGTCGTCCACGTGCTTGGCGGCGGTGCCGAGCTTCTTGAGGGAGCCGAGGCCCTTGGAGCCGACGAGCTCGGGTATCAGCTTTCCGACGCCCTCGCTGGGGTCCTTCATGAACTCGTCGAGCATCTGCTTGCCCGCGCCCCAGGGGTCGTTGGCCATGGTGACCAGGCCCGCGGCCGTCGAGTTCAGGCTCGTGAGGTACTCGGCGGGGTGCGTCAGGTTGTACGGGTCCAGCGGGTTGAGCGCGCGGGCGAAGTTGGCGATGCCGGCGGTGCCCTTGGCGACGCCGCCCAGCAGGTGGGTGGTGGCGAGGTCGAGGTAGTCGAGACCGTCGCCGAGCTGCTGGGCGTACGAGGGCTTGGGCGGGGCGGCGTCCCGGGCGGCCCGGACGGCCGCGGCGGTGGTGTCGGCGACCTCGTTGCGCTGCTTGCGGGCGCTGTCGAGCTTGTCCTGGGCTGCGGTGGCCAGCGCCTTGCCGGGATCGACGAAGTCCTTGGCGTCGACGGGCCTGGGCGGCAGCGGGTCCTGCTTCGCCTCCACCGCTTCCTTGTAGGCGGTGACCTTCTTGTTGTGGGCGTTGCGGGCGTCGGTGGAGACCTTCTGGGCGTGCTCGTACTCCTCCAGCGCCTCCTTGGCCTTGCCCTGCGCCCACTCCACGGTCTCGGCGAAACGATTCATCGCGTCGGCGGCCTTGCCGAAGGCGTCGGCGGCCTTGAACCAGCGCGGCGGCTCCTTGGCCACCGTCTCGCGGAACGTGTCCGCGGTCTTGCCCTTGAGGCCTTCGGGCTGGGTCATGGCCTTCAGACCGTTGCCGACCGACTCGAAGGCCGCCTTGAAGTCGTCCAGATGGGAGACCTGCGCGCGGATCTTGGAGACGCTGCCGTAGATGAGTTTCTTCGGGTCGTCGGTCTGGCCCAGCTCCAGCTCGGACACGTCGGCGCCGAGCTGGTTGGCGGCGGAGCGCGACTTGTCACGGATCCAGTCCCCGGCGTCGTCGAGCCCGACCTCCTCCGCCAGGTCGGCCGTCTTGTCACCGGCCCACTCGATGGCGTCGCCGACCTTCTCGACCCCGTGCTCGACCTTGTCCTCGATCGAGTCCGGTACGAAGTCCCGCCAGCCCATCAGTTACCGCCCCCGTTGCCCTTCGTCTGCTCCAGCAGGTCCTTCAGCGACCCGATCTTCCCCGTCGAGGTCACCGTGTCCTTCGTGTCCGACCAGGTCTTCTTGATGTCCTCGGCGCCCTTCTCGAAGGACTCCTGGCTGTAGTCGGGCTTGTAGACGTCCGCGCTGAAGATGTCGCCCCAGGACTTCTGCTCGATCTCGTCCTCGGAAGCGTGCGGATTGCCGTACGCCGCGTTGGCCACCACCTTGAACGCGCCTTGGACGTACTGGTCCTCCTCCCACACCGTCCCCGCCGCGATCCCGAGGTTCCCGGCCAGGGCGGAGGCGTTCTGGATCAGGGAACGCACGCCCCACTCCCAGCGCTCGCAGAAGTCCTCGAAGTCCTTGGACAGCGCGCCGTGCCCGGCCTCCATCGCGGTCATCGACAGGTTCTCGAAACCCGCACCCTGCGAGGCTCCCGCCGCATCCCCCGACTCACGCAGCTCCGCTATCGCCGCCCGCAGCCCGTTCTGCACCAGGGCGACCGCCTGAGGGGAGACTTCGAGGTCACCGTCGCCGGCCATCAGGCCACCCCCGCCGACTCAGTCTCGACGTCCACGGCACACGCATCAGGGACGATTCCGGCGACCGGCGGAAACATCATCGACCCGTCAGGGTCGGCCACGTTGACGGCGACTCCGGCGGGTCCGCCGACCTCGGGAACCACCGCGTCGACCAGACGCGCACCCAGGATCGCCATATACGGCCACTCCCGGCCGGCGTCCCCACGGGCCACGGCGAACCGGGCCAGCGCTTCCTCGTCCGTGAACGCGTAGAACCAGCGGATCCCACCCGAGACCGCCGACATCAACCCGCCGTCGCCATGCTCGGAACCACCGCCGACCGGAACCAACAGCGCGGCTCGCCGGAACTCACCCACCAGCCGCCGCGGGTCCCCGGCACCCGCCCGATATGCGGCTATCTCTGCACTCAGCTCCATGTGTTGCGTCCACCTCCCGGGTGATTGACACCCTGAAGGGAACACTACCCTGACGGTCAAAACGCCCGATCAAGGTTCATAGCTGCCATCGACGCGGGCGATCAGGTTCATCGTGAGGGACGGACTCGCGCCCTGGTTCGGAGGCTCCTCCTTGCCCGGACGTACCTGCACCTCGGTTGTGATCCGGGCCCGGCCGTTGTCAATTCACCGCTGCGCGTCGGCGTGGCCCTGGGCCTCGTACTCGGGGACCAACTCCCGGACCTTCGAGGCCAACACGTCGGGCGTCCCCGCGCCCTGGGCCCCCAGCACGTCCACACGGCCTCGGCCCGCCAACAGAACCGCCCGTACTGGGACTTCGAACCCCAGCCGTAGACGGCGGACGCGGTACGACCGCGTTGTGCCCGGCGCCCGGTCTCGTCGTGTCACTGGCCAGTAGACCGGGCGGCCTTCGTCTCTATCTCGGCGGTTCGGGGGCGGTCGTCAGACCTCGCATCGGTGCTGTTCGGCCTGCCGTGCGATCTCGCTGCGCTCCCGGCGGGCCGCGTCCGCCTCCTCGCGTACGCCGTCGAGTCGCTCCTCCAACTGGGCGACCCGCTCGCGGTAACGCTCCAGCTCGGCCCGCACGAACGCCACGTCCGCCACCTGCTGCGCGGCCTCCTCGCGGATCTTGTCCGCGCCCTCCTCGAACCGGTGCTTGGCCACGTCCAGTTGGGCGACGGCCATGTCCGCGGCCTCCTCCGCCAGCGCGGTGCGCTGTTCGGCGTCCAGGATCCGCTGGGCCGCGGCCTGGGTCACGGTCCGGATGCGCTCCTCGGCGGCGGCCGAGTCCGTGATGATGGCCAGTTCCTCGATGTAGCCCGGCAGGTCCGTGGACAGCTGGGAGATGAGCGCCACGAGGTCGGTGCGAGGGTCGGATCCGCCCATGGCCGGCATCGCCGCTTCCCTCGCGGACTCCATCGTCCGCTCGACGGGAAGGGCATCCGCGGCGGGCGCCGCCCCGGCCGCCTTCTTGGCCTCGGCCGCCTGGCCCTTCTCGTCCTTGCGCTGCTGCCGCTTGGCCCGGAACTTGCGGAACGCCCCCAGCGCGTTGTGGTCGGGGTGCGCGCAGTACCGGGGCTCGGGGTTGCCGGGCGTCGGCGCCTCGGGGTGGTTGGTGCACTCCGGGTAAGCGCAGAGGGGAAGCGTCTCGACCGTCATTTTTCCGCCTTCTCGTGAAATTTCGGGCTTCCCCGGAGTCGAACCGTCATCGGGTGCGGCTTGCGCCGACCGGTCGCGCTCGGGGATGTACGAACACGCTAAAGGCGGCAGGGGACTTGTGGGCGTCCCCAGAGGGGGGCGTCAGGAATCGGTAAGATCATCGGCCGCCCCGGAGGCCGCGCGTCAGGCCTTCTCGCCGAGGGCGTTCCGCAGCCAGTCCAACGGCCCTTGTGCGAGCAGCTCGTCGGCCAGCCGCCGCCCGGTTTCTGTGGTGAGCCTCGCCCGACTGTTGTCGATCCACCGCTGCGCGTTCTCGTAGCCCTGGGCCTTGACTCGATGCCCTGGAGCATGCACTCCAGTTTGTCCGCGTCGCGGGCGCAGATCGCCTCGGGTGAGTCCTTCGTCTCGTACTCGGCGACCAGTTCCCGGATCGCGGAGGCGAGCCCGTCGGGCATGCCGGTGGTCTGGTCGGCGGTCACGGCCTGCGGGTCGCCGGCCGGCGCGTACTTCTTCCCGAGGTGGTTGACGTCCCCGGTACGGGTTTCCTGGGTGTCGTGCCATACGGCGAGGAACGCGGCACGGGCGGGATCGGCGCCCTCCAGCTTCACGATGACGGACGCGATGATCGACGTCCGCCAGGAGTGCTCGGCGACGCTCTCGGGATCGTTGACGCCGGCCATCCACCAGCCGGTACGGCGGGTGTGCTTGAGCGTGCCGGCCTCGTAGAGGAAGCGCGCCACCGCGGACAGATCGTCAGCCACTGTCTCTCCTTCTCACGCCTCGACGCTCTCCCAGCACGCGTCTCGACCTCAGGACCAGGCTGCATTCGTGCGCTATCGATCACACAGAACCGGCCCCGCCCCATACCCTGTCAGTGTCGAGCTGCAAGGAGAGGGGCAAGGCCGCCATGTCACCTGGTGCTACTCCTGACCCGTACACGGACCCGTTGGTCTTCGGGCAAAGAATGCAGATCCTCCGCCAGCGCCGTGGCCTCACCCGTGAGCAACTCGGCGGCCTCCTCGCACGATCCGGGTCATGGGTCAAAGCCATCGAGACCGGCCGTCTGCGGACCCCGCACCTGCCCGTCGTCCTCCGCATCGCGGAGGTGTTGCGCGTCCGGGAACTGTCCGACCTCACGGGTGACCAGTCCATGCAGGTCAGCCTGTTCACCGGCCCGGGGCACCCGCGGTTCGCCGCGGTCCGCGAGGCACTCAACGCGCTTCAGCTCGGTGACAGTCGGGAAGCACCGCCGGACGCGCACCTGACCGCCCGCCTCGCCCGCGCATGGTCGGCCCGGCACTCGGCGCCCAATCACCGCGACGTCGTGGGGGCCCTGCTGCCGGATCTGGTCCACGACGCGCAGTCCGCAGTCCGACGGGCCGAGACAGTGGCCGACCGCAAGGCGGCTCAAGCGCGGCTGGCGGAGGTTTACTTCCTCGCGCAGTTCTTCTGCGCCTACCAGCCGGACGCACCGCTGGTATGGCGGGTGGCGGAGCGCGGCATGATGGCTGCACAGGACTCCGAGGACCCGCATGCGATCGGCCTCGCCGCGTGGCTCACCACGCAGGCCCACCGGGACAGCGCGCACCTCGACGCGGCCGACGCCGTCACCCTGGAGACCCTCCGCTACCTGGAGCCCCTCCTCCCCGACGCCGGAACGGACGTCCGCGCGGTTGCCGGGGCCCTCACCGTCGAGGCAGGACTGACGGCCGCCCGCCGCGGGGAGACCGGCTCCGCCTGGCGGTACTGGGACGACGCCCGGGCCCTGGCCGAGTCCCTGCCCCGCGGGTACTTCCACCCCGTGACGAGCTTCTCGCACGCCGTCATCGGCGCGCACGCGGTCACCGTCGCAGTGGAGCTGCGCGCCGGCGGGGAGTCGGCACGCCAAGCCGCCCGGGCGGAGTCGGAGGCGATCCCGTCGCGGCCGCGGCGAGCCCGGCACCGGATCGAGCAGGCCCGCGCGTACCACCTCGACGCGCAGCCGGACGTGGCGCTGGCGACGCTGGCGCAAGCTCATGAAGCAGCGCCGGAGACCGTGCAGTACAACGGGTACGCGAAGCGGATCGTTCTGGAGGAGGCCGAGTCGAAGAGCCCTGCACGTCGCCGACGAGCGTCCGAACTCGCCTCCCGGCTAGGGCTGCTGACGGCCTGAAGGAAGGGGCACAAACTGTGCCTCTGCCGATGCCGGACCGCCCCTACCGTCGTCACACCACCCGGTGACGATGGCAGGGAGTGAGACCCCGTGATGCATGAAGCAGTACCCCGCCCCTTCGAGGACGTCCCTCATGCGCTGCTCCACCAGCGGGTGCGGGACATCGCGTCCGGCGTCGAGGGGGAGCTCATGGCGGTGGTCCGGGAAGACGTCTCCGACACCCCCGCCCGTGAGCACTGGGTGAAGCTGGCCTACGTCCGGGGCCCGTCCGGGCGGGAGATCTCCACGGCCGTGCCCAACATCGAGGCCGTGTAGTGGAAGCCGCCGACCTGTTCCCGCGGCTGCCGGTCCCTCCGGACTCCTGCGCCGAGTGCGCCGCCCACGTCGCAGCCCGCTTCCAGGCCCACGTGGACCGTGACCGCTCGCGCGTCAGCGACATGAACGTCCTGATCATGCGACACCACCCCGAACTGCGCGCCCGTTGAGCCGGTGCGCTGTCCGTCAGTGCGACTCGACCGCCGTCGGTGAGTGCGGGAGGGGCTGTTGCCTCGGCTCGGAAAGTGCTCCGGCGAGGATGAGTCCGAAACCGACCAGGTGGAAGGGCAGCGTCAGCGCCGTGAGCACATGGCCGGCCATGGAGGTCCCGACAGCGCGCATGAGGGGTTCCAAGCCCACGGTCGTGCCGAGAACGGCCACGATCGGCCCGGGCAGCATGACCAGGCAGCCCGCCATGGCGAGACGGGCACCGCGTCCTCGCCGGCGGATCGCGAGGGCTGCCGCCACGGCTCCTGCCACGGGTGCGAGGATCTCGACGGCAACGAGGAGCAGACCGACGAGGCCGGCGGCAATCTGATCGTCTTGCAAGGGACTCCGTCCGGGTTCGTGCACGTCAAACGATGTGCGGGCGCGAAGATACCCGCCTGTGGCGACCTGCACAAAGGATGACCCGGCAGGCCTCGGCCGCCGGCCGATCCGGGGCGGCCCGTGTCCAGTCGTAGTCGGCCGACGGGCGCTGTCCGGGACGAGCCCCGCCCCCCCCCGCTCCCCCCGGCCCCCCACAGCCGGAAGGCCCGGCGCCCCATCGGGGTGCCGGGCCTTCCGGTCGGACGGCGAGGCTTACGCCTCGAAGACCTCGTTCAGCAGGAGCTGCTGCTCCGCCTGGTGGCGCTTCGCCGAGCCCACCGCCGGCGAGGAGCCGTGCGGGCGCGAGATGCGCCGCAGGCGCTCGCCCGCCGGGACGTCCGCGCCGACCGCCAGGTCGAGGTGGTCGATCAGGTTCAGCGCGATGAACGGCCACGCACCCTGGTTCGCCGGCTCCTCCTGCGCCCAGATGTACTTCGCCGCGTTCGGGAACTTGGCGATCTCCGCCTGGAGCTCCGCGCCCGGCAGCGGGTACAGCCGCTCGATGCGGATGATCGCGGTGTCCGTGATGCCGCGCTTCTCCCGCTCGGCCTCCAGGTCGTAGTAGACCTTGCCCGCGCAGAAGACGACCTTGCGGACCGCGTTCGGGTCCACGGTCGAGTCGCCGATGACCGGGCGGAACGAGCCGTTCGTGAACTCCTCCGCCTTCGACGCCGCCGCCTTCAGACGCAGCATCGACTTCGGGGTGAAGACGATCAGCGGCTTGTGGTGCGGGTTGTGGACCTGCCAGCGCAGCAGGTGGAAGTAGTTCGACGGCAGGGTCGGCATCGCGACCGTCATGTTGTCCTGCGCGCACATCTGGAGGAAGCGCTCCGGGCGGGCGGACGAGTGGTCCGGGCCCTGGCCCTCGTAGCCGTGCGGCAGGAGCAGCGTGACACCGCTGGTCTGGCCCCACTTCTGCTCCGCGGAGGAGATGAACTCGTCGACGACGGTCTGCGCGCCGTTGACGAAGTCACCGAACTGGGCCTCCCAGAGGACCAGCGCGTCCGGGCGGGCCAGCGAGTAGCCGTACTCGAAGCCCATGGCCGCGTACTCGGAGAGCAGCGAGTCGTAGACGTTGAAGCGGGCCTGCTCGTCCGACAGGTACTGCAGCGGGGTGTAGTCCTCGCCCGTCTCCCGGTCGATCAGCACCGCGTGGCGCTGGCCGAACGTACCGCGGCGGGAGTCCTGGCCGGACAGCCGGACCGGGGTGCCCTCCATCAGCAGCGAGCCGAAGGCGAGGGTCTCGCCCATGCCCCAGTCGATGGTGCCCTCGTCGATCATCGCCGCGCGGCGCTGCAGCTGCGGCAGCAGGCGCGGGTGGACGGTGACGTGGTCGGGGATGTTGACCTGGGACTCGGCGATCCGCTTCACGACCTCCTGGGAGACGGCCGTGTTCACCGTGACCGGGAACTCCTGCGCGGTCTGCGCCGGCGACACCGGGGCGCCGGCGGGCTGCGTGGCGGCCTCGCGGACCTCCGCGAAGACCTTCTCCAGCTGGCCCTGGAAGTCCTGGAGCGCCTGCTCCGCCTCTTCCAGCGTGATGTCGCCGCGACCGATGAGGGACTCGGTGTACAGCTTGCGCACCGAGCGCTTCTTGTCGATCAGGTCGTACATCAGCGGCTGCGTGAACGCCGGGTTGTCCGACTCGTTGTGACCGCGGCGGCGGTAGCAGATGAGGTCGATGACGACGTCCTTGTTGAACGCCTGGCGGAACTCGAAGGCGAGCCGCGCGATGCGGACCACGGCCTCCGGGTCGTCGCCGTTCACGTGGAAGATCGGCGCCTCGATCATGCGGGCCACGTCGGTCGCGTACATCGAGGAACGCGAGGACTCCGGGGCGGCGGTGAAGCCGACCTGGTTGTTGATCACGACGTGGACGGTGCCGCCGGTGCGGTAGCCGCGCAGCTGCGACATGTTCAGGGTCTCGGCGACGACACCCTGGCCGGCGAAGGCCGCGTCACCGTGCAGGGCGACGGGCAGGACGGTGAAGTCCGTGCCGCCCTTGTTGATGACGTCCTGCTTGGCGCGGGCGACACCCTCCAGGACCGGGTCGACGGCCTCCAGGTGCGAGGGGTTGGCGACGAGCGAGACCTTGATCTGCTCCCCGTCCAGGCCCGTGAAGGTGCCCTCGGCGCCGAGGTGGTACTTGACGTCGCCCGAGCCGTGCATGGACTTCGGGTCGAGGTTGCCCTCGAACTCGCGGAAGATCTGCGCGTACGACTTGCCGACGATGTTCGCGAGCACGTTCAGGCGGCCGCGGTGGGCCATGCCGATGACGACCTCGTCGAGGCGGGCCTCGGCGGCCGAGTCGAGGACGGCGTCGAGCAGCGGGATGACGGACTCGCCGCCCTCCAGCGAGAAGCGCTTCTGGCCGACGTACTTCGTCTGCAGGAAGGTCTCGAAGGCCTCCGCCGCGTTCAGGCGGCGCAGGATGCGCAGCTGCTCCTCGCGCTCCGGCTTGCTGTGCGGGCGCTCGATGCGGTCCTGGATCCAGCGGCGCTGCTTCGGGTCCTGGATGTGCATGAACTCGACGCCGGTGGTGCGGCAGTACGAGTCGCGCAGCACGCCGAGGATGTCGCGGAGCTTCATCATCGACTTGCCGGAGAAGCCGCCGACCGCGAACTCGCGCTCCAGGTCCCACAGGGTGAGGCCGTGCTCGGTGATGTCGAGGTCGGGGTGCTTGCGCTGCTTGTACTCCAGCGGGTCGGTGTCGGCCATGACGTGGCCGCGGACCCGGTAGGAGTGGATCAGCTCGAAGACGCGGGCGGCCTTCGTGACGTCGTCGTCGTGCGAGGCGTCGATGTCCCGGAGCCAGCGGACCGGCTCGTACGGGATGCGCAGGGCCTCGAACACGTCGTCGTAGAAGCCGCTCTCGCCGAGCAGCATGTTCGCGACGATGCGCAGGAACTCGCCGGAGGCGGCGCCCTGGATGACCCGGTGGTCGTACGTCGAGGTCAGGGTCATGACCTTGGAGATGCCCAGCTTGTTCAGGGTGTCCTGGGAGGTGCCCTGGAACTCGGCGGGGTAGTCCATGGAGCCGACGCCCATGATGACCGACTGTCCGGGCATCAGGCGGGGCACGGAGTGGACGGTGCCCAGGCCGCCGGGGTTGGTCAGCGAGACGGTGACGCCGGTGAAGTCGTCCATCGTCAGCTTGCCGACGCGGGCGCGGCGGACGATGTCCTCGTACGCCTGCCAGAACTCGAAGAAGTTGAGGGTCTCGGCCTTCTTGATGCCGGCGACGACGAGCTGGCGGTCGCCGTTCGGCTTCACCAGGTCGATCGCGAGGCCGAAGTTCACGTGCTCCGGCTTGACCAGGGTGGGCTTGCCGTCCTTCTCCGCGAAGGAGTAGTTCATCGACGGCATGGCCTTGATGGCCTGCACCATCGCGTAGCCGATCAGGTGCGTGAAGGAGATCTTCCCGCCCCGGGCGCGCTTCAGGTGGTTGTTGATGACGATGCGGTTGTCGAACAGCAGCTTCACCGGGACGGCGCGGACGGACGTGGCCGTCGGGACGTCGAGGGAGGCGTTCATGTTCTTGGCCACGGCGGCCGCCGGGCCGCGGAGCGTCACCAGCTCGGGGCCCGCGGGGGCCTCGGCGGCGGGCGCGGCCTTCTGGGCGGCGGCGGGGGCGGCGGCCGGAGCCGGGGCCTGAGGGGCGGCGGCGGCCGGTGCGGCGGCCTGGGCCTGGGAGGTGACAGTCACAGCAGGGGCACCAGAGGGGGTGGCAGGAGCAGGGGCAGGAGCTGACACAGGCGTGCGCGCGGCGGCAGGAGAGGGCGCGGCGGCGCTCGCCGCCCCCGTGGCGGCGGCGTCGGAGACCTGCGGGGCGACAGCGGGGGCGGCCTGTGCGGAGGCGCCGTCCGTCGTCGGGGACTTCTTGGGCTCGTCCGGCTTCACCGGAGACGCAGCGCCCCCCGGCTTGTAGTCGGCGAAGAAGTCCCACCAGGCCCGGTCGACCGAATTCGGGTCCTGGAGGTACTGCTGATAGATCTCGTCGACGAGCCACTCGTTGGCACCGAAGCCTGAGGCAGGGGTCTTCCCGCCCTCTGCTGCTTCGGTCGTGGTGCTCGGGTTACTGGGGGACTGTGGCGACACGGCGGCAACCGCCCTCTTCCGCTTCACAAGGTATGGACAGCGGGAATAAAGGCTACGCCTCCCTGGCCGGTGCATGCAGACCGGGCGGGAGATACGTCATGTAGGTCACACCGAACGGCGGGTTTCGCCGCTCTGAATGGCGGGAAACCAGCCTGGTTCGGGTAGGGGGCACCGTGGTTGCGGCCCCCTTGGCTTCGCACCCCTGACGGATCCCGGGCACGTGTGGCCGAGATCATGTCCTACGCACTCGAACCCTACGTCAATGTGACGCCCGGGAGCTGCCCGGAAGCGTGACGAGGATGCGGCAGCCGCGTGACGATTCGGCCACCCCGATATGCCCCCCGTGCAGGCCGACGGCCCAGCGGGCGATCGCGAGCCCCAGTCCGGTGCCCCCGTCGCCGCCGTTCGCGCTGCCCCGGTTGAACCGCTCGAAGACCCGGTGCCGCTCGGCCTCCGGGATGCCCGGGCCCTCGTCCCGCACCTCCAGCGCCAGGCTCCCGGGTGCGTCGCCCTCCCGGGCCCGGACGGTGACCCGGCCGTGCGGCGGGCTGTGCTTGACCGCGTTGTCGATCAGGTTCGCCACCACCTGGTGCAGGCGCTCGGCGTCCGCGTACGCGGTGAGCTCGGGCGGGAACACGTCCAGGTGCAGGTGTACGTCGTTGCGGGTGTGCCCGCCCGAGCCCGAGGTCAGTCCCGGCCGGCCGGCCGCCGCGAGGCCCGATTCCTTCAGGACCCCCGACAGGTACGGCCACACCTCGAAGCGGCGGGCCTTCAGCGGCACCACCCCGTTGTCCACCCGGGACAGGTCCAGCAGGGTCTCCACGAGCCGGCCCAGCCGCTCGGTCTGCTTCAGCATCGTGCGCATGGTCTCCGGATCGGCGGCCGAGACCCCGTCCACCACGTTCTCCAGCACCGCCCGCAGCGCCGCGATCGGCGTGCGCAGCTCGTGCGAGACGTTGGCGACCAGCTCCTTGCGGTGCCGGTCCACCGCCTCCAGGTCGTCCGCCATCAGGTTGATGGTGGAGGCCAGGTCGCCCAGCTCGTCGCGGCGCCCGGCTCCGCGCACCCGGCGCGTGTAGTCCCCGTCGGATATCGCCCGGGCCACCTTGGTCATCTCGTCCAGCGGCGCGGTCAGGCCGTGCGCCACGAACTGCGTGATCAGCATCGAGGCGATCACCGAGAACACCGTGATGAAACGGAACTCGGTGCTCGTGCGCACCGCCACCATCAGCAGGCCCGTGGTGATGAAGACCGAGACCACGACGAGCGTGCCCAGCTTGGTCTTGATCGAGAACGGGGAGAACGGCCGCAGTCCCCCCGGGCGCCCGCCGCTCATGCCTGGGCCGGGGTCTCCAGGGCGTACCCGACGCCGTGGACCGTACGGATCCGCTCCGCCCCGATCTTGCGGCGCAGGGCCTTGATGTGGCTGTCGACCGTACGGGTGCCGGAGGCGTCGGCCCAGTCCCACACCTCGGCGAGCAGCTGCTCCCGCGAGAGCACCGCCCGCGGGGTCCCGGCCAGGCAGACCAGCAGGTCGAACTCGGTCGGCGTCAGGTGCACGTCCTCGGCCTGGACCCGGACCCGGCGCTGCGCGTGGTCGATCTCCAGATCGCCCAGGCGCAGGGTGGCCCCGCGCGGGGCGGTGGCGGCCAGGGTGGCCCGCTCCACGCGCCGCAGCAGGACGTGGACCCGCGCCGCGAGCTCGCGCATGGAGAACGGCTTCGTCATGTAGTCGTCCGCACCGACCCCGAGCCCGACCAGCATGTCGGTCTCGTCGTCCCGCGCGGTGAGCATCAGCACCGGCACCGGCCGCTGCGCCTGGACCCGGCGGCAGACCTCCAGGCCGTCGAAGCCGGGCAGCATCACGTCGAGGACGAGCAGTTCGGGCTGCCAGCTCTCGGCCGCCGCCACGGCGGCCGGGCCGTCGAACGCGGCCTGTACCTGGAAGCCCTCGGCGCGCAGCCGCGCCGCGATGGCGTCGGCGATCGTACGGTCGTCCTCGACCACGAGCACGCGCCGCTGAGCGCCGGGGGTGGCCGCGGCGCCGCCGTGGGTGGTGTGTGTCTGTTCCATGTCCCGCCCCTGAAGATCCGCGTGGTAGGGGTGCAGCGTAGAGGAGGCACCGGCCTGCGGCTATGCGGGGTTCGGACAGGGAGACCTGCGGAACCTGTGGTTCCGATTATGGCGGGAATGCGGATATGGGCGGTGATGCCGGGTGGCCGTCGCCCCACGGAACCGCCACCCGGCGCACGGTGATCGTCAGCCACGGCGCGCACGGGGTGACCTTTTTGTCGACCCCCTACAGGGACAGGCCGTGCCCGTACGGGAACACAGGGTCGACGGTGCCGTTCGACGCGTCCGGCTCCGAGCCCGGCACGATCGGCGAGACGCCCCTAGCCCTCCTCGAAGGCGGGCAGCTCGTTCAGTACGTTGCGCAGCCCCGGGGTCAGGGACCGCTGGTCGGCGGCCACCTCCTGGCCGCCGTGCACGAAGACGTACAGGAACCCGTCGAAGACCGCCGGACCGCCCGTCGGGACCCTCGGCAGGTGCGCCAGATCCGCCTGCGCGAGCGCGGTGCGCAGCCTCGCCACGCGGTCCGCCGGCAGCTTTCCCGTGCCGATCGGGCGGGCCTGCCCGTCCAGCCGGGCCCACGAGCCGTCGCCCTTGACCAGCAGGCTGGCGGTCTTCCCGGCGTAACCGCCGCTGCGGGTGACGGTGACCAGGCGCTCCAGCGCCGAGGAGGGCCCGGGGGAGGCGGGCACGGACGAGGCGGACGCGGAGTCCGCCGGCTTTCCCGGCGGAGCGCCGGTCGCGCCCGGTGAGCCGGGTCCGGGAGACGGCTGCACCGAAGCGGAGGCCGAAGCGGGGGCCGAGGCCGACGCCGTACCGCCGCCGCCCGGCGGGGGACTCGCGGGCGGCTTGTCCGTCCCGCCGCCCCCCGAGCCGCACCCTGCCAGGACCACCGCACTCAGCAGTACCGCCGCCACTGCTCGGAACGCGCGCACACCCCACCCCCGGAGGTCTTCGGGCCGACCCCCGAGTATGGAGTCGCCACCACCCGTACGGAAAGCACCAGGAGGACGACATCCGCCGAATCGCCGCCTGGCGCTGGCTGCCGCCGCTGCTCGCCGTCCTCCTCGGCCTCTGGGGCCTGGAGCGCGCCGGCGCGGACGGCCGCGGCAGCATGTGGCGCGACGAGTCCGTCACCTGGCAGGTGGCGCACCGGACGCTCGGCGGGATCGGGGAGCTGCTCGGGCAGGTCGACGCCGTGCACGGCCTGTACTACCTGCTGATGCACGCGGTGTTCCAGGCCTGGGACGGCGGCGGGTCGGGGGCGGGGGGAGCGGGAGCCCTGTGGGCGCTGCGCCTGCCGTCGGTCGCCGCCACCGCTCTCGCGGCCGCAGGGGTGGCCGCCGTCGCCCGCCGGCTCGCGGGGGAGCGGGCCGCGCTGTGCTCCGGCGCGGCCTACGCCGTGCTGCCGCCCGTACAGATCTACGCCCAGGAGGGCCGCTCGTACGCCCTCGTCGCGGCGGCCGTGGTGTGGGCGACGTACCTGATGCTGCGCGAGCGGTGGGTCGCGTACGCCGTGGTCATGCTGCTGGGCTGCTGGCTGCACGAGTTCGCCGTACTGGCCCTCCTCGCGCACGGGGTCGGCGCCCGCCGCGCGCGCGGCTGGCGGTGGAGCGCCGCCGCGGTGGTGGCCCTGCTGCTGCCGCTGGCCGTGGCGAGCGCCCGGCAGGCGGAGCAGCAGCTGGGCTGGCTCGGCCGGCCGAGCTGGCGGGACTGGGCGGCGTACGGGGTGGTCGCGGCGGCCGCGCTGCTGCTCGCGCGGGGCGCGGCCGTACCGCGGGAGCTGGTCCGGGTCGCCCTGCCGCTGGCCCTCCTGCCGCCCGGCCTGCTGATGGCGGTCTCCCTCGTCCACCCCTGGTACGTGGACCGGTACGTGCTCTACGCGCTCGCCGGGCTCGCCCTGCTCGCCGGGACCCGGCTGGCGGCGGCCCGGGGGTGGTGGCCGTGGCTGCTGGTGGGCGCCCTGCTGGTGCCGTTCGGATGGTGGTCGCTCTGGCTGCGCACCCCCGAGAGCCGCAAGGACGACGTGCTCGCGGTGGCGGCCGCCGTACGGGAACGGGCCCGGCCGGGGGACGCCGTGCTGTTCATGCCGTCGCGGCGGCGCGAGTGGCTGCTGTCCTCACCCGAGCTGTACGCGACCCTGCGCGACCCGGCCCTGGAGCGCACCCCGGCGGCCTCGCGCAGCCTCCAGGGCACGGAGCTCCCGACGGCGCGGATCTGGGCCCGCCTGGTGGAGACCCCCCGGGTGGTGGCCCTCCAGGACGCGGCGGACCAGCCGCTGGACCCGTACCCCCGCGAGGCGGTCAAACGCCAGACGCTGGCCTCGCACTTCGACCTGTGCTCGGTGGACGAGGTCCGGGGCGCCCGGATCTCCGTCTACGCCCGGCCGGGCCACTGTCCTCCGGACCGAACGACGACGCGCTGAAGGCGTTCCCCGTCGTGGCGGACGTTCGGGCCCGCACCCCGCTCGTGATGGTGCTGCCGGTGCGCGGGGCTCAGCATGGCCGGGCCGGGCCCGGGAAGAACGGCTTGGCGTGGTCGGACGGCGTGAAGCAGGCGCGTTCGCCGGTCGGCGGGGTGACCGTCGCCTTCACCGTCATGCCGAAGGCGGCTCCCCGCGGCACGATGACGGCGCCGGTGCCGAATGCGCCCCGGCAGCGAAGGACGGCTGATCCGGGACATCTCGGGCGATTCCCGTAAGCGACCCGAACTCCCCTTCCGCCAAGGCGCTTTGCGGGCATCGCCGAGCCCCGTAGGAAGATGTGCCCCGGGCCCCTCGCCTGCGCGGCCCCCCGACCCGCACGGAGGTGCCGTATGACCACGACCCGCTCTGCCGGGGAGGCCGCCGCCCGCCCAGGACCGCTGGTCGGGGCGGACTGGCTGGCCGGCCGGCTCGGTGAGCCGGGACTCGTCGTGTTCGACGCCTCCGTCGGCGCCCACCGCGGCGCCGGCCGGCGGATCCCGGGGGCCCGGCCCTTCGACCTCGACGGCGCCCTCTCCGACCACGACGCCCCCGCCCCGCACACCATGCCCGGAGCCGCCGCCTTCGAGGAGGCGCTGCGCGGGCTGGGCGTCGACGACACCAGCACCGTCGTGGTCTACGACGGCGCCGGCATCTACTCCAGCGCACGGGCCTGGTGGATGCTGCGCGCCATGGGCTTCGACCGGGCGGCCGTCCTGGACGGCGGACTGCCCGCCTGGACCGCCGCCGGACTGCCCGTCGAGGAGTGCGGACCCGCGTACGAGGGCCCGCGCGGCTCCTTCACCGCCCGGCCGCGGCCGGAGCTGCTGGTGGACTTCACCGCCGTCGGGGCCGCCCTCGCCGATCCGGCGGCGCTCGTGCTGGACGCCCGTACGCGCGAACGCTTCACCGGCGCGGCCCCCGAACCGCGGCCGGGGCTGCGCGGGGGCCACATGCCGGGCGCGGTGAACCTGCCGTTCGGGGACCTCTTGGGCGGCGGCGGCCTGATGCGGCCCGCCGGGGAACTCCGCGAGCTCTTCGCGGCGGTGACCGGCGGCCGGGAGCGGCTGTACTTCAGCTGCGGTTCGGGGGTGACGGCCTGCGTCCTGGCCCTCGGCGCCACCCTCGCCGGCCATTTCGACCTGGCGGTCTACGACGGCTCCTGGACGGACTGGGCCATGCGCCCGGAGCTGCCCGCGGTGACGGGGCGGCGGGCGTAGTTCTTCGACGGCGCCGAGACCGGGGGCCGGTTCGCCGCGCCCGCGACGGGCGACGAGCGGGCGCTGCTCACCGATGTCCTGGCGGCGCAGCGCGCGACGCTGGAGCTGAAGTGCTCCGGGCTGGAGGCGGAGTTGTCCCTGCGGTCGGTGGAGCCGTCCACGCTCTCGCTGCTCGGCTTGGTCCGCCACCTCGCGGAGGTCGAGCGCCGCTGGTTCCGCCGGGTCCTGGCCGGGCAGGAGGCGCCGGCCCTGTTCGCGTCGGAGGCGGACCCGGACGGCGACTTCGACGGGGCGGTGCCCGGCCCGGGGGCCGTAGCGGCGGCGTGGGAAGCCTGGCGGGACGAGGTCGCGTTCGCGCAGTCGTTCACGGCCGCGGCGCCCGACCTGGACGTGGAGGCCGAGGACGGGTGGCGCGGGAAGGTGTCACTGCGCTGGGTGCTCATCCACATGATCGAGGAGTACGCCCGCCACAACGGCCACGCCGACCTGCTGCGCGAGCGGATCGACGGCGCGATCGGCCTCTGAAGCAGGAGCCCGGCGGGTGCCGGTCCGCATCGCTCTTCGCGTGCCGCCTGTCTGGTGAATTTCTTGGTTGCGTCGTGACCGGGTGCTGAGCTGCGAGGCGAAAGATGGCGATGCCCTGCGCGGTCCGATTCTGTGCAGAATGATTCTGCGTTTTCGGAGGGCGGGCGCAGGGTTTCTCGGGTCACGGACTGCTGGGTGCTTGCCTAGCCAGCGCTGACTTGGTCGGCGACTGAGAAGTCGGTTTCGCAGTCCGGGCAGGTCGCGTTCCCGAAGACGTAGGTCAGCACGTGGGCGACTTCTTGTTGGCCGTCGGTGAGTGCGATGCCGTGGAGACGCGAGCCGATGCCTTCGAGGTTTGCGGGGATCGTCGGGCGGAGCGGGCGGGTTTCGATGGTGTCGTCAGACAGGGCGTAGTCCTCGCTGGTGCAGAAGAACCCGCGTTCACCAAGGACGATGAACAGGTTGGTTTCGCAGCCGGGGCAGGAGATTTCGTATTCCTCGTTCCCGAGTCCCCAAGCCAGGTTCTCGCTCCATCCCGTGACGCCCTCGAAGCCGAGCATGGATTCCAGGAGGTCGATGTACTCGGTGCGGTCGGTTGCGGTCCGGAGATGGCGGTTCACCGCTGCCAGCAGGATCGTGATTTCCACCGCGTGCTGTGTGCGAACATCGCCCGCTCCATGCGGCTGCTCGGCGCCCGCCATGATGGCACCTGCCAGGCCGAGGGCGTTCACGGCTTGTCCCCGGTCTTCGTTCTCGGCCATGTCGGCCAGCCAGGGCAGCGCTGCGAACCTGGCCGAGTAGACGCTGCCTTGATGGCAGAGCGCGGACCACAGGTCGTTCCAGAGCTCTGGCTTGGGCTCGGACGCGATGCGTGCCAGCAGGGTGGGGATGTCCGCGGCGGAGCCGTAGGCGTGGCTGAGTTGCGGCCAATCTGTCATGCCGGGGATCCAATCATGCCTGTGGCTGCCAGGAACGATGGGATGGCCGCTCTCCAGCCCCAGCACTGTGGGCGGGCGGGGTGTCCTCTCTGTCACGTCAGGATGACGCACCCCCGTCGCTCCAGCTTGCTAAGGAGCGGCAGGGAGGGATCGACTTCGTTCCAACGTAGATCCAGCTTCTCCAGCGATGGCATATGGGCGAGCCAGTCGGGCAGCTGGCCGAGGCGGTTGCTCCGCAGGTCGATCTGACGCAGTCGCGGGAGGCCGGCTAGTGACTCCGGCACCCCAGCCAGGGAGTTCTCGCGTAGGTCTAGGTGGCGTAGTTCGCTCAGCTCGGCGGCCGACGATGGCAAGTGCTGGATTGCATTCCCTCGAAGCCACAGCTCACGCAGGCTGCGGAGCCGGCCGATGGAATCGGGCAGGGCGGTGAGCCGGTTGTGTTGCGCCCTGAACTCGATGAGGCCGCTCATCCCGCCGATGGTTTCCGGCAGGGTGGTGAGGGAGTTCTCGCCGACGTTGAGGTAACGCAACCGGGTCAGGTTTCCCAGAGAGTCCGGAAGTTGGGTCAGCTGGTTGTCGTGCAGGTAGAGGCAACCGCCGAGCTCGGTCAGCTTGCCGAGTTCGTCAGGCACAAACGTCAGCGCGTTGTGGCCGAGGTCCAGGGTGTTCAGCTGATGGAGTTGCCAGATTTCCGGCGGCAGGGTAGTCAGCCCGTTGTCCGCGAGGATCAGCACCTGGAGCCCGGTCTGATGCCAGACCGACTCGGGTACCTCTCCGAGCCCTTGACGCCACAAGTTCAGTGTGTGCCTCACGGCCATCCCCCTCGGTCAACACTCCTGGGCTCCGACTGTCGTCCGGGACTTCGGGGCCGGCAGACAGTTGGGACGTGATCAACCAGCCTCGGCGTGTTCGACCCGTCCCTGGCAAGCACCCTAGCGACTTCAAGACCCGTGAATAAAGCCACGCTTCCGCCGATTCGTCACGGACCAACTTGGTAGTAGCTGTTTCCGTTTGGAGAGAGTACGTGTCGCCGTATTGGGTCCCAGGCTCGCCGGAACACAGTGGCGAGGTAGCGGTGTGCGACGAGCGCTTCACCAGCGCGGTGGGATGGGTCGAAGGTGTGGGCGCGTCGTTGCTGCGCAAGTCGGATGGCGGGGCTAAGGGCTGGTTTCCGGAGATGACGTTTGGCGTCGTGGACGTAGATGGGAGTAAGCGGAGAGCGCTTGGCGTTCATGTTGGCCCAGTGACTGATGGGATCATTTTCGTGCTCTTTGTATCTGTAGTTGGGGTGTCGTAGCCGGTGGGCGATCTCGGTGTTGAAGAGGTGGCGGTTCCAGGTTGATTCCTGGGCCTGGTGTCTCCAGTAGGGCGAAGCGAAGAGCGGGGCCAGCGCGACGGCTTCGGGATAGACCACGGCGCAGAGGCGTGCGACGGAGAAGGCCGATTCGGCTGTATCAGGCGGGATGAGGATGCCCGCCCGGCGGACCCAGTCGTGCCAGGCTCCGCCGTTTTCGTTCTCCGGGCGTGACCAGAGCTGGCCGCAGATGAGTATGGCGGTGAGAACCGCGTCATAGGTGGTGGCCCAGCCGTGACGCCGGAGGATGCGCAGATGCCGGCGCTGTGCTTGCACGATTTCCGGGAGGGCGTGGAGGGGCGTGGTGTGTCCGTCGGCGTCAGACGGGCAGAGCCAAAGTCGGTGTTGGGTGCAGACGTAGCGGTGGTGCGGCACGATCCTGATGACTTCGCCGCCGGGGTGTTTGGCGTTGCAGTGAGGGCAGCCGGGTTGTGGCTGGTGACGGAACATGGCCCAGTCGGGCTGCGGATGGCGTAGCTCCGGCAGAGCACCGGAGAGAGCGTGGACGGTCCGGCCGGTGATGGTGGCCAGGCGTTCGGGGACGACGACGCGACGTATGCCTCCGGAGGCTTCGCGTTCGGTGAGGCATCGCCAGAGGTCGTTGATGTCGAGGCCGTGGAGCCGGGCCAGGCGGGCGATGTATGAGGCGGTGATCTCATGCCGGGCGGGTGGGACGGGATCAGGAAGACGGCGCAGGAGCATCAGGCCGCCCGCCTCCGCCGGGAGGCGGGCCTGGTCGGTGCGGTGAGCCTCTCGGACTGCTCGGCGGCGAAGTCGATGGGGACGAGAGCCAGCAGCTCTTCGGAGATGCGTTCACTCTCGTCCTCAATCGCCAGGACGGCGGCGCCGCGGATGAGCTGGGAGAGGCTGCCGATCATTCCGCCGGTGCGGTGGAAGATGTACTCGCTCAGTCCGGTGAGCGTGCCTGGGGTGTGGTGGTGCAGCCGGAGCATGGATTCCAGGGTGCCCACGAGGGCCCGCCAGGTCTCCCGGTCGGCGGTGGCGGCGTGGGAGAACGGGGCGGCGGGGATGACGATGAACCGACCGGCGATCTGCCGTCCCCGGGTCCCGGCGAACAGTCCCTGCGATTCGATGTCGATGCCCGCGTAGGCGAAGGTGGCGGGCAGCCGTTCGGCGAAGTACTTCAGCTGGTCGGAGGCTTCGGCGCCGGACCGCGTGGCCAGGTTGAGGTTGTGTAGCTCGTCAACGAGGACCAGGTCGACGTGGACGTGTGCGGCGGTCGCGCAGACTGCGTCCACGATGTCGGTGACGTTCACCCGGGCGGGTAAGGCCAGCCCGAAGAACCGGGCGAACTCCATCGCGAGCATCTTCGGTGTGGCCGCCGGCGGGACGGTGACGTAGACGACCGGCAGCCGGTTCCGGTCGCGTGGGTGCCGCTTGCGGATGGCCAACTCATGGGCTCGGCCCAGCTGGGTCAGGGCGGTCGTCTTGCCCGTGCCGGAGGCGCCGGAGAGGATCACACCGCGACGGGCGGAGATCTGATTGCGGTTGAGCTGGATCAACAGCCGCGACGTGGCGATGACCTTGCGGATGGTCGGGGTGTTCACCATCGGAAGGGCAGCGTGATACTCGCGGCGCCGATCCTCCTCGCGCAGGCGCTCGTTCCGGGTCAGCGCTGCCTTTTCGGTCCCTGTCAACAGCCGGGATGGGACCGGCTCATGTGCGACGAAACGGCCCCATCCCTCCTTCGTGGTCAGTGGACTGTCCGGAGGCGCCTGCCCGCCCGCGTCGGTGTCCGGGACGGACGGCTTGCGCTTGCTCATAGCCACCTTTCGGCTTCGGCGTGGGCGTCGAAGACCCCGAAACCTGCCACCGCGGTCGGAGGGCGAGCCTCGGGTTCTGGGTCGGGGTCCGTCTCGATCTCAGGTGCCGCAGCGGGCGTGTGGACGCCAGCAGCGACGCGGGTGCGGCCGACCACCTTGGCCGACCGGGTGTCCGGTCCGTGTTCGGCGCGGGTCAGCAGCGTGTCCAGGACACGGGCGATCGCCGTCTCGTTGGTGTCGTCTAGGCCCGCTTCGGCAGCCAGGCGACGGGCGTGGGCCCAGGTGAAGTCCGCGAACGGCGCGTTCACCAGCGGCAGGTGGACCCAGGGGACGGTGACCCAGCCCTGCTGGGTGCGTACGAACACCTGGGACAGGTCGTAGGGGTCGTAGTGGACTTCCCAGAGACCGTGCTTGGCCGTGTGCCCGGAGTGCTGGCGCCGGTGCGGTCCCAGCTCGGCGTTGTCATAGGTGCGGTAGCTGATCCGGATGCCGTAGTCGTTGATCGCTCGCCAGGCCACGGGCAGCAGCTCCAGATAGTCCTCGCCGCGCAGGACCAGCGGCAGGTAGCCGCAGGCCGCGACAAGCGAGGCGTACTTGTCGTTCGGGGACACAGGCTTCTTCGGCCGGAACGGGTCGCGCAGAGCGTCGTGCGGCCGCGCCTGCCACCCGGCCAGCAGCCACTCGTCCAGGAGGTCTTGGAGTTCGGGAACCGTCCAGACCGCCCGCTCCTCGACCCGCTCGCCGCGCCGGGCGACGTCCCGCCCCGTGTAGCCGGCCAGGTGCTGGACGAACAGCGTGTTGATCGCGGAGAACGTCGCCTCCACGATGCCCTTGTCGGTCGGTGTGCGCGGGCGTGCCCGCTGCACCGAGATACCGAGCCGGTCGCAGGCCCGGATGAACGTGTCGGAGACGAACACCTTCCCGCCGTCGATGACCACGGTGTCCGGCACGATCACCGGTTTCGCGGCGGCCTGCTCCATCCGCGTGTCCACGTCCAGCAGCCGCCGGTGCGGCAGCCGAGAGGCCGCCGCCCGCAACGAGGCGGACCACCCGGGCCGCATCGGCTCGGGCACCAGCATCCGTGCCAGCAGCAGCGATGCGTCCACTGCTTTGGTCCCCACCGGCCGCAGCACCGCCGCACAGATCGTGCGGGTGGCGACATCCACCGCGATCGTCAGATCCGCACGGACGGTGAGACCGGAATCCAGCACCACCATCACATCCAGGGGGGTGGAGTCGATCTGTACCTGTTCCCCGGGACGGTCGGCGAACGTCGGGGTGAACGGGCCTTCGGGTCGGTTCGCTGTCTGCCGCCGCGTGACGGCCGAGCCAAAGGTGTGCCTCCCCGTGGACAGAGCGTCGATCAGCTTGTAGAAGGTCCGCTGACTCGGCATGGGCACCACCCCTTCGCCGTGGGTGGCCTCCACCAGCTTGACCACCCGGCGGATCAGCCGCGATCGGGTTCCTGTCGAGGTGTGCGTCTCCGCGTCCAGGGCTTGCTTGACGGCTACGACCAGCCGAGCGTCCGCCCGCCCTGTCGCCTCCCAGGTCTGGGTTGTCCGCTGGTCCACCAGCCCCCAGACACCCTGGCGGACGTAGCGAGACCGTCGACTTTGCACGGTGCGAACGGTCACTCCCAGTTCTCGCGCCTTCGCAGCCATCCGCTCCATCAGCGAGAAGGCAGCCGGGTCATAGCCGGGGCGCGGCGGAGTGCCCGGCACGGTGCCGGGCAGCAGCCCGGTCTCGACTTCCACCATGTGCCGTTCCCACTCGCGCGCCGCCTCCAGCACCGGCTCCGCCAATGTCGCCAACAACCCGGACGGCTCCATCGCGGGCAGGGGCTCCGTGCCGGTGCAGGCGAAGTCCGGCGCCGCCATCAGATGCGACGCCAGCACCACCGATTCCGCCCCCGTCGCAGAGCGCAGCCGCACCGACGTGCCGGCGAGCGCCACCACCTGGTGATCCCCGTCGTCGTAGGTGACCCAGTCGCCGGGCCGCAACACCGGTTTGCCTCGTCCGGCCGTCATCTCCGCACCCCTGCCGACACCAGCGAGACAGCATGCAGCGGCACCGACACATCCGCGGTCAGCTCGTGCGACCACAGCAGGTGGAACAGCACCGGCAGCACCCTGATTGGATCCCCCACCGCCGAGGCCCCGTCCATCAGCGGCTGTGGCTCGGCGAACGCCGCCAGCAGCTTCGAGGCCACGGGTTCAAGTCGGTGCCGGGGGTGGCGGTAGCCCGCCAGCCAGCGCACATTTCGCACCACGATCGCGTCGGGTGCACCCACGAGCCGGAACTCCCACCCCACCTGGGCGCAGGCTGCCTGTGTCGCATCGAACTTCGCCACGTCTCTCGGCTTGCGCCGATTCGCAGGGCGGCAGTCGATCACGACCGCCGTGCCGTTCTCGCGGCGGGCGAAGTAGTCCGGCGCATGCGAGACGCTCTTGCCCGCGTCCGATCGCCAGAACAGCCAGAAGGGCTGCGACGAGATGCCCACCACCGACGGGTCGAAGTCCAGCAGCATCACATGATCGCGCTCCAGCCAGGACTCGTACCCGATGTGCCCGCCCACCGTGGACGACCACCACAGACCCGGCAGGTACCGCTGACCCTTGTACGACTTGAACGCGCGTACCGGCGCGACGTCCTCGAACCGCACTGCCCAGGTATCCACCAGCGAGCGCCGGAACTCAGACCCGCCCCGCTCGGCGTACGCGATCTCGAACCCCTCCGCCCGTGGCGCAGAGACACCACCCGGCAGCACCCCTAACGAGCCTGTCACGACTCACTAACCCGAGTCCGCGACGAAAGGTCACTCTGCAAGACGAAGCATCAGACGAAGGATGAAGCTGCAAAGCGAAGAGATCCACGTCAAAGGACACCGCCGAGGGGTGTTCGCCGGGGGCGAACGGGGAGTTGGGAACATTGGGGGGCGCACATGCATTGAGTCGGCATAGCTCAACTTCACTGCCGGAGGGAAGATCATGGCTTCGACGTCCGTAACGCTCACTCTGCCCGTGCTGCCGCTCGACGACGAGGTCGTGCTGCCTGGGATGGTCGTTCCGCTGGACCTGTCCGACGCCGAGGTGCGGGGGGCCGTCGAGGCCGCCCAGGCGGCGGTCCGGAGCGGGAAGCCCCGGGTGCTGCTCGTACCGCGGGTCGACGGGAAGTACGCCGGCACCGGTGTGCTCGGGACCGTCGAGCAGGTGGGGCGGCTGTCCGACGGTGACCCCGGGGCGCTCATCCGCGGTGTCGGCCGCGTCCGGATCGGGGCCGGGACCACCGGCCCGGGGGCGGCGCTCTGGGTCGAGGGCGAGAGCGTCGACGAGAGGCTGCCCGATCCGCTGCCGGGGTCGGTCACCGAGCTCGTCAAGGAGTACAAGGCACTCGCCACCAGCTGGCTCAAGAAGCGCGGGGCCTGGCAGGTCGTGGACCGCGTCCAGCAGATCGAGGGCGTCTCGGCCCTCGCCGACAATTCCGGGTACTCGCCCTTCCTGACCGTCGCTCAGAAGGTCGAGCTGCTGGAGACCGCCGACCCCGTCGCCCGGCTCAGGCTGGCCGTCGCCTGGCTGCGCGACCACCTCGCCGAGCAGGACGTCGCCGAGTCCATCGCCAAGGACGTCCAGGACGGCGTCGAGAAGCAGCAGCGCGAGTTCCTGCTGCGCCGCCAGCTGGACGCCGTCCGCAAGGAACTGCGGGAGCTGGGCGGAGAGAAGGACGGCGAGGAGTCCGACGACTACCGGGCCCGCGTCGAGGGCGCCGACCTGCCCGAGAAGGTACGGGAGGCCGCGCTCAAGGAGGTCGACAAGCTGGAGCGGTCCAGCGACCAGTCCCCGGAGGGGTCCTGGATCCGCACCTGGCTGGACACCGTGCTGGAACTGCCCTGGAACGAGCGGACCGAGGACGAGTACGACATCCGCGGCGCGCGGGCCGTCCTGGACGCCGAGCACGCCGGGCTGAACGACGTGAAGGACCGCATCACCGAGTACCTGGCCGTGCGCAAGCGGCGTTCCGAGCGCGGCATGGGCGTCGTCGGCGGCCGCCGCGGCGGCGCCGTACTGGCGCTCGTCGGGCCTCCCGGCGTCGGCAAGACCTCCCTCGGGGAGTCCGTCGCCCACGCCATGGGGCGCAAGTTCGTACGCGTCGCCCTCGGCGGCGTCCGCGACGAGGCCGAGATCCGCGGCCACCGGCGTACGTACGTCGGCGCCCTGCCCGGCCGGATCGTACGCGCCGTCAAGGAAGCCGGGTCCATGAACCCGGTCGTCCTGCTCGACGAGATCGACAAGGTCGGGTCGGACTTCCGCGGAGACCCGGCGGCCGCGCTGCTGGAAGTCCTGGACCCCGCCCAGAACCACACCTTCCGCGACCACTACCTGGAGGTGGAGCTGGACCTGAGCGACGTGGTGTTCCTGGCCACCGCCAACGTCCTGGAGGCCATCCCGGAGGCGCTCGCCGACCGCATGGAGCTCGTGCGCCTCGACGGGTACACCGAGGACGAGAAGGTCGTCATCGCCCGCGACCACCTGCTGCCCCGCCAGCTGGAGCGCGCCGGACTCGGCGCCGACGAGGTCGTGCTGCAGGAGGACGCCCTGCGCAAGCTGGCCGGGGAGTACACCCGCGAGGCCGGCGTCCGCACCCTGGAGCGCTCCATCGCCCGCCTGCTGCGCAAGGTGGCCTCCCAGCACGAGCTGGGGGAGCGGGAGTTGCCGCTGAGCATCGTGGCCGAGGACCTGCGCGCGCTCATCGGGCGCCCGCACCACGTCCCGGAGTCCGCACAGGACCCCGCCGAGCGGCGCACCGCCGTCCCCGGCGTGGCCACCGGGCTCGCCGTGACCGGCGCGGGCGGCGACGTCCTCTTCGTCGAGGCCTCGCTGGCCGACCCCGAGACGGGGGCCGCCGGACTCACCCTCACCGGGCAGCTCGGCGACGTGATGAAGGAGTCGGCACAGATCGCGCTCAGCTTCCTGCGCTCGCACGGCGCGGAGCTGGAGCTCCCGGTCGCCGACCTGAAGGACCGCGGCGTGCACATCCACTTCCCGGCGGGCGCGGTGCCCAAGGACGGCCCGAGCGCAGGCATCACGATGACCACGGCGCTCGCCTCGCTGCTCTCCGGGCGGCAGGTGCGGACCGACGTGGCCATGACCGGCGAGGTCTCGCTGACCGGTCGCGTCCTGCCGATCGGCGGCGTCAAGCAGAAGCTGCTGGCCGCACACCGGGCCGGTCTGACCACCGTGATCATCCCGAAGCGGAACGAGGCCGACTTGGACGACGTGCCGTCCGAGGTGCTGGAGGGCCTGGACGTCCACCCGGTGACGGACGTGCGCCAGGTCCTGGAGCTGGCCCTCACGGCGGACGCCGTCCCGGTGGCCGCCGCCGCCTGACCGGCCCGCGGCCCGTCCGGCCGGCAGTGCGACCGGCCCGGCGGATGCGGCCGCCGCGCCGGAGCTCACGGCCCGGGACCCCTCTGCGGCGGGGTCCCGGGCCGGTGGCGTGCCCGCTGCGAAATACTGGTGCCTCGGGACACCATCGATGGGAGCGGACGTGCACGGAAGCGAAGACCAGGAGTTCCTTGCCCTGGAGCGGGAGCTGTCCGTCTTCCTCCGGCGCGCCAGGGCCTCGTCCGGGGAGATGGCCCGCGCGCTCCATCCCGAGCTGGAGCCGGCCGCGTACGGGCTGCTGGTACGGCTGGAGGCCGCGGGCCGGCAGCGGGCCACCGAGCTCGCCGCGTACTTCGGTGTCGGCAAGGCCACCATGAGCCGGCAGCTGCGGGCCCTGGAGGTGCTGGGGCTGGTCGCGCGCGAGCCGGACCCGGCCGACGGCCGGGCCTTCCTCGTCGGCCTCACGGACGAGGGCCGGGAGCGTTTCCTGCGCGTACGGGGAGCCCGGCGCGAGCAGTACATGCGCAAGCTCGCCGACTGGGACCGGGGAGAGGTCGCGGAACTGGCCCGGCTCCTGCACCAGTTGAACCAGGGCGCGGAGTAGCCGCCCGAGCAGTCACGACCACGGCGGACGGCGACCGCCGCGGCTACAGCTCCGCGTACGCCGCCGACGCGTCGTCGTGGCGCTTGCCGCGCGTGCGGGGGCGGCCCGCGTCCGACTCCAGGGTGCGGACCCGGGCGATCAGGGACTCGGCGCCCTCCTTCCGGAGCACCGCGAGGCACTGGGCCCAGTCGCCCTCCCCGAACGTGTCCGTCCACCGGCTCGCCCCGTCGGTCAGCGCCGCCAGCGCCCGGACCCGCTCGCGCGGGGTCCGGCCCGTCACCGCCCGGGCGGCCACCTCCGGGTCCGCGGCCGCCGTGAAGAAGCCGCCCTCCGCGTTGCGCAGGGCGTCCGCCGAGGCCTGCGTCCGCAGCAGCTCGCGCGGGATCCGGTCCAGCCGGTCGTCGAGCACGGCCGTCACCTCGCCGCCGGGCGCTTCGAGGAGCAGTACGGAATCCGAGAGCACGAGGTGCTCCACGCACTCCTCGTCCCACCGCGCCATCACCACCGTCGCCTGCGGGGTCCGTACGTGAGAAAGGTCACAGGTGTCCCGGTGCGCGTCGGCGGTGCCGCGGACGGCCTCCGCCAGGATCCGGTCCAGCGGCATGTCCCGCCGCGATCCGGACAGTTCGGTCAATCGGCCTCCGAGCCGGGCCGCGAACCAGGGCACGCCGTGCGAACAGCCCACCTCGCCGCTCGGCGGGGTGACCCCGTCCAGGGCGACCAGGACTCCGCCGCCCGCGGCGGGCATCGCCGCCGATAGCCAGTCCTCGTTGGGGCGTTCCGGGCTGCCGGGGGCTGAGGCGAGGTCGATGCGCATGCGGGCATTCTGCCCGCCCCGCAGGTGTCGGACCTCGGAGCGGGGCGAAAGGTCCGTACCAATGCGGCGTCCGTCGGGCGCGCCGTATCCGCGCGGCCGACGCGGTGCCCGGCGGGCCTCCGGCGGCTGTGGGCGGGCATATTGCCAAAGCCCTCACCGATCTTTCAACCACCCGTCCATGACGGCCCCCTGCAGGCGCACCGCCGAGTTGGTCGCCAACTCATCCGTGATGTTCACTCGTTCGAGTGGCCGGGTGGGCGATGTCAGGCTCTCTCCCCAACACACTGCGAAGGTCTGAGGCGGTACGAGGGGGCAGGGGGCGTTTACTTGTTGACCGGCCGTTACCTCGGCCACACGAGTAGACGAGCACGAGCACACGTACAGGATTGCGAGCACCGGTGCAGAAGAAGCGGTCTCGGAAGAACGGCACCGCCACCGACGGACCAGCCCCCGCAGGACGCCCCGTCCGCGTGCGCAGCAGGCTCGTCATCGGCGTAGCCGTCGCCGGCCTCACCGTCCTCGCGGCCGGCGCCCCAGCCGTGGTCTCCGCGACGCGGGAGCTGAACGACTCCCAGCAGCTGGTCACGCTCGCCGAGCAGACCCAGCACACCCTCACCCTCGCGCACCTCCTCGGAGACGAGCGCGACGCCGTCGTCGAGTACGTGGCCAAGGGCCGCCCCGGCGCCCAGGCGAAGGGCCCCGTGCAGGAGCGCACCGCGCTCACCGACCGCCAGATCGCCGAGGTCCAGAACGAGGCCGACGAGGCGCTCGCCCGCGCCCTCGGCCGCGTCCAGGCCGTCCGCGCCGAGGCCGTCGACGGCAAGGGCAGCGCGCTCGCCGCACAGCAGGCGTACGCGGGCGTCATCGCGGAACTGCTCGCGCCGGGCGACCGGCTCGCCGAGCTGACCCCGCCGCGCGCCGTCGCCGCCCTCGCCACCACCCGACCGCTGGCCCCCCTCGGCCAGGCCGTGGAGCAGGCCTCCGCCACCCGCGGACTGCTGCTCGCCGCGCTGGCCGTCCCCCGCGGCGAACAGCCCTCCAACACGGCCGCCGCGGACGAACTCAGCACCGCCGCCCAGCGGGCCCGCGTACGGGAGCAGGCCGCGCTCGACGACTTCAACCGGGTCGCGCGGCCCGACGTGCGCCAGACCCTCGCCGCCACCGTCACCGGACCCGACGTCAAGGCGGCGGACGACTACCTCAAGCGGCTCACCGAACGGCCCACGCTCTCCACGGCCGACCGCCGGCTCGACGGCGCCGCCGTCGCCCCGTCGCTCACCGCCCGCATCGACCGGATGCGGTCCGTCGAGGCCACCCTCGCCGGGCAGCGGGCCACCGCGCTCGCCACCCTGCGCGACGACGACGTGACCCGGCTGGAGATGCTGGTCGCCGTCCTCGGGCTGCTGTTCCTGGTCGCCGTCGGCTTCTCGACGGCCGTCGCCCGCTCGCTGACCCGGCCGCTGTCCGTACTGCGCCGCGGCGCGGCCCGGCTGGCCACCCCGGAGGGCTCCGTCGAGCCGGTCCGCTTCACCGGCCGCAACGACGAGTTCGCCGAGGTCGTACGCCACCTCAACGCGGTCCGCGACCAGACCGTCTCCCTGCACACCCGGATCGCCGGCCTCGACGCCGACGGGCGCCGGCTCATCGGCCGCAACGAGGCGCTCTCCGCGGCCCGCGAGACGCTGGAGCGGGAACTGACCGCGAGCCGGGAAGCGGTGGAGCAGGAACTGGCGCAGCTGCGGGCCCACCTCGAAGAACACCGCCGCATCATGTCGACGACGTCGGTCTCGCTCTCGCTGCGCACGCTGGGGCTCGTGGAGCGCCAGCTCGCGGTCATCGAGGAGCTGGAGTCCAAGGAGCAGGACCCGGACCGGCTGGCGACCTTGTTCAAGCTGGACCACCTGGCGACGGTCATGCGCCGCCACAACGAGAACCTGCTGGTCCTGGCCGGCCAGGAGCACGGCCACGGCGCCGGGGCCGGACCGGTCCCCCTCGTCGACGTGATGCGGGCCGCGGTCAGCGAGATCGAGCGCTACGAGCGCGTCGACCTGGCGGCGCTGCCGCCGTTCACGCAGGTCGCCGGGCATGCGGCCGACGACATCTCGCACGTCCTCGCCGAACTGCTGGAGAACGCGACGACGTTCTCGCCGCCCGAGGCCAAGGTACGGGTCTCCGGGTGGCTGCTCGACTCGGGTGACGTGGTGCTGTCCGTCGTGGACGAGGGCATCGGGGTCACCGGCGACCGGCTGGAAGCGCTGAACGCCCGCCTGGCCACGCCGGAGGCCTACGACGAGGAGCCGGAGGCCGAACACGGCCTCGGCCTCGGCCTGTACGTCGCGGGCCGCCTCGCGGCCCGCCACGGGGTCACGGCCGAGCTGCGCGCCGGACGGCACGCGGGCACGGAGGCCCTGGTGGTCGTCCCGGCCTCGCTGCTCCCGGCCACGCCGCCGAGCTCGCCGGTGCACACGTACGCCACGCCCGCGCAGGGCGTGCCGGAGCTGCGGCTGCCGGGCGTGATCGCAGAGGCGAACGAGAACACGATCCCGGGGCGCCGGATGCCGGAGCCCCCGGCGGTGGAGCGGGAAGCGGAGGCGTCGGCGCAGGCCGGCCAGGCCCCCGCCCCGGCTGCCGAGCCCTTCCGGGACCCGGGCCCCGAGGCGGACGCCGAGCTGCTGCGGGGCATGGAGTGGGACCCGGTCGCACCGGACGGCGCGGACGAGCCGACGCCCGCAGGCACCGACACGGGCCAGGGCCCGGGCCAGGGCCTCGCGCCGACCGCGGAAGCGGAGCCGGAGCTGGTTTCGGATCTGGACTCGGACCCGGTCTCGGCCCCGGACCCGGACCTGGTTTCGGACCCGGAGTCGGACCCGGTCTCGGCCCCGGACCCGGACCTGGTTTCGGACCCGGTCTCGGAGCCGGAGTCCGCCCCGGTCTCGGAGCCGGACTTCGCGTCGGGCGCGGGCCTGGCTCCGGACTTCGGGCCGGATCTGGCCGGGGGGCTGGAGCCCGACGCGGCCGGGCACGCCCCGGCGGCGGACGGTCAGCTGCCCCCCGCCGACCAGGTGTTCACCGCCGGCCGCGGCCTCGGTGATCCCGCGGAGGTACTGCCCCCCGCCGACCAGGTGTTCACCGCGTCCGGCGGACCGGCCCCGGCCGAGGAGCTGCTGGCCCGCGTCGTCCCGGACGCCGCCCCGGCGGCGGAGCCCGAGCTTCCGGGCGCCGACCAGGGGGTCACCGCAGCCGGCAGCCCCGCAGAGGCCCCGGGCGAGCCCGATCCCGGCGAAGAACTCCTCGCCCGGGTCGTCCCCGACGCAGGACCGGACGGCTTCGCCGGGCCCGACCCCGACCCGGCGGCCCCCGACCGGCTGCCCGCTGCCGGCCCGCGGGCCGACGTACCGGAAGCAGGACTGCCGCTGCCCGGGGACCCCGCCACCGCCGTCGCCCCCGACGGCCCGGCGGAGCCCCACCGGCACGCGCCCGACGAGGCCGACTGGGTCCCCCGCCAGGGGAGCCACCCCGACTCCGGGCCGGAGGCGGCCGTCACCGGCAAGGGGCTGCCCAAGCGGACCCCGCGCACGGTGGGCGCGAGCCGCCCCGAGGCCGCGCGGCCGCCCGCGCCGCCGCGCCGCGTCGACGCCGACGAGCTGCGCCGCCGGCTCGGCGGCTTCTACCAGGGGACGCGGGACGGACGGCGCGTCGTGGCCGCCGAACTCGCACAGGACACCGACCAGGGGGACACCGCACAGGAGGCACGCACATGACCGCGCCCAGTACGTACGGACTGAGCACCCAGGCCCGCAACCTGCAGTGGCTGCTGACCGACCTGGTCGAGGAGGTGCCCGGCGTCAACTCCGTCGCCGTCGTGTCCTCGGACGGGCTCCTGCTGCTGTCCTCCGACCCCGGGGGAGCGGCCGCGGGCCGGAACCCCGCGCGCACCAAGGGTCCGCGCGGCGCCTCCGCCGACCTGGCGACCATCGTCTCCGGCCTCGGCAGCCTCACCACGGGCGCCGCCGAGCTCATGGAGGGCGGGGCGGTCAAGCAGACGATGGTGGCGATGGAGCACGGCTCCGTCTTCGTCATGGCCATCAGCGACGGTTCGCTGCTCGGCGTGCACGCCACCCCCGACTGCGACATGAGCGTGGTGGCGTACCACATGGCCCTGTTCGTCGGCCGGGCCGGCCACGTCCTGACCCCCGAAGTCCGCAGCGAGCTGCGCCAGTCGATGGAGAAGACCCCGTGAGGAGTACGGCCTCGGCGGCGTCCGCTTCGGCGTCCGACCGCCTGCCGATACGCGGAGCCGACCGCCGGCCCGCCCGCGTCCGCCCGTACTCCCTCACGGGCGGCCGCACCCGCTTCGCGCAGGTCCTGCACGTGGAGACGTTCGTCGCCGCCTGCGACACCCGGGCGTCGGAGCCGCAGCGGCCCGAGCCCGAAGACCGCATGCCCGAGATGCCGGCGATCGTCGAGGTCTGCCGCCGCATGCGCACCATCGCGGAGATATCCGCCCTGCTGAAGCTGCCGCTCGGGGTGGTCCGCGTCCTGGTCAGCGACCTCGCCGACCAGGGGCGGATACGCGTCTACGGGACGGGGCACGGCCCCGGGCGCCCCGAACGCGCGCTGCTGGAAAGGGTGCTCAGTGGTCTTCGCAGTCTCTGACCCGCCCGTCGGCACGCCCGTCGCGATACCCGGCCACGCCGGGACCGCCTGGGACGACGAGCCCGTCCAGCCCTGGCAGTACGACCGCTCCCGCGCACCCGTCGCCGTCAAGGTGCTGGTCGCGGGCGGCTTCGGCGTCGGCAAGACCACCTTCGTGTCCTCCGTCTCCGAGATCACCCCGCTGCGCACCGAGGCGGTGATGACCCAGGCCGCCGCCCCGACGGACGACCTGTCCGGCACCCCGGACAAGAGCACCACCACCGTCGCGATGGACTTCGGCCGCGTCACCCTCGCCGACGACCTCGTGCTGTACGTGTACGGGACCCCTGGCCAGGAGCGCTTCTGGTTCATGTGGGACGACCTGGTGCGCGGCGCCATCGGCGGCGTCGTCCTGGCCGACACGCGCAGGCTGCGCGACTGCTTCCCGGCGCTCGACTACTTCGAGAGCTGCGGTCTCCCGTACGCGGTCGCCGTGAACCACTTCGAGGGCTCGCCGTCGTACGAGCCGGAGGACGTGCGCGAGGCGCTGACCGTCCCGCCGAACGTACCGGTGCTGATCATGGACGCGCGCAGCCGGGAGACGGTCGTCGAGTCCCTGGTGACCCTGGTGGGCCACGCGCTGGACGCGACCCCCGAATAGGTCCCCCGCGCCGCCCGACCGGCGAACCGCCGAACCGCCGAACCGTCGAACCGCCGAACCGACACCCGAATCGAGAACGTGAGATGCGCAAGATACTCGTCGTGGGGGCCGGCCAGTCCGGTCTCCAGC
This sequence comes from Streptomyces sp. NPDC051109, assembly GCF_044455885.1. Taxonomy (NCBI): domain Bacteria; kingdom Bacillati; phylum Actinomycetota; class Actinomycetes; order Kitasatosporales; family Streptomycetaceae; genus Streptomyces; species Streptomyces sp. NPDC051109. The sequence continues at coordinate 82,254 of NZ_JBITFF010000005.1, forward strand.
TCGCCCTCGGCCTCCAGGCGAAGGGGTACGAGATCACCCTCATGTCCAACCGGACGGCGGACGAGATCCGCACCGGTCGGATCATGTCCACGCAGGTCATGTTCGACACGGCGCTCCAGCACGAGCGCGACCTCGGGCTGAACTTCTGGGAGCGCAGCGCCCCGCGGATCGAGGGCATCGGCGTGTCCGTGGCCGCCCCGGACGGCTCGCGCCCCGTCGACTGGCTCGGCCGCCTCAAGGGGTACGCGCAATCCGTCGACCAGCGCCTGAAGATGGCCGGCTGGCTCGACACCTTCGTGCAGCGCGGCGGACAGCTGGTGATCCACGGCGCGTCCGTCGCCGACCTCGACTTCTTCTCCCGTACGTACGACCTGGTGCTGGTCGCCGCCGGCAAGGGCGAGCTGGTGTCGATGTTCGGGCGGGAGGCGGCGCGCTCCCCGTTCGACGCACCGCAGCGCGCACTGGCGGTCTCGTACGTGCACGGGCTCGAACCGCGCCCCGAACACCCGGAGACGGAAGCGGTGCGCTGCAACCTGGTCCCGGGAGTGGGCGAACTGTTCGTGATGCCGGCGCTGACGACGTCGGGGCGGGCGGACATCCTGTTCTGGGAGGGGATCCCGGGCGGCCCGCTCGACGTGTTCCGCGGGGTGCACGAGCCGGCCGAACACCTCGCGCTCACGCTGGAACTGATGGAGAAGTTCACGCCCTGGGAGTACGCGCGGGCGGCGAACGTGGAGCTGACGGACGCGGGCGGCACGCTGGCCGGCCGGTACGCGCCGGTCGTCCGCAACCCGATCGGCCGGCTGCCGGGCGGCGGCCTGGTGCTGGGCGTCGCCGACGTGGTCGTCGCGAACGACCCGATCACAGGACAGGGCTCGAACTCCGCGTCCAAGTGCGCGGCCTCCTACCTGTCGTCGATCCTGATGCACGGGGACAAGCCGTTCGACGAGGCCTGGATGAAGGCCACCTTCGACAAGTTCTGGTTCACGACGGGCAAGCCGGTGACCCAGTGGACGAACGCGATGCTGGGCGTCCCGCCGGAGCACGTGCTGAACCTGATCGGGGCGGCCGGGCAGCTCCAGCCGGTGGCGGATCGTTTCGCCAACGGCTTCGACAACCCGGCCGACTTCGACGCGTACTTCTACGACCCCGAAGACGCGCAGGACTACTTGGCGGAGGTCGCGTCGTCGGCCGGAGCCTCCTCGGCGAAGTAGCCGGCGTCGCCGCCGTCCGCGGGCGAGGCAGCGGGGAGCGGCGGTGCGGTGAACGCGGCGAGCGGGGCCGCGTCCGCATCGGGCCGTACGGCGCCGAGCAGCGGATTGGCCGCGATGGGGGACACCTTGACCTTCGCGCCGGGGCGCGGGGCCTGGATCACCTTTCCGTCGCCGACGTACAGGGCCACGTGGGTGGCGGTCGGGAAGTAGACCACCAGATCGCCGGGGCGCAGCTCGTCCAGGGGCACCTTGGGGAGCTGCGCCCACTGTTCCTGGCTGGTCCGGGGGATGGACCGGCCCGCGTGCGCCCAGGCCCGCGAGGTGAGCCCGGAGCAGTCGAAGGACCCGGGCCCCTCGGCGCCCCACACGTACGGTTTGCCGATCTGCTCGGTGGCGTAGGTCAGGGCGGCGCCGCCCGCGGCCGTGGGCGTACGGGGGGTGTCGCCGAGCCGTCCGGAGTCCAGCAGCTCCCGCTGCGCGGCGGCGGTGTTCGCGGCCTCGCGGGAGCCGAGCCCGGCGAGCTGCTCGGGGGTGAGCGAGGCGAGGACCTGCTCGACCTCCTTGAGCTTGCGGTCGACCTCCTGTTTGTGGCGCTTGCGCTGCGCGGTCAGGTTCTGGCGGGCGTCGAGGGACTTGCGGGCGGCGGTGGCGAGGAGAGCGGCCCGGTGCTCGCTGCGGGTGAGCCGGGCCAGCACACCGGCCCGCCGGGCGCCCTCGCGGGCGGCGAGCCGACGCTGGTCCTGGGCGGCCTGGGGGTCGCCGGTGAGCAGCATCCGGGCGTACGGGGAGAAGCCGACGGCGCCCTGGTACTGCTCCCGCGCCACCCGCCCGGCGGCGGCCTTCTCGGCGCCGAGGTCCGTACGGGCCTTCGCGAGCTCGGCACTGAGTCGCCGCTCCTCGTCCTGCCCGGCCTTGAGCGCGAGTTCGGTGGCCTTGTACCCCTCGGCGGCGGCTTCGGCGTCCCGGTAGAGCCCCTGCAGCCGCGTGAGCAACTCCCCGACCCCGAGCCCCTGGAGGGCGCCGGCTCCTGTGCCGCCGGCTCCTGTGCCGCTGGCCCCTGTGCTGCCGGCCCCTGCGGCGCCGGGCCCCGGTAGCGCACCGGCCGCTCCGCTGCCGGGCTCCTGCCTGGCGGCCGCGCCTGCGTCCTCGGGGTTCCGCTTGGCGGCCGCGCCTATGTCGAGGGGGTTCCGCGGGGTGGCGGTCTGCGCGTCGGCGCCGTCCCCCGAGCCGGGCCCCTGCGCGGCGGTGGCTCCGCGGGCGCCGGGGGTCCGCCCGGAGGCGGTGTGCCCCGGGTCGGGGTGCTGCGCCGCAGGGGCGGTCTCCGCGGCGGTGGCCTGGGTCGAGCCGTGGGCCTGCCGGGCGGTGGTGCCCCGGGTGCCTGCGGGGTCGGCGGCGCGTGCGGTGGTACGGGGCTTCGGGGTCGTGGCGGCGGCCGAGGCCGCCAGGAAGTCGGGTACGGACCCGGCGTGCGTGACGGGGAGCGGCCCGGCCGACACGAACAGGGCGGCGATGCAGGCGGCACGGAGCACGCGGCGTGACATGTGATCACCTCCAGGCCGCCGATGCTGCCACGCCCGGTATGACAAATCCCCCACCGGGGACGGCCAGTTCCCCGTGCCCACCCGTCCGGCCCACCGCTGCCGCAGGCAGGGCCCCATCAGGCCCCCTGGGCGCGGCACCGGGCAGCCGGACCCTGCGGTCGGCCTCGGCCTCGGGCCGCCCCCTCCGTGCAGCGCGGCTTCGGATGGGCCGGGGCCGGGGCCGAGGCCGGGGGCCGGGGCGGGGCACGGCCATGGCGGCTGTCCGGGTCCGAGAGGTGCTCGGGGTCCCGCCGCACAGCACGTCTTACGCCCCGGCCGGCACCCCGCCCCACCCCACCTCACCCCCGACCCGGTCGGTCCCGCGCCCCGGCGCATTCGGCCCGACGGCGTCCGGGCACGGGTCCGGGAGGAGCCCGGGAAACGCGGCGGCACCCGTGCCGCCGACCGGCAGGGCCGGGTGGCCGGGTGCCTCCGCGCCGGGCCCTCAGGAGTGGAGGAGGCGGGTCTTGGCTTCCTTGAACTCCTGGGGGGTGAGGAGGCCTTCCCGGGCCAGGTTGGCCAGTTGCGCGAGTTCCGTGGCCAGGCCGACGGGCGGGGGCAGGGGCCCGCCGCCGCCGGTGGTCGTCCGGCGCTCCGGAGCAGCCGCCTCGGCTCCTGCCGTCCGCTCCTCCTCCGGCGCATGGCCGACCGCCTCGTGTCCCGTCGGCTGCGGGCCGGCTCCTAGGCCCGCGGACCCGGTGGGCTCGGCGCCCGCCGCGTCGGAGTCGGAGGGGCCCTCCGCGTCACGTGCCACCGGCGGCCGGCCCGCCGCTCGGGCGAGGAGCCCTTGGAGGAGGGGGTGGCCCGTGGGGCGGCGGGCCGGCTCCACTCTCGTACCGACCGGGCGGATGAACATCAGGCCGCCTCCGTCCGCTCCGGCGGGATCCGGACCGAGCCCACGATGCGGCCGCCCGCCGCCCGTACCGCGATCGCCGCGTCCTCGGCCCACACGTGCTCCACGAGCAGCAGCAGCGCGCAGCTGCCCCGTTCCAGCAGCTGCGCCGACTCCTCGACGTCCTCGGCCCCGATCAGCTGCGCGGCCTCCCGGTGCCGCAGCAGGCCCTGCAACTCCATGAACTCGTCGAACTCCGCCGCCAGCACCTCACCCGCCGCCGTCTTCGTGACCACGAGCCCGTCGATCAGCCGTACGACCCCCGCCTTGCGCAACCCCATCACGGCCTCGACCGCCGGTACCCGCAGCTGCTCCTCCGGGAAGGCCAAGACGATGAATTCCACTGGTCCCATGTCTCGCCGCTCCCACTCGTGACCGATTCTGACTACTCCTCGGCACTCTATGACATAAGCGGACATACCATCCGTCCGCTTGCTACGTTTCCGATATGACCGCTCTGACGGCAGAGGTGGCGGAGCCCGCGCCGCCCCCGCCCCCCGACGGCTCCGCGTCCACGCGCAGAGGCGTCGAGCTGACGCTCCTCGCCGGAGCAGTCCTCATCTGCGTCCTCGGCCACCTCTACGTCGGCCTGGCCACCACCGGCAGCGCCCCCGGGTCCGCCGGCCGCTACGCCGCCGGGCTGGGGGGCGCGGCCCTGCTCGCGCACCTCGCCGTCCGCTTCCGGGCCCCGTACGCCGATCCGCTCGTCCTGCCCATCGCCGTCCTGCTCAACGGGCTCGGCCTGGTCCTGATCCAGCGCCTCGACCTCACCACTCCCGCCCACCTCACCGCCGCCGACCAACTGCGCTGGTCGGCGCTGGGCGTGGTCCTGTTCGTCCTCGTCGTCGTGCTGCTGCGCGACCACCGGGTGCTCCAGAAGTACGCGTACCTCTCCGTGGCCGCCTCCCTCGTGCTGATGCTCGTCCCCGTGTTCTTCCCGGCGGTCAACGGCGCGCACATCTGGATCCGGTTCGCCGGACTCTCCTTCCAGCCCGGCGAGTTCGCCAAGATCCTGCTCGCCGTCTTCTTCGCCGCCTACCTGGCCGCGAACCGCACCGCCCTCGCCCTCACCGGCCGACGGCTGTTCTGGAAGCTGCGCCTCCTGCCCGGCCGGGTCCTCGGCCCGATCCTCGCGATCTGGCTGCTCAGCGTCGGCGTGCTCGTCCTGGAGCGCGACCTCGGGACCTCGCTGCTCTTCTTCGGGCTCTTCGTCGTCATGCTCTTCACCGCCACCGGCCGGATCGGGTGGATCGCGATCGGGCTGCTGCTCGCCGCGTTGGGCGCGTACGCCGTCGGCACGCTGGAGCCGCATGTGCACAGCCGTGTCGAGGACTGGCTGAATCCTTTCGCCTCCATCGAGAGGGGAGAAGGGCCGGGCCAGCTCGCCCAGTCCCTCTTCGCCTTCGCCGCCGGCGGGCTGCTCGGCTCCGGGCTCGGCCACGGGCAGTCCTTCCTCATCGGCTTCGCCGCCAAGTCGGACTTCATCCTCGCCACCGCCGGCGAGGAGCTCGGCCTCGTCGGCCTCACCGCGATCCTGTTGCTCTACGCGCTCCTCGTCCACCGGGGGTTTCGCGCCGGGCTCGCGCTGCGGGACCCCTTCGGCCGCCTCCTCGCCACCGGGCTCGCCTCGATCGTGGCGCTCCAGGTGTTCGTCATCGCCGGAGGGGTCACCGGGCTGATCCCGCTCACCGGCATGGCCATGCCCTTCCTCGCCCAGGGCGGCTCCTCCGTCGTCACCAACTGGGTCATCGTCGCGCTGCTCGTCCGGCTCGGCGACAGCGCCGGCCGGCCCCGCCCGGCCGAAGGGGGCGGCGCGTGATCCGGTACATCCGCTGGTGCGCGTACTTCTGCGCGCTGCTGCTCGCCGCCCTGCTCGTCAACGTGGCCCGGGTGCAGGTCTGGGAGGCCGCCGCGTACGGGGCGAACCCGGCCAACAAGCGCCCCGCCATCGAGCGGTACGCCGAGCCCCGCGGGGACATCCTGGTCGACGGGCGGCCCGTCACCGGATCGCGGGACAGCGGGCAACTGCTGCGCTACGAGCGGACGTACGCGAACGGTCCGCTGTACGCGCCGGTCACCGGTTTCTCCTCGCAGACGTACGGGACCAGTCTCCTGGAGCGCGCCGAGGACGCGATCCTCTCGGGCACCGATCCGGGGCTCTCGGCCTTCCCGCTCTGGTACGACCTGGCCCGCGGCCGCCCGTCCGGCGGCAACGCGGAGACCACCGTACGGTCCGGCCCGCAGCTCGCCGCGTACACCGGACTGGCGGGCCGGCGCGGCGCGGCCGTCGCCCTGGAGCCCTCCACCGGCAGGATCCTCGCGCTGGTCAGCAGCCCCTCGTACGATCCGGCGGCGCTCTCGGGCACCGGCGGGCCCGTGAAGGCGGCCTGGGCCCGGCTGAACGCGGACCCCGCCCGGCCCATGCTGAACCGGGCGCTGCGCGAGACGTACCCGCCCGGCTCCACCTTCAAGATCGTGACGGCGGCCGCGGCCCTGGACGCGGGCGTGGTCACCGATGTGGACGCGCCCACGCAGACCCCCGACCCCTACCCGCTGCCCGGCACCAGCACCCTCCTGCCGAACGCGGCCACCGGCTGCCAGGACGCCTCGATGGCCGAGGCGGTGCAGTGGTCCTGCAACACGGTGATGGCGAAGATCGGGGTACGGGTCGGACTGCGCGCGATGGCGGACGCGGCGCGCCGGTTCGGGTTCAACGAGGAGGGGCTGCGGGTGCCGGCCTGGGTGTCGCGGTCGAACTTCGACACGGACATGAGCCCGGACCAGCTGGCGCTGTCCTCGATCGGGCAGTTCAACACGACGGCGACGCCGCTCCAGATGGCGATGGTCGCGGCGGCGGTCGCGAACGGCGGCGAGCTCAAGTCCCCGTACCTCGTCGACCGGACCACCCAGGACGACGGGGGCCAGGTCCGGCGCGGGCAGCAGCACGGTCTGGGCCGGGCGATGACCCCGGCGACGGCGCTGCGGCTGCAGGAGATGATGGTGCAGGTGGTGGAGAACGGCACCGGGCGCAACGCCGGGATCCCGGGCGCGGTGGTCGGCGGCAAGACCGGTACGGCGCAGCACGGCGTCGGGAACGCGGGGACCCCGTACGCGTGGTTCATCGGCTGGGCGAAGGCCGAGGACGCGCCGCAGCCGGGGGTCGCGGTGGCGGTGGTGGTCGAGGACGCCGAGGCGCACCGCGGGGACATCAGCGGCAACGGCGCGGCCGCCCCGATCGCCAGGGCGGTGATGGAGGCGGCGCTCGCCGCCCGTTGACGCCGCCCGTTGACGCCGACCGATTGACGCCGCCCGATGGGGGCCGACCGGTTGACGCCGCCCGATGGGGGCCGACCGATTGACGCCGCCCGATGGGGGCCGACCGATTGACGCCGCCCGGTGTCGCCGACCGACGGGGGCCGACCGGTTGAGGCCGCCCGGCTCCCGTGCGGGGTCCGCCCCTACGCGGGGTCCGCCCCCTCCGCGATCGCCCCCTCCGCGATCGCCCCCTCCGCGATCGCCGCCTCCACCTCGGCCACCCGGTCCGCCTCCTCCGCCGCGAAGCGCTCGCGGTCCAGTGCCTCGGCGATCTCCTCGTCCTGGCTCATCAGCAGGTCCAGATTGGAGTCGCCCATCTCGAAGACGCCCATGTCCAGGTACGCCTTCTGCAGCCGCCCGCCCCACAGCCCGATGTCCTTGACGCACGGCACGATCCGGCTGAACAGCAGCTTCCGGAACAGGTGCAGGAACTCCGACTGCTCGGTGAACTCCGCGGCCTCCTTGCGGGAGATGCCGAAGTTCTCCAGCACCTCCACCCCGCGCAGCCGGTCCCGCATCAGGTAGCAGCCCTCGATCACGAACTCCTCGCGCTCGCGCAGCTCGGCGTCCGTCAACTGCTTGTAGTAGTCCCGCAGCGCCATCCGCCCGAACGCCACGTGCCGTGCCTCGTCCTGCATCACGTACGCCAGGATCTGCTTCGGCAGCGGCTTGTCGGTCGTATCGCGGATCATCCCGAACGCCGCCAGCGCCAGGCCCTCGATCAGCACCTGCATGCCCAGGTACGGCATGTCCCAGCGGGAGTCGCGCAGGGTGTCGCCGAGCAGCCCCTGGAGGCTGTCGTTGATCGGGTAGAGCATCCCGACCTTCTCGTGCAGGAAGCGGCCGAAGATCTCGGCGTGCCGGGCCTCGTCCATCGTCTGGGTCGCGGAGTAGAACTTCGCGTCCAGGTCCGGCACCGACTCCACGATCCGCGCCGCGCACACCATCGCGCCCTGCTCACCGTGCAGGAACTGGCTGAAGTTCCAGGCGGCGTAGTGCCGGCGCAGCTCCCCCTTGTCCCTCTCGGTGAGTCCGGCCCAGTGCCGGGTGCCGTAGAGGGTCAGCGCCTCGTCCGGGGTGCCGAGCGGGTTGTACGGGTCCACCTCCAGGTCCCAGTCGATGCGCTTGGCGCCGTCCCACTGCTTGTCCTTGCCCTTCTGGTACAGCGCGAGGAGCCGTTCGCGGCCGTCGGCGTACTCCCAGCTGAAGCGGGCCGCGCCGGAGGCCGGAACCTGCCAGGCCTCCGCGCCCGGGTCCTTGGTGTAGAGCTCGTGCGTCGACACTGACGCCCCCTCGGCTCGGGTACTTCCGTACAGGACTGGATGGTTGGCAGCGTCACACGTTGGTAGACGCGGGGTCAACAAGTCGCGCGCAGGGGATTGACGGTCTTGCTGACAAGCAGTCTCATAACTGTTGACCGCCGGTAACCCGATGAGCGAGGTATCCGAAGCCATGACGACCGTGACCGATCGAGGCGCGCTGCGTGACGCGCTCGGCCTCCTCAAGGACCGTGAAGAGATCGCCGCGCGACTCCTCGAATCCTCGGCCAAGCACTCCTTCGACCCCGACAAGGAACTCGACTGGGACGCCCCGCCCGTCGACGGCACGTACTACTGGCCGCCCGAACTGCTCTCCCTCTACGACACCCCGCTCTGGAAGAAGATGGGCGAGGAGCAGCGCATCGACCTCTCGCGCCACGAGGCCGCCGCCCTCGGCTCCCTCGGCATCTGGTTCGAGGTCATCCTGATGCAGCTGATGGTCCGGCACATCTACGACAAGTCTCTGACCAGCAATCACGTCCGGTACGCGCTCACCGAGATAGCCGACGAGTGCCGCCACTCCATGATGTTCGCCCGCATGATCGAAAAGGCCGGCGCCCCCGCCTACCCCGTCTCCCGCACCCACCACAACCTCGCCCGCGTCCTCAAGACGATCTCCACCACCCCCGGCTCCTTCGCCTGCACCCTCCTCGGCGAGGAGATCCTCGACTGGATGCAGCGCCTCACCTTCCCCGACGAGCGGATCCAGCCCCTCGTCCGCGGCGTCACCCGCATCCACGTCATCGAGGAGGCCCGGCACGTCCGCTACGCCCGCGAGGAGCTGCGCCGGCAGATGCTGACCGCCCCGCGCTGGGAACAGGAGCTGACCCGCGTCAGCTGCGGCGAGGCCGCCCGCGTCTTCTCCCTGGCCTTCGTCAACCCGCAGGTCTACGAGAACGTCGGCCTCGACCGGCGGGAGGCCCTCGCCCAGGCCAAGGCGAGCGGCCACCGGCGCGAGGTCATGCAGACGGGCGCCAAGCGCCTCACCGACTTCCTCGACGACATCGGTGTCCTGCGCGGAGTCGGCCGCAGGCTCTGGAAGAGCTCGGGACTCCTCGCCTGAACCGCCTGTTTCGGGGCTACCCTGCGGGCATGACGACCGTACGCGCGTACCGCAGGCTGAGCGTCGAGGAGCGGCGGGCCCAGCTCCTCGACGCCGCCTTGTCGCTGTTCGCGCACCGGGCCCCGGAGGAGGTCTCGCTCGACGACGTCGCCGAGGCGGCCGGCGTCTCGCGGCCCCTGGTCTACCGCTACTTCCCGGGCGGCAAGCAGCAGCTGTACGAGGCGGCCCTGCGCTCGGCGGGCGACCTCCTGGAGCAGTGCTTCGCCGAACCGCAGGCCGGTCCGCTCACCCAGCGCCTCTCCCGCGCCCTGGACCGCTACCTGGCCTTCGTGGACGAGCACGACGCCGGATTCTCGGCCCTCCTCCAAGGCGGCAGCGTCGTCGAGACCTCCCGTACGACGGCCACGGTGGACGGCATCCGCCGGGCCGCGGCCCAGCAGATCCTCTACCACCTGGCCGTGCCGGCCCCCGGCCCGCGACTGCGGATGATGGTCCGCACCTGGATCACGGCGGTCGAGGCGGCCTCCCTGATCTGGATCGACGAAGGCAAGCAGCCGGAGGTCTCGGCCCTGCGCGACTGGCTGGTCGACCAGTTCATAGCCCTCCTGACGGCGACGGCCGCCACCGACCCGGAGACCGCGGCCGCGGCGCGCAGCGCGCTGGCCCTGGAATCGGCGGACGGCCCGGTCGGGGTCCTGGCCCGGCGCGTGATCCCGGTGGTCTCCGAGGCCGCCCACCTGCTGTGACACTGGTGGGGTGAGAAGCGAACCCACGCCCTTCGAGGGCGGCCCGATGGACGGCCGGGTCCTGCCGATCCTCGTCGGCCCGACCGGCCACCCGCCGAAGTGGTACGAGATCCCGGTCCCGTCGGCCGACGGCGGCCCCGCGACGGTCCTGCTGTACGAGCGGGTCCCGGCGGGCTATTCCAAGCGGCTGCACCTCCAGAAGGGCTGGAAGTACACGTACTCCCCGTCCGGGCAGAAGCCCAGGCTCCGCTGGCCCTGGACGAAGCCGGCCACGAAGCCGACCCCGCCGCAGGAGGACACCCCCTGACGGGGGCGCCCCCTACAGGGAGTCCGCCGGGGCCGCCGGGAGCGTCAGGACGGCCAGCGCCCCGCCGCCCTCCGCCTCCCGGAACTCCAGGCGCGCGCCGATGACCTCCGCCTGCCCCACCGCGATGGTCAGCCCCAGCCCGTGCCCCTTGCCCGTTCCCGCGCCGCCGGTCCGGAACCGCTGCGGGCCGTGCGCCCTGAGGTACTCCGGGAACCCGTCCCCGTGGTCGCGCACGCTCACCACCGGACCGTCCACGGTCAGGAGCACCGGCGCCCGCCCGTGCTTGTGCGCGTTGGCCACCAGGTTCCCGAGCACCCGCTCCAGCCGGCGCCGGTCCGTCTCCACGTGCGCGTCCCGCAGGACCACCAGCTCCGTCTCCGTCCCGGACGCCCGGACCACCCGCCGCGCCAGGCGCCCCAGCTGGTGCAGGTCCGTCTCCACCACCTCGCGCCCCGAGTCCAGCCGCGAGATCTCCAGCAGGTCCTCGGTCAGCCCGCGCATCGTCCGTACCCGCTCCTGCACCAGCTGCGTCGCCCGCCCCTCCGGCAGCAGCTCCGACGCCGCCTGCAAACCCGTCAGCGGCGTGCGCAGCTCGTGCGCGACGTCCGCCGTGAACCGCTGCTCGCTCAGCAGCTTCGCCTGCAGGGTTCCGGCCATCGTGTCGAGCGCCCCCGCCACGATGGCCACTTCGTCCTGGTGCCGGGAGGGGTCCTTCGTCCGCGGATCGTCCACGCGCGCGTCGAGATCGCCCTGCGTGATCCGCCGGGCCACGGTCGCCGTCTGGTGCAGCCGCCGCGTCACCCGGGTCACCGCGAAGGCGCCCACCAGCAGCGTTCCGCCGATCGCCAGCACGGACGACCCGATGATCGCGTTGTCCAGGCCGCTGATCGTCCGCGCGCTCTGCGAATAGTCCACGGCCGTGGCCAGGGCCTTGCCGTCCGCCGGGGCCGCCGCCCACATCGTCGGACGGCCCTCGTACTCGGCCACCATCGTCGCGCGCTGCCCGGACACCGCCAGGGCGCGCAGCGCCGGGGGCAGCCCCGCCGGGTCGATCCCCGCGTCGGGCGGGAGGGCCTCGCCGGCCTCGTACTCGCGGGACACGTCGTGCAGCTTCTCCAACGCCTTGTCCCGCGCCGCCGCGACGGTCTGCCGGGTCACCTCCACGTGCACCAGAGCGCCGAGCACGGCGGCGAGCGAACAGCACATCACGACGATGAACAGCCCGGACTTCCAGGTCAGCGTGGCCGTCCACGCGGGCAGCCGCCTCCGCACCCCCTTCACGGGGTCCCCTCGGCGGTCGGCTTCAGCGGCGGGGACGGGGAAGGGCTCTGCGCCGTCCCGGGCAGCCGTACGATCTGCTCCCGCGCCGGCAGCATCGTCCGCTGCTTCTCGTCCCAGGACCACGCCGTGATCAGCTCGTAGCCCGGATGGCCGCTCGGCACCCGCAGGATCACGTCCTGCCCGGCCAGCTCCACGGTGACGACGGTCTGCGTGGTCGCCATGATCCGGTTCAGGCGTCCGTCGGGGTCCGCCGTGTACGCCCGTACGGACATCATCCGGTCGGGCAGCTCGATGCCGACGACGAGCTCGTCGCGGCCGTTGCCCGTCAGGTCCCGGTAGTACGGGGCCAGCACCGGGCACTTCCCGCGCGGCTGCCCCGCCGGCCCGCACGCCTTGATCGCCGCGACGGTCTCCGGGGGCATCCCGTCCGGGCCGACCCCGGTGTTCGGATGGGCGGCCAGCTCCGCCTGGACGAGGGCCACCGGATCGACCCCGTGCACGTTCTGGTCCCTCACGGGCGCCAGCCCCTGCACGTACTCCGGCGGTGCGCCGCCGGGATCGGCCGGCGGTACGGAGGCCCCTTTGCGCTCCGGCCACAGGTGTACGGGCCCGCTCGCGGTCGGGGTCGGACCGGCGCCCACCGGGCCGCCGGTGTCACCGCATCCGGAGAGCAGGGACAGCAGCGGGAGCAGCGGCAGGGCGAACAGGGCGGCGCGGGCGCGGCCTCGGGAGGAGCGGGCGCGGGGGGCGCGGGCGCGGGGGGCGGCGGCCGGGACGGACAGCGCATGCACGGCCGACTGGGTCTCCTCTCCACGGACACGACGCCTCATCAGCGCATCTTAACCTTATGTGGAGATATGACCGTTTCTCGATGCTCCCGAGGGGCCCTCGCGGATCAGCCCTCGGTACGGCCGCGGCGCAGCATGGCGAAGCCGAGCCCGGCCGCGCCCACGGCTGCGATCCCGCCCCCCGCGGCGAGCAGCAGCACTCCGTCGCCCGGACCCTCGGCCAGCGTGTCCAGGGTCCCGCCGGCGACCGTGCGGGCGTGCCCGGCGGAGGCCTGGACGACCCGGCCGTCGCGGGTCCCGGTCTTGTACCCGTCGGCGAGGGGCGTGGCGGTGCGGCCGTCCGCGGCGCCCGCCTCGCCGACCCAGGAGGAGAGCCGGCCGTCGGGCTGCAGGGCCGCGTGGAGCGGGCCCGAGCGGCCGATGCCGGCGACGCCGTCACGGCTGGTCAGGGTGGCCGACTTGGCGCCGTCGGCGGCCAGGATGTCGGCCTGGAAGCCGCCCTGGGCGATCCGGTAGACGTTCGCCCTGGACACGCCGTCCGCGAGGGCGAGGCTCTTGACCAGGGTCCGGGCAGCACCCGCGGACTGCGCCGCCGACGCGGCGGGCACCCCCTCGGCGAGTGCGGCCGCGGCGGGCAGCGCGAGGAGGGTTCCGGCGCAGGCGGTCACTGCGGCGGCTCGTACGAGAGTGCGGCGGTCGACGGTGCTCACGGGAAATCCTTCGGTCCGGTCCAGGTGCGACAAACCTAGGAGCCCGCTGTGTCAGTACCGCGATGAGCTTGTAACAGGCACCCGGCGGAGTCCCGTAGAAGCTGTTACACGGTCGAGAACTCCACCGGGGGATTGCCGCGGGGCGGCCGGGCTGCTCCCATGTACGGCGGGGGGTGAGGTCCATGCGGGGACTCAAGGTGCTGCCGAGCGGCCGCCCCGGCCGCGGCCGGCTCTACGTCAACCTGCCCGACGGCCGGGCGGTGGCCTGGTACGACCGGCAGACCAACCGGATCAGCGTGCTCGCCGACCAGCACCGCGATGCGGTCGTGGCGGCGTTGCGCCCGTACATAGCCGGCCCGTTCACGGTCGGCCCGCCGCCGGTGCCCACACCGGCGGACCTGCGCAGACTCGCCCTTGCGCCGGACGAGGACCTGGCTCCGAACCGCCCCGGCGAACTCCTGCTGGGCGAGCTGGAACACGGCTCGGCGGGCAGCCGGACCCGGCACCGGATCCGCCAGGACCTGGCCGCCCAGCAGCGCATGGGCGAGCTCCTCGACGCCCTCGAACCGGACGGCTGGCGGGTCCTGCACGGCGTCCCGCTCCCGGGCCTCGGCGCCATCGACCACCTGCTCATAGGCCCCGCGGGAATCCTCTGCGTCCGTACGCTCCCGGGCCGCCGCCAGCGTGCGGCCGTCGGCGACCTGCTGCTGACGGTGGGCCGGGCCGAGCCGCGCCCGGACCCGCGATGGATCCGCCAAGCGGCCGCCGCGGCCACCCGGGCGCTCGCGGCGCCGGTCCTGCCGGCCCTGGCCCTGGTCGACGCCTCCCGCGTCGAGCTGGCCCCGACGGTCCGCGACATCCGCGTCCTGGAGCCGGCCACGGCCCGGGCACACCTCGCGTCGGCGCCGGCCACCCTCAAACCCCCGGACACGGAAGCCCTGTTCACCCAGGCCCGCGACGCCCGCACCTGGCTCCCGCCCCTACCGCACCGCCCCCCACCGCGCACCTTCCCGATCCGCAAGCCCCGCGGCACCCCCTAGGAACGCAGCGCGCGCGGGCCCTTGCCCACGCGGCGGCGCAGGAGCGCCCGCAGGGCGCCGGGGCCCTCGTACCCGACCCGGCGGGCGACGACCGCCAGCGGCAGGCCGGTGGTGCGCAGGAGGTGCTCCGCCTGCTCCACCCGCAGGTCCTGCACCAGCCGGATCGGCGCGCGGCCGAGCGTACGGGCGACCGTGCGCTGGAGGGTCCGCTCGCTGACGCCGAGGTCGCGGGCCGCCTCGGCGATGGACAGCGGCTCCGCGATGCGGGCGCGCACCCACTGCTCGAAGGCGGCCACCAGCGGATCGTGCCGGGCCAGGGCGCTGGGGATGGCGTACGCGGCCTGCGAGGCCCGGTCGTCGACCACGAGGTAGTGCCGCACGAGGTCGGCGAGGGCCGGGCTGCGCATCCCCACGATCCCCAGCGCGAGGTCGAGGTGGCCGAACGCCGCCCCGGCGGTGGTCATTCCGTCCGAGGTGGTGACCATCCGGGTCTCGTCCACGGTGACCTCGGTATAGCGCTCCCGGAAGACCGGGGCGAGCCACCAGCTGGTGGTGGCCCGGTGCCCGTCCAGCACGCCCGACTCGGCCAGCAGGAACGTTCCGGTGCAGGCGGTGGCGAGGGGGGTGCGCCGCTCACGGGCCTCGGCGAGCAGCCGGCGCGCGGTGCCGTGCGCGGCGCCGGACACGGTCTCCACCAGGACCTCCGGGCGGCGCTCCATGAGGGCGGGCACGACGAGGAGGTCGGCGTCCTCGGCGGTGCGGGCGGCCTCGGTGTCGATCCGGTGTCCGAGGCCCGTGCGGACCGTGCGGCGGACGCCGACGGTACGGATGTCGAAGGCGGGCGGCGGGGCTCCGGGCAGCCGGCCGCGCAGGGCGTTGGCCGTGTGCAGGACGTCGAGGACGGCCGAGACGCCGGAGTCGAACGCTCCGTCGAGGACCAGGACGGCGGTTTTCACCGGCTCACCCTAGCGGGTGCGACGCCTGTCGGAATCGGTGTGGAAAGTGCCGGATCCGCCACTCCCGCGGCGGGCGGGGCCCGCCTAGGCTCGCGGCCATGACCACGACCACCCCGTACGCCGCCGCTGCCGCAGACCGATCCCGTACCCACACCTGGCATTCGCGCCCCGAACCCACCCCGGAGATCCTGGGCATGAGCGGGCTCGAAATCCTCCAGGCCTGCATCAAGGGCGCCCTGCCCGAGGCATCGATCATGAGCACCCTGGGGTTCCGGCTGGTGGAGGCCGAGGAGGGCTTCGTCGTCTTCGAGGGGGACCCGGGCGACCACCTGCTCAACCCGATGGGGACGGTGCACGGCGGGTTCCTCGCCACGCTCCTCGACTCGGCGCTCGGCTCGGCCGTGATGAGCCGCCTTCCGGCGGCCACCACGTACACGACCGTGCAGTTGGGCGCGCACATGATCCGCCCGGTGCTGGCGCAAACGCCGACGCTGCGGTGCGAGGGGACGGCCCTGCATGTGGGGCGGACCACCGCGACGGCCGAGGCGCGGGTGGTCGGCGCCGAGGACGGCAAGCTGTACGCGCACGGCACGACCACGTGCGTGGTCCTCAGGCCCTGAAGGGTGTTGCCGACGGATCCGGTCGACTGATCCGCCCGTCGAAGGGGCACCCCCCAGGCGCGCCTCAGGCCGAAGCCCGCTTGCGGGGGGCCGCCTTCTTCGCCGCAGCGGCCGTCTTCTTCGCCGAAGCCGTCTTCGAGGCGGACTTGGCGGTGGATTTCGTGGCGGTGGACTTGACCGTGGACTTCGTGGCCGTCGTCTTGGCCGCAGTGGACTTGGTCGAGGTCGACTTGGCCGATGCGGTCTTCCTCGCACCGGAGGCCGCCGTCTTCTTCGTCGCGGCCGTGGACTTCTTCCCGCCCACCGCCTTCGGCGCGGCCGGCGCCGACTTCCGGCGCATCGGGGTGACCTCCCCCTCGGGGCCCGCCTCCCCCCGCGAGGCCTTCGCGGCGCTCACGCTCTTCTCCAGCGCCGCCATCAGGTCGATGACCTTCCCGCCGGCCGGCTCCACCTCGGCCTCCGAAGGGGGTTCGAACGCACCCTCCGACTTCGCCGAGATCATCGCCTCCACGGCCTCCCGGTACTCGTCCGTCAGCGAGTCCATCTCCACCTCGCCCAACGTCGCCATCAGTGCGTCCGCCAGGTCCAGCTCGGCCTCCCGCACCGACACCTTCCCCTCCGGAGCCACCCCCTCCGGCACCCGGATCTCGTCGGGCCACAGCAGGCCGTGCATCGCGATCACGTCGTCGACCACCCGCAGCATGCCGAGCCGCTCCCGCCCCCGCAGGGCGTACTTGGCGATCGCGACCTTCCGGCTCCGCTTCAGCGCCTCCCGCAGCAGCGTGTACGGCTTCGCCGCCGTCGGGCCGTTCGCCGCGAGGTAGTACGCCGCGTCCATCTGCAGCGGGTCGATCTCGTCCGCCGGCACGAACGAGACGATCTCGATCGTCTTCGCCGTGGCGATCGGCAGCTGCGCCAAGTCCTCGTCCGTGATCGGGATGATCGACCCGTCCGCCTCCTCGTACCCCTTGCCGATCTCGGCGGTCGCCACCTCCTCGCCGTCCAGCTCGCACACCTTGCGGTAGCGGATCCGCCCGCCGTCGCTCAGGTGGATCTGGCGAAAGGAGATCGAGTGGCTCTCGGTGGCGTTCACGAGCTTGATCGGAATGCTGACCAAGCCGAAAGAGATTGCGCCGTTCCAGATGGATCGCACGGTTCCTCCCGATTCATGGCAATCTCATCGTATGACGCCGATCACCATGGTGGAGGGGCGTCGCATCCCGCTCTCCAACCTGCACAAGGTCCTGTACCCCGAGACCGGCTACACCAAGGGCGAGGTGCTGCACTACTACGCCACCGTCGCCGCTCCGCTGCTGGCCCACATCCACAACCGGCCGGTGTCGTTCCTGCGCTATCCCGACGGCCCGGACGGCCAGCTCTTCTTCACGAAGAACCCGCCGCCCGGTACCCCCGACTGGGTGAAAACCACCCCGGTGCCCCGCTCCGAGGACGTCACCGCCCGGCAGGTGGTCATCGCGGACCTGCCCTCCCTCATGTGGGCCGCCAACCTCGTCGTCGAGTTCCACACCCCCCAGTGGCCCGCCGGCAGCCCGGCCGTCGCCGACCGGCTGATCATCGACCTCGACCCCGGCGCCCCCGCCACCGCCGTCGAGTGCTGCGCCGTCGCGCTGTGGCTGCGCGAGCGCCTCGCCGCCGACGGGCTGGAGGCGTACGCCAAGACCTCCGGCTCCAAGGGCATGCACCTGGCCGTGGCCCTGGAGCCGACCCCGTCCGACCGCGTGTCGGCGTACGCGAAGGGCCTCGCCCAGGAGGCCGAGCGCGCGCTCCCCGCCCTCGCACTGCACCGGATGGCCAAGGCCCTGCGGCCCGGCAAGGTTTTCGTCGACCACAGCCAGAACGCCGCCGCCAAGACCACCGCGGCCGCCTACACGCTGCGCGCCCGGGCCCGCCCGACGGTCTCCGCCCCCGTCTCCTGGGAGGAGGTCGCGGCCTGCCGCGCCCCCGCCGACCTGGTCTTCCTCGCCGACGACATCCCGCCCCGGCTGGAGCGCCACGGGGACCTGTTCGGCCCGCTGACCGACCCCGACCGCGTCCACCGGCTGCCCGCACCCCCCGGGGGCCGGCCGTGATCCGCGTCGCGCTCGCCGCCACCGTACGCACCCTGCCGCGCGGGGCGGGCCTGGCGTACGAGCCCAAGTTCGACGGCCACCGCCTCGTCGTCGTGCGCACCGCCGAGGACGTGGCGCTGCAGGCGCGCTCGGGCCGCATCGTGACCGCGGCGTTCCCCGATCTGGTGGCCGCGGCCCGGCAGTTGCCCGCCGGGACCGTCCTCGACGGCGAGGTGGTCGTCTGGCACGCCGGCCGTACGGACTTCGCCCTCGTCCAGCGCCGGGCGGCGGCCACGGTCGCGCGGGCCGCGGTACTCGCCCAGAGCCTGCCGGCCTCGTACGCGGCGTTCGACGTGCTGGAACTGGCCGGGCTGGACCTGCGCGGGCACACCTACGAGCGGCGCCGGGCGCTCCTGGTCGACCTGCTGCTCCCGCTGGGGCCGCCGCTGCAGCCGGTCCCGATGACGACCGACCCGGAACTGGCCGCCACCTGGTACGAGACCCTGCCCGCCAGCGGCATCGAGGGACTGGTCGTCAAGCGGATGGACCAGACGTACCCGGCGGGCAGGCGCGGCTGGCAGAAGCTGCGGCACACGGATGTGCGGGACGCGGCGGTCGTCGGGTACACCGGCACCCCGCGCCGCCCGCTCGCGCTGGTCCTGGTGCTGCCGAACGGGGACGAGACCCCGCTGGTGTCGAGCCCGCTGACGGCGGCGCTGCGCGCGGACGTGGTGGCGGCGGTCGCGGAGCGCGACGCCCCCGCCCGCACCCCGGCCGGGCCCCGGGCCGGTGGGGGCACGGTGACCGCGATCGGGCTCGGCGAGGTGCCCTACCGCCCGCTCGACCCGCCGCTGACGGCCGAGGTCCGCCACCCCTCGACGGCCCGGCACCCGCCGCCGGAGGTGCTCAGGCTGCGCACGGAGCCCTGACCCGGGCCGTGGGGGCGGCGCCTGCGGACGGCGCCCTGACCCGCGCCGTGGGGCGGCGCAGGTCAGGGCTGGCCGGGACGCCGGGAGCCGGGTTCAGCTGTGCGCGCCGCGCCCCGCCTCGGGGGGAGCGCCGGGCTGTACGTGCGGATGCGGCCCCTCCACCTGCTTCCAGTCGGCCTCCCGCTCGGCCCGGACGGCATCCGGGTGGCTGGAGGTGGTGGAGCCGAAGTTCCCGTAGCCCTGCATCTCGTGCGGGCGCAGCCCGCCCTCCGGGATCTCCACCTGGTCGCGTTCCTCGCGGACCTCGTAGACCGCGCCGCCGGCGGGCAGGTGCGGCTGGCTCTCCGCGGTGGGCGGCGGGGGCTCCTTGGCCCGGACCCGCTGGCCGAGCTTGAAGCCGGCGAGCAGGAAGCCGACCACAGCGATCCCGACGACCAGGAACCACACGATGTGCGTCGCTGTCTGGTCCAGACTCAGGGTCATGTCCATACAGACTATTTTCCCCGATATAGGACGATTCACGTGAGGCCGGGAAGATCCCTTCATCCGACCCGGGTGTGACTACTGCGCCGAAACCAGGGCAGGCGCCGGGACGACCGCCCCGAAGGGAGCCGCAAAATGCCCCGCGGATCTTCACCCAAACGAGAACGCCAATACGAGCACATCAAGGAGAGCGCCGAGCGGCGCGGCGAGTCCGAGCAGCGGGCCGAGGAGATCGCGGCCCGGACCGTCAACAAGGAACGGGCCCGGGCCGGCGAGTCCAAGACCGCGAGCAGGGAGTCGCTGGAGGACATCTCCTCCGGTCGGCGCGGCGGCCTGCGCTCCCATGCGGGCGCGCAGGGGCCGACGTACGAACAGCTCTACGCGGAGGCCAGGCGCCGCAACATCCACGGCCGCTCCGACATGAACAAGACGCAACTCAAGCGCGCCCTCGGCAGCTGAGCCCGGACGAGCCGGCCGAGCCCGGCGTGCGCCGGGGTCCCGGCGCCTACCGCAGCGGCCCGTCCGAATCCCGCAGCGCCCGGACCTCGTACCCCCCGAGCACGGCCAGGATCTCCGCGCAGATCGCCAGCGCCGTCTCCGGGGGCGTCCGGGCCCCCAGGTCCAGCCCGATCGGGCCGTGCACCCGCGCCAGGTCCGCCTCGGACACCCCGGCGGCGAGCAGCCCCTCGCGCCGCCGCGCCGTGGTCTTGCGGGAGCCGAGCGCACCGACGTACGGGACCCCCAGCGCGAGCGCGCTCCGCACGGTCGGCACGTCGAACTCCGGATCGTGACTGAGCATCACCAAGCAGGCGGCGTCCCGGCGCGCGCCCAGCAGCTTCTCGGCCTCGGCGACGGAACCGACCGGTGCGGCCCCCCACCCCAGCAGCAGCGCCTGCGCCTCGATGATCTCCGCGAGCTCGCCGCCCCCGCCGATGACCACGTACGGGGCGGACGGGTACGCCTCCACGAACACCAGCCCGCGCTCCCCGTACAGCGCGTCCCGGCCGGGCCGGCGCGTGGCCAGCAGCTCCCCGGCCCGCCGCTCGGCGTCGTCGGCCGGCGTGTCGACGGCCCGGACCACCTCGCTCACCGCGTGCTCGGCGTCCTCGCCGAGCCGGGTCACGAGCGCGACGCCGACGCCCTCCCCGAGCAGGTCCCACCACGCGGCGGGCACGGCCGACAGCGGCTGGAGCAGGATCTCGGCCCGCCCGCCGCAGGTCAGCTTCGCCGCGACGGCCTCGTCCGCCCCCACCGACACCTCGCACACCCGCGCGGTGGCCCCGGCGGCCAAGGCTCCGGCCTCGGCCACCAGCTCGGCGTCGAAGACCCCCCGGTACAGGGCCCCGACGCATTCCCCGCGCGCGTCCACGAGCAGAGCCCCGGCCGGGTCCCGCGGACCGAACCCCTGCTCGGCCACCGGCCTGGCCAGGAACGCGGGCCGCCCCTCGGCCGCCCACTGCCGCGCCGTCTCCACCAGCTCACGCATCGCGCTGCCCCCTCCTCGTCGTCAGAGCCCGCCCCATGGCACCAGGTCAGCGGCGCACCGCGGCCTCACGGCCAACCTACGCACGCACCGCACCCCTACCCATCCCTCAAATCCCACAGACCCGGACCCACCTTCCTCGTACGGACCGCCGGACCTGACTTGCGCGCGGGCGCCGGGAGGCGTTGTTTCGAAGTACGGCAGGGAACGTCGGGGACGACCCTTGGGGATGACCCGCAATGCTCTTCACGGACCGCGACGACGCAGGCCGAAGACTCGGCACGGAGCTCGCGAGGTACGCGCTGGACGACCCCGTGGTCCTGGGGCTGCCGCGCGGCGGGGTCCCGGTGGCCTTCCACGTGGCCCACGCCCTCGGCGCCCCGCTCGACGTGATCGTCGTCCGCAAACTGGGCGTTCCGTACCAGCCCGAGCTGGCGTTCGGTGCCATCGGGGAGGGCGGCGTACGCGTGATCAGCGAGGACATCGTCCGGCGCGGGCGGCTCCGCCCGCAGGACATGGCCGCCGTCGAGGAGACGGAGCAGGCGGAGCTGACCCGCCGGGCCGCCCGCTACCGCGCGGGCCGGCCGCGGGAGGACCTCCGCGGCCGGACGGTGATCGTGGTGGACGACGGCATCGCGACCGGCGCCACGGCGGCCGCCGCCTGCCAGGTCGTACGGGCGCAGGGCGCGGCGCGGGTCGTGATGGCGGCCCCCGTGGCGCCGCCGGACGCGCTGGGCCGGGTGGGCGCGGTGGCCGACGAGGTGGTCTGCCTGTCCGCGCCACCGGGGTTCTCGTCGGTCGGCCAGTGGTACCGGGACTTCTCCCAGACCCCGGACGAGGAGGTCGTCTCCCTGCTCGCCCGGTCGCCGCGCCGGCCGGCCCCGGCGGAGCGGGCCGCGGCGGAGGTGTCGGTGGAGGCGGCGGGCCTGCACCTGCCCGGCGACCTCACCCTCCCGCCGGGCGCGGGCGCGGTGGTCGTGTTCGCGCACGGCTCGGGCAGCAGCCGCCACAGCCCCCGCAACCGCCGGGTGGCCGAGGCCCTGAACCGGGCCGGCCTGGGCACCCTGCTGTTCGACCTGCTGACCCCCGCCGAGGAGGCGGACCGCTCGAACGTCTTCGACATCGAGACCCTGGCCACCCGCCTCGCCGACGCCACCACCTGGCTCCGCACCCGGACCCGGGCCCCACTGGCCTACTTCGGCGCCAGCACGGGCGCGGCAGCCGCCCTCGCGGCGGCGGCCTCGCCGGACTCGCCGGTCTTCGCGGTCGTCTCCCGAGGCGGCCGCCCGGACCTGGCCGGCTCCCGCCTCGCCGGGGTCCGGGCCGCCACGCTCCTGATCGTCGGCTCGGAGGACCACCAGGTCCTCGCCCTCAACCGGGAGGCGCAGACCCGCCTGCGCTGTGAGAACCGCCTGGAGCTGGTCGAGGGCGCCACCCACCTCTTCGAGGAACCCGGCACCCTCGACCAGGTCTCCGCCCTCGCCGAGCGCTGGTTCACCGCCCACTGCCCACGGCCCGAGACGGATCCAGGAGCGGGGCCGCTCGGGTGATCGTTGCCGAGACATGGGTCGCAGAGCAAGGATTTGATCGCTGAGCGTCAACAATGGCTTCGTTCGTAGCCAGAGGCGCGCGCCTTGCTTTCGGGCGTGACCCTCCCAGTCCCGTGAGGACGGTTCTCTTGAGTCATCGAACGATCCGAACCAGACGCCTGAAGTCCGCCACCATGGTCGGGGCCGGTGTGCTCGCCGTGGCGCTCAACGTCGTCCCGACCACGACGGCCATCGCGGACGCTATCCACCGCTCCGGCACCGACGGCGCCGTGGCACTGCCCGGCCCGGCCGGTGCGGTCACGGACGGTGACCACGGGGGCAAGGGCCGCGGCCCGCAGGGCCCCCAGGGCAAGCCGGGCCGCCCCGGCCACCCGGGCAGGCCCGGCGCCCAGGGCCCCCAGGGCCCGCAGGGCTTCCAGGGAGCTCAGGGCAACCAGGGCTTCCAAGGCAACCAGGGCTTCCAGGGCAACCAGGGCAACCAGGGCTTCCAAGGCAACCAGGGGTTCCAGGGTGAACCGGGTGCCATCGGCAGTTCGTACGTGAGGTCCGCGACGGGCACGCAAACCGCATCCGTCACCTGCGATCCCGACGATGTCGCCACCGGTGGCGGCGTCACGCTCGCGAGCGGCGCCCTCCGGGCGAGCTTCCCGACCGGCGGTACCCCCACCACGCCCCCCACCGGGTGGCAGGCCACCACCACCGCCAACGACCCCAACAACATCACCGTCTACGTCGTCTGCGCCGAGGGGACGACGTAACCCTCCCCGCAGAACGACGGCGCCCCGGGGCTCTGACCCCGGGGCGCCGTCGTTTCCGCGGGGAGGCGCCTACACGAGCAGCGGTCCGCCGCAGCGCGCGGCGCCCTCCTTCATCGCGATGAGGTTGGCCACCACGTACGAGATGTCGTTCTTCGAGTGCCAGTCGGTCGGAAAGTAGGTGACCAGCCGCGACGACTGGAACTTGGCCTCGATCGTCGGGACGAAGGTGCGGTACTGGTCGTCCGTGTAGTACCAGAACGAGTTCTCGTTGTAGTACGCGACGTGCGTCGGGTCCTGGTAGGCGCCGCGCCCGTCCGAGCTGGGCGTCATCGTGAGGAGCATGCCCCCGGGTGCCAGCAGCCGGTACAGCTCGTTGATCAGCGGCACCTTCGAGGGCACGTGCTCCAGGAAGTCCACCGCCCTCATCAGACCCACCGAACCGTCGGGCAGGTCCAGCTTCCCGGGCAGCGTCGCGACGATGTCGACGCCCTCCCCCGGGTACTGGTCCACGCCCAGGTAGCCGGGCGGCTTGCGGTGGGCCGCGCCGAGGTCCAGCGCGAGCAGCCCGCGCCGCTGGGTCCACGCGAGGGCGTTGGCCTCGATGTACTTGTCGTACAGGACGACCGTCTCGCGCTGGATGTGCGCGTTGACCTCCGGGTCGCTCTGGGTGTTCGCGGGGTGCACCCGCTGGAGGTACAGGCAGCGGTTGATGTGGTGGAAGTCCCCGATGTGGAACAGGCGGCACATCAGGTCCTGGTCGTCCAGGACCGTCCGCGCGGCGTCGTACCCGCCGGCCTGCTCGTAGCTCTCCTTGCGGAAGGCCCGTACGTGGTTGGGCGCGTACCAGATGTAGGAGACGTTGTGCGGGGTCGGCGCCATCGAGATGATCTGCTGCAGCTTGCGGCCGTCGACCTCCACCTCCTCGTACTGCCAGCCGCAGGATTCGTCCCACCGGGTGTCGTCCCGGCTCCCGTCCTCGGCGATCTGCGCGGTGTTGCTGTAGACGAACACGGCCTCGGGGTGCTCGTCGAAGGCCGTGCCGAGCTCCGCCAGGCACGACTTCGCCAGCAGGTCGTCGTGGTCGAGCTCCACGAGGATCTCGCCGCGCGCGAGTTCGCAGGCCCTGCGCTTCGCCGCTCCGACGCCTTGGACCTCGTCCGCGATGACCACGCGGACCCGGTCGTCGGGCTGCTCCGGGCGCCATCGGGCGCCGCTGTTGAGAAGGACGATCCACTCCCAGTCCTGGCAGGTCTGGGCCTGCAGGGTCTCCAGGCACTCGTCGAGGAAACGAGGGCGGTGGCTGGGGGTGAAAACGGAGAACCTCGGTGTCGCGGTCGACGTCATCTGGTGCTCCCGGCTGGGGGTGTCTTTCCGCGCGACGTTACGAGGACACCCGGGAGATGCCGCCGAATGGCAGGCAGTCGGAGCCCAAGACCACTCGAATGTACGTTGAGACCGGCCGACCGGCGTCTACACCAGCCAGCCGGCGTCGCGGGCGATGCGGATCGCGTCGACGCGGTTGCGGGCCTTCAGCTTCATCACGACCGTCGTCAGGTAGTTCCGTACCGTCCCGGTGGACAGGTGGAGTTCGCCGGCGATCTCCGCGGCCTCCGAGCCCTGGGCCGCCATGCGCAGCACCTCGGTCTCGCGGTCGGTCAGCGGGCTCTCCAGACCGTTCCAGGCGGCCACGGCCAGCTTGGAGTCGATGACACGGTGCCCGGCGACCACCCGGCGGATGGCGCTGGCCAGTTCCTTCGGGGAGTCGTCCTTGAGGAGGTAGCCGGAGACCTGGGCCGCCAGGGCCCGGCGCAGGGTGCCGGGGCGGCCGAGGCTGGTGAGCATCAGCGTCCGGCACTCCGGGAGGTGCTCGTGGATCTGCACGGCGGCGCTCAGCCCGTCGAGCCCGGGGAGGTCGATGTCGATGATGGCGATGTCCGGCCGGGCGTCGAGGGCGGCGGCCAGGATCTCGTCCCCGCGCGACAGTTCGCTGACGACCTCCAGGTCGTCCTCGAGGTCGAGCAGGGCGACGAGCGCACCGCGCACCATGTGCATGTCTTCGGCCAGCAGGATTCTGATCACCGTGACGAGCCCCCCGTCCGCGCGGTCGATCTTGTACTTCCGATCATAGCAACCGGGCCGGTCCGGGAGCCGGTTGGCAGCCGGTGTGCGCCGTCACGTCAGGCGACGAGCCACGACCGTTCGCCCTGCGCCGACTCGTCCGACTCGTCGAGGTCGGGGTCGACGTCCCCGTGTGCGGGAACCTGCGCGACCAGCCGGAACAGGGTGCCGGGGCCCCGTTCGACCGTCAACTCCCCGCCCACCGCCCGCAGGCGCAGCCCCAGGTTCCCCAGGCCGCTGCCGCTGTGCGGCGAGGTGTCGCGGTAGCCCTCGGTGACGCCGTCGTTGGTGACCGACAGCGTCATCAGGCCGTCCTCCTCGACGGCGGTGATCTCGCAGTGCACGGCGCGGCTGTGGCGCAGCACGTTGGTGACGGCCTCCCGCAGCACGGTGGCGAGCACCGTGTCCACCGGTGAACTGACCTCTCCCATGCGGATGTCGGTCACCGCGTCGACCTCGGCGGCGCCCAGCACCGACTTGGCCGAGGCGATCTCCTCCTCCAGTGACATGTCCCGGTAGCCGCTCGCCACCCGCCGTACGTCGGCCAGCGACTGGCGGGAGATGGCCAGCACGTCCTCGATCTCGTCCATGGCCCGGGCGGGATGGGCCGGGATCAGGCGGTGGATGAGCTCGCCCTTGAGCTGGATCGCGGAGAGGCTGTACCCCAGCAGGTCGTGCAAGTCGCGGGCGAAGCGGAGCCGTTCTCGGGTGACCGCGGCGCGGGTGAGTTCGCCGCGGCTCTCGTGCAGGACGCGGACCAGCTCCGACAGCCGGGTCAGGCCGAAGGTGACCAGACCGGTCAGCAGGGTGGTCTGCACGAGGTAGACGCTGTCGAGGACCGGCCGCCCTTCCAGCAGTGGGGGCACCAGCATGCTGATGCCCACGAAGCCGTACAGGATCCAGCCCAGTCGCGGGGGCAGGAGCAGCAGCAGGGAGCCGGCGAGGAAGCCCGCCATGGCGCCCCACTGCGATTTCAGGGCGATGAGCGGCAGGTAGGTGAAGGCGGCCTGGGCGCCGAGCGTCAGCGTCCTGCGGGCGGTCGGGACGCGTTGCGTGCTCGTCCGGGAGTGCAGGAGCTGGAGGGCGAAGACCGCGGCGAGGCAGCCGAAGGCGGCTGCCAGGGCGGGTCCCTCGACTCCGGCGCTGAGGATGTTCAGGGCGGTGATGCCCACGTAGCAGAGGAGTGCGGCGATGAGGATGACCTGTGCCATCCGGGGTGCGGGTAAGTCCCGGCTCCGTCGCAGGATGCCCTCGACCAGGACCGCCTCCGACGGTCCATCCGAGGACTTGAGGCGGCCAGGCATGTCAATCCCCCTTAAGCGTTCCTCTGTTACACGCCAGGTGTGAGCATAGGGGAGGGGCGTGGGCAAGGGGCGCGAATCGTTCCCTCACACGAACAGCGGGACGGGGTTGAGCTGGTCGTACGGAGTGGGTTCGGCCAGTCGGCCGAGGCTCACGGGGACGTCGAAGAGTCGGCCGGACCCGTAGCGCGCCCAGAAGTGGCGCAGTCCCGGTACGACCACTTTCGTCACGGGGAGTCCGAGGTCAGGTCGGCTCTGGTCGAGCACCAGCAGGTCCATACCTTTACCCCGGACCAGCTCGGTGATCAAGCGTACGTCGTCGAGCAGATCGGTGCTCCGGACCGAGGGCCAGTGGTCCGGCGTACGGGTCTGCGCCATCGGATCGGCCACCAGATATGGCTGGTTGCCGATGGTGGCCTGCCGCCACCAGGCCAGCGGCTCCGGGTCGGTGATCCGGTATCCGCGGCCGTCCGGCCGTACGTCGCCGACGGCGGGGAGCAGCTGCCCCAGCTCCGACACGGCCCGGGACAGCGCCACCCGCGGGTCGAAGTGGGCGCCGAAGCCGAAGATCACGTCCTCGCCGGGCTTGTCGGTCCGCCGGGACAGCGCCGCGAACACCGGAATGCCCAGGTCGGAGGTGAGGTCGAGGGCCCACATCTCCCGGTTCGCCCGGCGCAGTCCGTGGCGGGTCCGCTCGATCCACTCGTCCTCGAAGGAGCCCAGGTCCACCCCGGGTTGACGGGTGCGGTTGTACCACCACAGGGCCACCGCGTCCCGTTCCACCAGCTCCAGGAAGCCCTGTACCAGCGCGTCCTCGGGGCTGCTGCCCGCCGCGTTGCCGTTGGAGTCGGCCCACGGCCCGTCCTCGGCGGCACGACCGGCGCGATCGCCGGCGGAACCCGCTCCCCGCCCGAAGTACAGCATCGAGGTGGGGAGCAGCCGCTGGACGCCCCCGGTCAGCGACCACACCGGGGTCCAGTCGGTCGGACGGGTCTCGTCGAACGGGGCCGGGACGCGGTGGAAGCGGGAGTGCCGCGCGTTCCAGAGCTCCCGCTCCGCGAACTGGCGGGGGCTGTAGAGCTGGCAGGCGTTGGGGTGCACGGCCGCTTCGCCCAGGCCGCGCAGGGAGTCGCGGACCACCGGCTCGTCGCCGTGCCGCGTACCGCTGTAGCGCTCGACCGCCTCGCACAGCGCGCTCGTACGCGCTTCCTCGGCGGTGCGGCCCTTGCCGCCGCTGAGCGCGCGCAGACCGGAGCTGAGACCGGCGAAGGAGGCCGATTCCATGGCCAGGTTGTGCCCGGAGATGTACGCGTGGACGAAGTCCGGGGCGCCGGAGGCCTCGCGGATCTCCTTGACCACCCCGGTCACCGGGTCCACGAGGTGCCCGTACGCACGCAGCACCTGCGCCGGGGTCAGGGCGCGGTCCCCGCCGCCGGTCGCGGCGGCCTTGGGCCGCGACACGGGGACGAAGGGGGCGCCGACCCGGCGCGCCACCAGAGCGGGGTCCCCGCAGCCCGCGCACTGCGGAAGCCGGCTCACCGGGTGGCTGGCGGTGCGCAGGCGCAGCGTGTCGAAGGTACGGATGTGGGCCTGCTCGGGATGGCGCAGCCCGGCCAGCCACTTGGCGGCCTCCAGGACGGCGAGGTGCACCGCGAGCGCCGTCCCGGCCGCCAGCCCGGCGGGCGGCCGCGGTACGGGGCCGTCCAGTCCGAGCGCGCGCCGCACCGGCACCTCCGAGTGCCGGTGGCCGCGCAGCCGTACGGCCAGGCAGTGCCAGCAGGGGCCGGAGTCAGGCCGGAAGAACGGGCCCACCCAGGGGTCGGTCCCGCACAGCTTGACCGGCACCCACGGCCGGCCCGCCGCGCGGTGGCGGGCGTCCACGGCGGCCAGACCGGGGGAGAGGTAGTCCTCGCACAGGACGAGGACCAGGTCGGCGGCGTCGGGGTCCGCGGCGACCGCTATTCCCGACGCCCGGCAGGCCTCGGCCACCGGCCGCGGATCCAGGCCGGGCAGCGCCTCGATCGCCACGGCGGCCCGGGCCAGCCCGGCGGCGGCCATGCCGCCGTCCAGCCCGGCCAGATCCCAGTACGCCTCGGCCTCGGCCCCCGCGTCGGCGGGCGCGGCGGCCGGGGCGGTGGAGCGGATCAAACCGGCGTCGGCCAGCGAGAGGAGGGCCGCCTCGGCGTCCTCGGCGCCCAGGATCCGCGAGGCTTCCTGCCTGACCGCCCTGGCGGTCCGGGTGCCGTCGAGGAGCGGTACGAGGATCTCCGCCCCACTCCCGCTCAGGGCGGTCACCCCGCGCCGTGACACCAGGTAGGCGGCGTCGCCGGGGACGACCGTCGGCCGCAGATGGGCCTTGAAACCCACCAGCGCCTCGGCGGCGGCCGGCGGCGGCGTGAGCGGTACGGCGGGCCTCTCGCGCTCGGCGGTGCTCATGCTCCCAGCCGTCCGGCGCTCGGCGCCGCCGGGCCCGTGAGCTGCGTCTGGCTGCAGACGCTGAACAGGGCGTACGCGGTGTCCGGCAGGGCGTCGAGGTTCTCGATCACCAGGCCGGGCTTCGAGGGGCGGGCGGGTATCGGTACGGATCCGGTGCTGGGGCTGATACGGGCGTTGGCCGAAAGGCTGGTCATGGCGGTGGAGTTCCCTCTGCGTCGTCGTGGCGCGGGTCGGTCCGTTCACTGACGATTCTGCGAGGATCCGGTGATCGCGGGACAGTGCCCCGGTCACCAGCGGAAGGTGAAGTTTTCACATGGAGCGGTGCGGCCGGCGCAGCTGAACGTTCAGGCCGGCCAGCGGACGGGCAGCCGCCGGGGGCCGCGGATGAGGAGGCCCGTGCGCCAGGCGAGGTCGCGGGGGTCGGCGTCCAGGCGGAGGCCGGGGCAGCGGGCCAGGAGCGCGGTGACGGCCGTACGGGCCTGGAGGCGGGCCAGCGGGGCTCCGAGGCAGTAGTGGATGCCATGGCCGAAGGCGATGTGCCCGCCCGCGGGCCGGCGGATGTCGAAGCGGTCCGGGTCGGGGAAGCGCGCGGGGTCCCGGCCGGCGTCGGCGAGCGCGACCAGCACCAGTTCGCCGCCGCCGGGTATCGGGGTCCCGGCGATCTCCACGGGCCGGGTGGTGAACCGGTACGTGGTGGTCTCGACCGGCCCCTCGTACCGCAGCATCTCCTCCACGGCGCCGTCGATGAGCGAGGGGTCGGCGCGCAGCGCGGCGAGCTGGCCGGGGTGGCGCAGCAGTGCGAGGACGCCGCCGGAGATCAGCTGGACGGTGGTCTCGAAGCCGGTGACGAGCAGGAGCCAGGCCATGCCGATGAGTTCGTCGGGCGAGATCCCGCCGCCGTCCTCGTCGGTGGTGCGGATGAGGGCGCTCATCAGGTCCTCGCCGGGCCGCTCGCGCATCTCGTCCACCATGGCGACGAGGTAGCGCGTCATCGCTGCCGTGGCGGCGGTCCTGGCGGCCTGGTCCGGGCTGCTCAGGGCGTGTTCCGCCCAGTCGCGGAAAGCGGTGCGGTCGAGCGCGGGCACCCCGAGGAGTTCGCAGATGACGCCCATGGCCAGCGGGAACGCGAGGGCCTCGACGAGGTCGGCCGCGCCGTCGGCCCGGGCCAGCATGGCGTCGAGGAGCTCGCCGGTGAGGGCCCGCACCCTCGGGGCGAGCGCCTCGACGCGGCGCGGCGTGAACTCCTTCGCGACCAGCCTGCGCAGCCGGGTGTGGTCGGGCGGGTTCGAGCTCAGCAGGTTCTCGCCCGCGGAGAGCCTCGTCAGGGGGAGCGCGGGGGAGGCGTCCTGCCAGGACTTGGACAGGGAGGGCTCGGTGAGGGCGGCGCGGCAGGCCTCGTGGCCGACCACGAGCCAGGCCCCGGCGCCCTCGGGTACGCGGACGCGGTGGACCGGGCCCCGGGCGCGGAGCGCGGCGTACACCAGGTGGGGATTCCTGGTGAATTCCTCGCCGAGCGCCCCGAAGTCCGCCACGCATTCCGCCGGGATGTCCGCTGAGATGTCCGCTGAGATGTCCGTTCCCACGGATTGACCCTCCTGCCGTCGTACCGTCCGGTGGCCGTCACGTGCCGTCGCCTTACCGAGCAGGGGTGTTCCGCTTCTCGAACACCTCCCTGGCCGCCCCGAGGGCGTTCAGCACCCGCGGGAAACCGGCGTACGGCACCACGTGGATCAGCGTCTCCACGACCTGCGCCGGACTCAGACCGACGTTCAGGGCGGCGCCGATGTGCACCCGCAGTTGGGGAGCGGTGTCACCGAAGGCCGTCAGGGCGGCGACGGTGACGAGCTGGCGCCGCCTCGGCGACAGCCACGGGCGGTGGTAGACGTCCCCGAAGGTGAATTCGACGATGAACCGGCCGAGGTCCGGGGCGATGTCCCCGAGCGACTCGATGACTTCCAGGCCGTGGTGCCCGTCGATTTCCACGAGCTTCTCGGTCCCGCGCACGTAGCGGTCGCGGGTGTCGTGCACGACCGGCGGTTCGAAGGCGACGCCCCGGTCGGCGAAGACCGACCTGGCGACGCCGACCGCGTTGAGCGCCCGCGGGAATCCCATGAAGGGCACGATGTGGATCAGGGCCTCGATGACCTCCTCGGGCCGCACGCCGACGTGCAGCGCCGCGCCGATGTGGAAGTCCAGCTGCGGGGCGGTGTCCCCCTGGGCGGCCAGCGCGGCGACCGTCGACAGCTCCCGCTCGCGCAGATCGAGTCCCGGCCGGGCGTAGACGTCCCCGTACGCGAACTCGACGACGTAGCGGCCGAGGTCCGGGGCGACGTCCCGCAGCGACTCGATCACGGCCGCTCCGCGCTCGCCCGAGGTCTCGTGCAGGACGGCCAGTCCCCGCTCGTAGCGGGAGTCGTCGCGCGAGGTGGCCGCGGCCGCGGCCGATGCCGGGTTCAGCAGGCCCTCGGCCAGGCCGATGCCGACGAGGGCGCCCCCGGTGAGGGTGGCCCGGCGGGTCATCTCGGCGGTGCTCCGTGCGTCGTTCATGGCGTGTCGTCTCCGTCCGTCGGTGCGAAAGGCGCGAGAGGTGCGTGGGGTGCGTGGGGTGCGTGGGGTGCGTGGGGTGTGAGGGGTACGAGAGGTTCGGGCGGCGCGACCCAGGGGCCCGCGGGCACCGTGCCGACCGCGATGACGTTCCCCTCGCTGATGTATCCGTCCGGGTCGCGCAGGGGTCCGGACGGATCGTCGGGGTCGAGGAAGGGGGCCCAGTTCCCCGGGACGCCCTCGTCCGCCGCCTGCCGGGCGAAGCGCGCGCACGCGTTCGCGTAGAAGCGGAGGGCGGCCGGGGTCAGCGGAGCGTGGTGCTCCATGAGGATCGTGCGCTGCCGTACGTCCGTCAGACCGGCCGCCCGCAGCCGGCGGTACAGATCGCGGCCGCGGAGCAACTGGCGGGCGTAGCCCGGGGAGGCGGCGGACGCCCGGAAGAAGTCGGTGATCAGGAACGGGTCCGCCGGGCGGACGGTGCTCAGCGAACCGTCCACGTCCTTGACCGCGACGAGCCCGCCGGGCCTGGTGACCCGGCGCAGTTCCGCCAGCGCACGCGCCAGCTCCGCGTCGTCCAGGTACTGCGTCGTGTTCGCGCACCAGACGGCGTCGAACATGCCGTCCGCGTACGGCAGGTCGAGGACGCTGCCCCGCCGTACCACCAGCGGTGCGGCGCCCGGCCTGCCGCGCAGCCGTACGGCGGCCCGCTCCACGTTCTCCTCGGCCAGGTCGATGGCCGAGATCCGGCCCGACGGGCCGACGAGCTCGGCGATCCGGGGCAGGAACGCACCGCTGCCGCAGCCCGCGTCCAGTACGTGCCACCCGGGCCGGACGCCCACGCCGTCCAGGGCGTCCCGGTAGTACGCGGCGCAGGCCTCGAAGTGCTGGTCCACGATCTCCTCGTGGGTGAAAGGCAGTCCGGTGGACGTGGTGTACCCCCACCCCGCAGGGTCCGCCGTCAGCATGCCGCGACCTCCGCCCCCGCCCGTACGACGGCCTCCGCGGCCGTGGTGTCCGCGTGGGCGAGCAGGTCCGCGAGGATCTCCGCCGTCGCCTCCGGAGCCTCCAGGGGAGCGAGGTGTCCGACTCCGGGGAGGACGAGGAGCCGGCCGCGCGGCAGCGCCTTCGCCGTCCGGCAGGCCTCGCCGAGGGGGACGAGCTCGTCCTCGGCGCCGATCACGACCACCGCGGGTACGTCCGCAGCCCGCAGGGTGGCCGTGGAGTCCGTACGGGCCGCGATGGCCCGCTGCGCCCAGGCGACGGACCGCGGCCGCGCCGCCAGGGCCAGGCCGGTCACGTGCGCCGTCAGGTGCGGCCGCCGGGCGCGCGTGGTGGCGCCCAGCAGGGACGGCGTGGTCGCGGCGACGAGCCCGGCGCGCGCCGAGTCGTCGAGGACCGCGTCGGCGAAGCGCAGGCGCCGGCCGGCCGCCGCCGCGGAGTCGGCCGTGCCCCTGGCCGCCAGCAGGGCCAGCGCGCGGACCCGGTCCGGATGGCGGCGCAGGAAGGCCATCGCCACGTAGCCGCCCATGGAGCAGCCGGCGAGGGCCACTTCGCCGATCCCCTGCCGGTCGAGCTCGCGGGCCAGGCCGTCGGCCACGAGATCGAGCGAGGGCGCGCCGTGGGGCAGCGCCGCGGCACCGAAACCGCACTGGTCGGGGGCGAGGACCCGGCGGCCCCGGGCGCGCAGGGCCCCGGCCGTCCCGTCCCACAGCGAGGAGTCGAGGGGCAGGGCGTGGAGCAGGACGAGGGGGAGGCTCATCGGCGGGCCGCCCGCTCCGCGTCGGCGACGAACCGCCTCACGTGCTCGGGCGGTTCGCTGCCCCGCAGCCAGGCGAAGGCCACCGGAGAGGGCGGCAGGTCGTGCACCGGCACCACGCTGACGTCCGGCGGAACCACCGCGTCGAGGGACTGGAACGAGAGGTGGATCGCGTACGTGCTCCTGAGCAGCTCCGCCATCGCGGTGAGCGTCGTCATGGCGTGGATCCGGCGGATCGGCCGGCCCAGGGGGGTCCGCGGCGGCACCACCCGGTCCCAGACGTGGGCCGGGAAGTCCCCGGGGCACCGGAAGCCCCCGTACTCCGCGACCTCCTCGACCGACACCGCGGCGCGGCCGGCGAGCGGGTGGTGGGCTCCGACGAGGACGGCCCGCCCGTCGGAGCCGACCGGCTCGCTCACGGCGAGGTCCGGCTCCAGCGGGTCGTACTTGACGATCATGATGTCCATGGATCCGGCCCGCAGCGGGGCGAACGGCTCGGTGACCTCGTACGGGACGTACTCCACCGCCTCCGGCGCATGGCCGGCGGCCGCGACGAGGCGGGACGCCAGGTGGGTCGAACCGTGGACGCCCAGGCGGACGGTGCGGGTGCGGGTGGCAGTGCGGGTGGGCGTGGCGGTGCGGGTGGGCGTGGCGGTGGGAGTTGGCATTTCAGACCTCCGTGGTCAGTCCGGCATAGGCCTGGAGCTCGTCCGGGCGGTGGACGTCGGTGTCGACGCGCAACATGGCGAGCTGCGCGCCCAGGCCGGTCAGGCGCGGTACGAACCGCAGCGTCAACCGGTCTCCGGGACCGATCAGCCCGTCCAGGACGGCCTCGGCGAGCAGGTGGTTGACGTGCACGAGCGCCTCGGTGACGGACACCTTGGCGGTGGCGATGTACAGCTCGCGGTGGGCCGGGGGGCGGGTGTCCGCACGGCCGGGCACGGTCACGGTGGCCGACCGCTGCGCGGTCAGCTCGTGCGCCGCCTCGAACGTTTTCAGCAGCCGGCGCAGCGTGGCCGTCTCCGCGCCGGGCGCGGGCCCGGCCCAGGCGACCGAGCCGTCTCCGGCGACGTGGTCGAAGGCGAACCGCTCGCGGAGGTTGGACGGGCTGCCGGCCAGGTAGACGGTGCGGGTGAACGAGCGCCGCCACGCCTCCCGTTCACCGGGGGCGAGGGCGAGGGCGAAAGCGCAGGTCTCGCGCACCCACCGGGGCAGGTCGAGCCGGCGGATGACGACCACGGCCAGCACCTCGTCGGTCGGGGCGGTGCGGTTGCCGTGGAGTCCGGCCCGGACGGCGCGCAGCGCCTGCGTACTGGACAGGTCGATCCCGTCCGCGAGCTCCGGGCGGGCGGACCGGACGCGGTCCGCCGCCGACTTGAGCAGGGCCGCGGAGGACAGGGGGAAGGGGGTCACAGGAACACCGCCGACAGGAGTGCGGGATCGGGAGCGGGGCGGCCCTTGCCCAGGAGCGAGCAGGCCAGCCGGTAGGGGTCGACGTACGGGTGGCCCCGCCGGTGCCGCTCCAGCGCGCCGGCCAGATCGCCGTCGCCGGTCGCGGACCGCGAGCGCCGCAGGAGCCGGGCGGCCACGGCCATGCAGTGGCTCAGCAGGTCGTGGCGGAAGGACTGCTGCTCGCCCGGGCCGAGGGTCGCGATGAAGTACAGGCGCATGCCGAGCCGCAGCGCGTCCTCGCCGTGGCCGTCCGCGGCGCCGCCCGTCTCGGCCCAGGCCCGCAGCAGCGCGCCCGCCGTGTGGTCGCGCCAGCCGCCGTGCCGGGCCGAGGTGATCTTGCCGTCGATGGGCACCCGGCCGATGGGCACCCGGTGCACCGGCGGCCCCAGGCTGGTCAGCACGCGGTGCAGCAGCCGGTAGTCCGCGTCGAGTTCACGGTCGTACAGCAGGACCACCTCGTCGTACCAGGGCACCAGCGGCAGCAGCTCGCGCAGCGCGCAGGCGAGGTAGTTGGGGCGGCCGTCCGCGGTGACGATCCGGCGCAGCGGCATCCCGTACCGGGTGAGGTCCAGGTAGACCGGGCCCCCGCAGTGCCGCTGGTCGAGGACCAGACTCGCGGCCGTGAGCCGTTCGATCATCTCCTCCAGCCCGAGGCCGGGCGGCTGGTGCTCCCGCAGGCCCGGGTCGTGCATCCCCAGCCGCTCGTAGTGCCCGGCCCACAGCCGCAGCATCCGCTCGCTCGCGGGGTGCACCCAGCCGCTGTGCTCGACGGCGTCCCGGTAGGGCCGCAGGACCTCGGCGCCCTGGCGCCGCTCCTCGGAGCGGTAGCGGACGTAGAGGTCACCGATCTCCTCCTCGGAGAGCTGCGCGTAGTCGGTCTCCCCGCGGGTGCGGTCGAGGTACTCCCAGAAGCCGACGGTCTGCTCGGTGACGTGGTAGGCGGTGTGGCTGTAGCGGTACGTCACCGCGGCGAGCGGGGCCGTGGCCCGGAACATCACGTCCGTCCACAGCAGGCCCTTGAGGTGGCTGGGGGTCAGCGGTTTGGTGGGCGTGATCGTGACCGGTGCCAGCAGGACGTTCTTGCGGGGCGGCACGTTCATCCTTCCTCCCGGCCCGGGGCGTGGGCGGTGACGGTCTGACGGAGTTCGGCGTAGGTCGGCGGCCGTGGGCCGGACGGCACGCGGGGGTGGGGCGCGGCCGCCCGTACGCGGGCCAGGAACTCCGGGTCGGAGAAGATCTCGGCGGGGGCGGCGAGGCCCGTCCCGATCCGGGTGGTGCCCCGCCATACGGCGCGGTCGGTGGCCGCCGCCGCGCTCGCGGCCTCCCGGACCGGCCCGGGCACGGGCGGTGCGGGCCGGCCGGGATCGGGGACCGGCGGGGCTCCGGCGGCGGCCCGCCACCGTTCGGCGCGCGACCAGGAGTCGTGCACCCCCTGCTCGTACCAGGGCCGCAGTACGCGGTCGGCGAGTTCCGTGGCGGCCAGGCCCAGCCACTCGTCCACCGACGGATGTTCATCGATCAGGTCCGCGAGCCGGAAGGCGTGCATGAGCGCGAGGGACAGACCGCGGCCGAACATCGGATCGGTGACGCAGGCGGCGTCCCCGGCCCGCACGAGTCCGGCGACCGGACGCTGCCGGCCGGGGCCGGCCCCGCGCAGGATGTTCGGCGGCATCGCGATGGCCCGGACCGGGCCGAGCGGCGACGCCACGCCCTCGTCGACCCAGTCGGCCAGGTACGGGGAGAGCCGGCAGGCGGCGGTGAAGGCGGCGGGCGTGCGCAGGGCCGCCATCGCGCGGTCGCCGGGCAGGGCGCCGAAGGTGATGGCGAAGACCTCGTTGTCCGCCGGGTGCAGGACGGCGGAGTAGTGGTCCCAGACGCCGCCGGCCGCATTGCCCCGGTTGAGCGGGCCGGGCGGCGGCCCGCTGGAGTCGTGCAGCCGGTAGAAGCGGCCGAAGGCGTGCAGCCGGCTGGGGCCGGTCAGGTCGCCCGCGGCCGGTACGCCCGCCGCGGCCAGCCAGGACCGGGAGGCGGACCGGCGGCCGGACGCGTCCACCACCAGATCTGCGGGGATCCGCCCGCCGCCTTCCGTGACGACTCCCGTCACCCGCAGGCCCGTCGGCCCGGACGGGGCGGTCAGCACCCCCGCGACCGCGGTCC
This sequence comes from Streptomyces sp. NPDC051109, assembly GCF_044455885.1. Lineage (NCBI taxonomy): Bacteria > Bacillati > Actinomycetota > Actinomycetes > Kitasatosporales > Streptomycetaceae > Streptomyces > Streptomyces sp. NPDC051109. Next base: position 119,121 of record NZ_JBITFF010000005.1, read on the forward strand.
GGTGGCTCAAGGCCACCCCGGGCAGGGCCTCGACGGCCCGGTGCAGTACGAGGTCCAGGACGGCGCGGCGGACGAGCAGGGTGACGAGCTCCTCGTCCCCCGGCTCCGCGGGACCCGGCGGAGCCGCGGCGGTGAGATCGGCGAGCCGGGCCCCCTCCGCCAGCGCCGCGTCGAGCACGGCCGGAGCGTGGGAGCGCAGCACGCGCACGCCGAGCGCGTTCAGGATGTGGTCGTGGCCGGCCTGGGGCACCGAGGGCCGCTCCCACAGCTCGGCGCTCTTGACGACCGGCCCGTCCGGCGGGGGTGCGCTCCGCTCCAGGACCCGCACCCGGTGGCCGCGGCCGCCGAGCGCCAGGGCCAGGGCGAGGCCGGCGGTGCCGCCGCCCGCGATCACGATGCTCGCCATGGTCAGCGACGCCTGCCGTGCACGAAGAACACCCGCCGTACGTCCTCCACCTCGCGGGCGGGCACCGGGTCCGGCCACCGCCCGAAGTCGGCGTCGGGCTCGCCCGGCTGGACGGCGCGCACGTCGAACCCGTACTGCTCGAACAGGGCCTCCGGCTCGTCGGTGCCGAACACCCACGGGCACCCCCAGCCGGCGAAGACGTCCAGCAGGCCGCGCATGTGGGGGAGGGTCAGGGCGGCCCGGTTGACGATGTCTGCGGCGATCCGGCTGCCGGGTGCCGAGATCGCGGCCACCCGCTCCAGCATCCGGTGCGCTTCGGCCTCGGGGACGTAGTAGAGCAGCCCCTCCAGGAGCCACGCCGAGGGGACGGCGGGGTCGTAGCCGGACGCGGTGAGGCGCTCCTCCCAGTCGTCGGCGGTCAGGTCGACGGCGACCGTACGGTGGTCGACCCGCGGCCGGGCTCCCCGCAGCCGCTCGGCCTTGAAGTCGAGCACCGCCGGGCGGTCCACCTCGAAGTAGCGGATGTGCCCGGGCCACGGGAGCCGGTAGGCGCGCGAGTCCATGCCGGCCGGGGCCAGCACGAGCTGGGTCGTCGCCGGGTCCTGGGCCGCGTCCTGGAGCAGGTCGTCGAAGAACCGCGTGCGGATGGCGTTGTAGTCCGGGGTGCTGGGCAGGGTGCGCGGCCTGTCGGGCGGGAACGTCGCCGCCCGGATCTCGGCGAGCAGTTCCGGGCCCGCCTCGCCGACCAGTCCGGCGGCGTACGGGTCCTCGTACAGCCGGTCCTCGCGGCGGGTCTCGGCGGCCCGCAGGGCGGCGGTGAGCAGGGCGGTCCGTTCGACGGGGTTGAGCACGGGCATGGTGGCTCCTTGTACGGGGGGTGCGGGCGCGGGTGTCGGACGGCCGGGGGTGCGGTGGGGTGGGAGCGGTGTCAGGCGAGCGGGGTCCGGGGGTCCCGGGTCAGGCGCTCCCAGAGGACGTCGTCCTGCCGGAAGAGGCGGTCTTTGACCTGCGTCGGGCGGACGCCCTCGGCGACGGCTTCGTGCCGGTCGCGGTCGAACGCCTCGGCGTCCAGCAGGCGTACGGCGGGGGCGGCCAGCCTCCCGGCCGCCCGGGCCCGGGCGTACCCGGCGGACCGCGTTCCCAGGGAACGGTCCAGGGCGGCGGTGAAACGTACGGTCTCGGCCGCGTGCCAGGGGTCGCGCGGGGAGATCGCGAACACGTAGTGCGGGACCCCGCGCTCGGTCGTACCGGCCGCCTGGCCGGCCGTCGTACCGGCCGCCGGCTCGACCCGGCACGCCACGTTGCGCAGCGCGAGCCCGCCGGAGCCTAGGGCCGTGTGCAGGGCCCGGACCACCTCCGCGTCCCGCAGCCGCTCACCCGCCGCGTCGGAACGGCCGCCCCGGCCCGCGTACTCCAGCCGCGGGACTCCGCCGGAGGTGTCCACGACCCGGACCACGTCACCGACGGCGTACCGGTACAGCCCGCCGACGTGGCTGAAGACCACGTGGTAGTCCTGGCCGGCTTCGAGCTCGTGCGGCAGCAGCGTGGCCGAGTCCGGGGCGAGATCCTGATCGGCCGGCACGAACTCGTACACCGAGGCCGACGCGACGAGGCTGCCCGCCGAGGCGTGCCGGTCCAGCGCCACGCCGACCGGGCCCTCCGAGGCGGCCACCGGGGCGGGCAGCACCGCTACGCCGGGGCCGAACTCCTCCCGCAGCGCGGGCAGGTACAGCGAGGCCACCCCGGTCGTCCAGCAGAAGACCGCCCGCAGCCGGGGCCACACGTGTGCGGGCCGTACGGTGCCGAAGTACTCCGCGAGGTGTTCGAGCTCGGCGGCCCGCTCCGGGTCCGGCGCCCGGTGCGGCAGGCCGCCGAGCGTGCCGTCCCGCACCTCCTTCACGATCCGCGGCCACCACAGGTTCAGCTGGTACGGGACGGCGGCGACCATCGCCGGATTGATGCCGATCAGCGCGCGCAGATCGCTCTGCACCGCCAGCCGCAGCCGCAGGTACGCCCGCTCCAGGTGGTCACCGGGCTCGGTGGGGATCGCAAGCGTCGCCCACGGTGCGCCCGTGCCGGGTTCGGCCGAGAGGGGTTCGCCGAAGCGCGCCCCGAAGTCCACCTGGCTGGCGCCCACATGGGGCCGGCCGTCGCCCGTGGTGGGCGGGGCGCTCAGCGGATCGTGCTTGAGGTTGAGGACGGCGTCGGGCCGGTCCAGCACGTCGGGGAAGTGCTCGATCAGCGGGGCCCAGGCCGCGTAGTAGAACGGCATGAAGGTCGTCCGCATGAAGCGCGGGGTGACGGGCACCTTCTTGTGCGCTCCGGTGCTGCCGCTGCTGGTGAAGTAGACGGCGGGCGCGTCGGCCGACAGCAGGTTCCGCTCGCCGGCGGCCGTCCGCTCGATGAGGGCGGCGTGGTCGGCGTAGTCGCGTACGGGGACGGCCTCCCGGAAATCGTCCACCGTGAGGACGCGGCCGAATCCGTGCCGCCTGCCGAACCGGGTGGAGGCGTTGAAGCCCACCAGGTCGGTCAGGACGCGCTGCTGCGTGCCGCGCAGATCGGCGTGCTCGGCGGCCAGCCGCTCGCGCGCGGCGAACACCCGCTCGCGGTAGCGGCCGGTGTGCCCGGGGGTGTGCCAGACGGACGAGGCGTTCACGAGGCCAGTACCTCCCGTACGGCTTCGGCCGCCCGATCGGCGTCGGGCTGCTCCGCCAGCATCGTCACCGGCACCTCCCGCACCTCCTCCAGCAGCAGCTTGCGCAGGTTGCGCTGGTAGCCCTCGAACTCCGCCCAGCTCCCGTCCTGCCCGTCGTGCTCCAGGGCGTTGAGCCGTGCGCCGTCTCCCCTGCGGCGCCAGGCGGACCCGGGCGAGACGTCGAGGAAGACCACCCCGCTGGGCTGCGGGAAGGAACGCCACCACGAGTACATCCGGCTGTCCCTGACCCCTGCCATCCGGCACTTCGCCAGGATCTTGTAGTAGTACGAGTCCACGAGCACCGGAACCCGTGGGTCCGTCTCCTGCACCTGGTCGCGGAGGTGGACCACGGCCGTCTGCAGCACGCTGGCCATGAAGTCCGCCGAGTAGGCGGTGCCGAGGCCCGGCAGCAGGTGGTCGTGCACGTCCCGCCGCAGCCGGGTGATCAGGGCGTGCTCGGGGGCGACGAACGCGCGGTCCGTCGACACCATCCGCCACTCGGGCAGCATGGACACCAGACGCCCCATCGCCGAGGACTTGCCGGCCCCGTCGGGACCCAGCAGCACGTGGAACCGGCGCCCGCTCATCGGACGGCGATCGTCTCGGAGCGCCGCCGGGAGAGCAGCCCCAGGCGCTCGCGCAGCTCGGCGTCCCCGCCCACGGCCACGGGGTGCCCCACGAGCTCCAGCATCGGAAGGTCGGAGACGTGGTCCCCGTACGCGAAGCAGTCGCGCGGGTCGACGGCGGGCCGCGCGGCCAGATGGGCCAGGACCGCGGCGCGCTTTCCCTCGCCGATGACCGGGGCGGCGACCTCGCCGGTGTAGCGGCCGTCCTCGATCAGCGGGCGGGTGCAGAGGACGGTTTCCGCGCCCAGCTCGCGCGCCAGCGGTTCCAGGAGGGGCGGGAACGAGCCCGAGACCAGGACCAGGGGCGCGCCGGCGGCCCGGTGGCCGCGCAGGGCCCGGCGCGTGGAATCGATGTAGAAGCCCCGGGTGGAGGCGGTCCGTTCCGTGAACCAGTCGTCCGCCAGCCGCGTGACCGTCTCCACGGACTCGCCCGCGTAGTGGCTGTAGTAGAAGCGGTTGATCTCCTCGCGGGGCGCCCCGGCGGCGGCCCGCCGGCCGATCACCTCCGTGATCCGCTCGTACTCCTCCTCCCCGGCCGCGCCGTGCCGGCGCACCAGCTGGTAGTGGAGGAAGTCGAACATGCTCTTGACGTTGATCAGCGTCTCGTCGACGTCGCTGAAGACGATGTACGGCCCGGGCGTCTGGTCGGTCATGACGTACGGACCTCCGCCCGCCGCGCCGGAGCCGCGGCCTCCGCGGCGGCCGCCGCCGCGGCCAGCGCCACCCCGTCCTGGAGGGACCGCTGCGCCGCCCGCGTCTCCTTGGCGTGGGAGACCTGGGTGTCGAACGCGGTGAACCGGACCTCCATGCCCGCCGTCTCCGACCCGCCCTGGCTCACGGAGAGTTCGCAGTGGAAGGTCGTACGGGTGCGGTGCGGGGTGCGGTGGGCGAGGACGCGGCAGCGCACCACGGCGGGGAGCGGGAAGAGGAAGTTGCGGTACCGGGTGGCGAAGGAGTCGATGACGAAGTAGCTGCCCCCCACCGCCTCGGGCGGCAGGTAGAACTGCTCGGCGACCGCGATGAACATCTGCCGGCCCGCTTCGGTGGCCAGCATCCCCTGCATGTGCTGTCCGGTGAGGTGGTCGGACATCACCTCGTTGTCGCCGTCGACCAGCAGGTCCGCCTCGTACCAGTCGGCGCCGACCGGACGCGGCGCGGAGATCAGCACGTTCTCCGGACGGTGCTTGTGGGCGATCTCCCGGCCGGCGCGGGTGTGCAGCGCCTGGTCGTCGATGACGACCCGGTCCGCGAGCCCGCGCCGGGCCAGGGTGTCGCGTATGAACTGGACGTCGAACAGGGAGACCCCCTGCCCCACGCTCACGCGGACCCCGTCCGCGCCGTCGGCGCTCTCCGGGAACGTCCCGTTCCTGATCAGGCGGGCCAGCTGGGAGACGGTGAACACGCCCTCGTGGTGGGCGAACTCGGCGAACACGTCGCCCACGAGGAACAGCGTGCCGGGCTTGGCATCGGTGGCCTGCGACGACTCATGGGGCATGGGCACGGACATGGCATTCGGCCTTTCCTGTTCGGGTGGTGGAGGGGGGCACGTCATTCGGTCAGGCGCCGGCTCAGCACCGGGAACTCCGGGTCGCTGCCCAGGGCTCCGCCCTCCGTCCAGCGGTTGCGCGGCACCTCCTGGACGTAGACCGTGATCTTGTCCAGGGGGGCTCCCGTGACCTTCCTGACGGTCCGGGTCAGCTCTTCCATGAGCTCCCGGCACTGGGCGTCGTCCTGGCCGTCCCAGGTGGTGACGGAGATGATCGGCATGGGAGGGGACCTCTCAGGGTGTGGTGCGCAGGTCCTGGAAGGACGGGCCGCGCAGTTTGAGGTGGGCGTGGATGTCCCCGCCGAGGCCGAACTCCCCGATGGCGCCGCCGTAGCTGCGCTGGTAGCTCATCCACAGCACGACGACGTTGATGATCCGGTTGGCACCGGGCCGATCCGGGTCCGGGAACGGGTCCGGCATCGTGGCGTGGTAGCGGCCGGAGCCCTCCGCGTCCGTGACGAACACGTTCGGCACTCCGAGCGGTCCCGGCCGGGTCGGGCCCGCCGGATCCAGGTCGCGGGCGCGCAGCGACATCACCGTGTAGACGCTGTTCGGTACGAGACGGGAGAAGTCGAAGTCGAAGGTTCCGGACCGGCCGTCCGGGGTGACGGCGACCTCCAGGGTCCCGCTCGCCTCCATCCACCGGCCGAAGGTCACCGGCTCGACGACCTTGGGCCCGTCCTCCGCCCGCAGGTCCGGGATCGGCACCTGGTGGAAGGCGTGGCTCGGGCGCTCGACCCGGCCGGCGTCCGGCAGCTGCTCCGGCGCGAACACCATGGGGTAGTTGTTGCACGGCAGGGGCAGCGGCAGGGTGTGGAGCACGAGGTCCCGGTCCGCCCCGCCGGGGTCGGTGTCCAGTTCGCGCACCACCGTGTAGGGGGCGAGGCGGCCGAACTCGGGAACTGGGCTGGCCGGTGAGACCAGGGCCGCCCCCCACTCGGGCGCGGCCCCGCCGGCGGTGGCGGGCCGGTTGACCATGCCCACCACCACGAAGTTGCCGTCGCCGTCCATGACCTCGCTCGGCGGGTACAGCGGACCCTGGGTCGTGAGCGCGAGTTCGTACGTCTCCTTGCGGTTCGGGGTCGCGGGACCGGCCGCGAGGCGGGTCGCCGTACCGGTCGCCGTGCCGGTCGCCGTGCCGGTGGCCGTACCGGTGGTCGCACCGCTCGTCGTGCCGATCTCAGACATCGGCGCGCTGGTAGACGCGGGTGTAGAGGCCGCCCTCGCCGCCCACGATGTAGCGGTCGCCCGCCTGGCGGACGATCTCCTGGTACTCCGGCGACGTGAACACCGCCTGGTACTCGGCCGGCTCGGCCTCGAAGCCGGACACGAACATCACGCCAGGCTGCGAGCTGATCAGCGAGTGGTACGCCAGGAACGTCTTCACCTCGTCCGCGCGCCGGACGACGTCGAAGATGGTGTTCTCGCGCCACTCGCGGTACGCGGCGTACTCGCGGGGCTTCACCTCGATGTAGCGCAGCTGCACGTAGGGGGTCTGCGGCACCGGGTCGGCGGTGTCCTTGGGCGCCTCGACGAACTCCAGGAGGTGGCGCCGGAAGTCCGTGACGAGGTCGCCCGACACGGCCTCCCAGAGCTGCTTCCAGCCCGCGTTCAGGCCGTCGAGCTCGGAGAGCTCCTCGACCGGCGTGATCTCCAGGACGTTGCCGTCGTCCACGCTGACGTACAGCGCGCGGCCGGCAACCGGCTCCTTCTGGTGCAGCCGGCTCCACTCGGCGAGGACCTGGTCCAGTCGGCCGGGGGCCACGGCGACTTCATTGAGGACGAGCAGGGTGGAAGACATGGGTGTGCCCTTTCGATGAATGCGCGAATACGTGAATACGCAATACGTGGATACGCGGGTGCGGAAATCCGTGTGGTGGTGGGGGGATCGCGTCAGGCGACGGTCACGCCCTTGGCCGCGATCACCGCGGCCGCCTCCGCGACGGTCTGCTCGGGGACGAGTTCACCCATCTCGATCTCGACGCCGAACGTCTTCTGCAGTCGCAGGGCCAGTTCCTCCAGCAGCAGCGAGTCGATCTCCATCGCCTCGAACGTGGTGTCCGGCGTAACATCCGCCGTCGACACGTCCAGCTCGCCCAGGACCGTGACCACCCGGCTGACGATCGAAACATCCATGAGAATCCTCCGTGAATCACTGGGAACGCCGACTTTCGCGTTGCGGGATCGGAGCTGGTGAATTCAGCGGATCGAATTTCCTCCGCGTCCCACGGATTCATCATGGGATCCGGGACCGGGCGGAGGAAGTGTCTCCTGATCATGGTGGTGCGAACACCACCGGCACGGGAATCAGGCGGCCTCGGCATGGCGGCCGACGAATTCGCGCGGCCGCGCGGCCGATTCCGCCCCGGGCCGGGCGATGTACAGGGTCAGCAGGGACTCGGGGCTCTCCGGCACGCTCATCACCACGCGGTCGAAGACCCGCACCCCGGCCTGCGGGAGCGCGATCTTGCGACGGCTCTGGTTCGGGCCGACCACCTCGTGGCTGTCCCACAGCGTGGCGAAGCGCGGGCTGCGCTCGCTCAGCCGCTCGGCGATCCGGCCGAATTCCCGGTCCTCGGGGAAACGGGCGGACTGCGCCCGGAACTGGGCGACCAGACCGCGCCCCACCTCGTCCGCCTCGGGGTACTTCTCCCGCGTCGACGGCTCGGTGAAGAACTTCAGCACGCAGTTGTCACCGCGCGCGTCGATGCGGAACAGGGATCGGGCCGAACGACTGGCCAGTTCGATCCGCCCGTACCGGTCGGTGATGTACGCCGGATTGCGCGACCACCCCTCGACGAGCGCGTTCATCCGCGCGTACTCGCCGTCCCAGCGGCGGCCCGCCGTGGGCTGCGGCGGATTGTGGCCGGCCAGCCGGTAGAAGTAGGTGCGCTCCACGTCCCCGAGCCGCAGCGCATTGCTAACCGCGTTCACGATGCCTTCGGAGACGTTGATGTCCCGGCCCTGTTCGAGCCAGGTGTACCAGGACACCCCGACCCCGGCGAGAGCCGCGACCTCCTCGCGCCGCAGCCCCGGCGTACGTCTGCGCTCCACGTTCACCAGACCGACTTCCTCCGGCGTGATCTGCTCCCTGCGGGCCCGCAGGAAATGCCGCAGCCGTGTCCGCCGTAAAAGTCCGGATACCGGAGGGGATGCAGTCGTCTGCATTCCTCGACCTCTTTCTCTTTCCGACTGAAGAAAATTTCGGTGCGGTGCGCCCGACCGGCAGGCCCACCGATGGTGGTGGCACCACCCCGTTCGACAGACACTCCCTCCCGCCGGAATCCCCCGCCACACTGGCGGCATGTTCCACACAGCGGCGAACATCCCGGTTTCCAGGGCGGCGGGTACGGCGAAGAGCATCCCGGCGAGGAGTGCACCGACCCGGCTGCGCCTGTTCTGCTTCCATCACGCGGGCGGCAGCGCCTGGTCCTTCTCGGGCTGGGGGCAATGGCTCGGCCGCGGCGTGGAGGTGGTGCCGGTGTCCATGCCCCCCAGGTCGGCGCCCGCGGCCGGCGTCCCCGGTGCCGTCAGCACGATGGACGACCTCGTACGCGAGGTGACAAGTCAGCTGACCCCCTTCCTCGACGAGCCCTACGCCTTCTACGGACACAGCATGGGAGCGCTGGTCTCCTACGGCGTGGCGCAGCGGCACATCGCCGCGGGACGGCGCCCGCCCGCCTGCTTCGTGGCCGGGGCCCACCGCGCGCCGCATGTCCAGGCTGCGCCCGACCTGACCGTAGGGCTATCGGATCGAGCCTCCCTTGAGCTGTTGCTGGGTCTGGGTGGAGCCGGTCGGCTGCTGCGGGAGAACCCCGTCCGCATGGGAACCGTCGTCCAACGGCTCCGCGATGACCTGCGCGTATGCGGTACCTACCGGCATCCCGAGGCCGGCCACCGGCCGCTGCCCTGCCCGGTCCACGTACTGCTGGGCAGCGGTGATCCGCTGGTGCCCGCGGCGGACGCCGAGGCGTGGCGCGTGCACGCGGGCGGGCCGTTCTCGTTCCGCACCCTCCCCGGGGGCCACTTCTTCAACCGGGAGCACAAGGACCTGTTCTTCGCCGAGTTGGGGCGCATCCTGGGGGCGGTCGAAACCCGCACCGTGTGATTCCCACCGCTGACACCGCGTGGGGGTGTGACCTACCTTCGGGCGGTATGGACGCCATGCCGTTAGGGACCGACCGCAACGACCGCCACGACGACCGCACCGGCCGCAACGACCGTACGAAGAAGAAGCGCACCGAGCTCGCGCACTTCCTGCGGAGCCGCCGGGCGGCCCTCTCCCCCGAGGACGTCGGACTGGCGACGGCCGCCCGGCGCGCCCGGGTCGGGCTCCGCCGCGAGGAGGTCGCGGTCCTGGCCGGGGTGAGCGCATCGTGGTACGCGTGGCTGGAACAGGGCCGCCCCATCAAGGTCTCGGACGGGATACTCGACGCGATCAGCCGCGCCCTGCGCTTCAGCGAACCCGAGCGGGTGCACCTGTACCGGCTCGCGGACGCCAACCCCCCGCTGCCGCTCTCGGCGCCGGACCTCCCCGACTCCGGACTCTTCCGACGGATGGTCGACACACAGCTGTTGGGGCCCTCCTGCGTCATCGACCGGTACTGGGAGATCCTCGCGGCCAACGAAGCGGCCGCCGAGGTGCTGCGCCTGGGCCTCGACGGCAACGACAACTTCCTGACCAGCCTGTTCAACGGGTCCCACGGCGAGCGGTATCTCAACCGGCCGCAGCTGGCCCGCCGGATGGCCGCCCGGTTCCGCCTGCAGTCCTCGTACGGGGCCGACGACGCGCGGTACGAGGAGATCGCCGACGAACTGGCCGAGGGGGACCCGCGGTTCGCCGAGCTGTGGGAGCGCCACGAGGTCGAGGAGTTCGTACCGGCGACCGTGGAGGTGGACCACCCCACCGAGGGCCGCGTCTCCTTCGTGCTCTTCACCATGGACCTGGACGCGGCCGCCGGCACCCGCCTCCTGGTGTACCTCCCGCCCGGCGCCGCCGGGCCCGGGTCGGCCTGGTCGTAGTCGTAGTCCCCGTCACAGGGGTCCCGCGGCGAGGGGGGTGGTCCCACCACCACCGGCGGCACGGTCTGGATGGGTTCCGGCCGCCGCCGGAGAATCGTCGGGTGGCCTGCCCCCGCGCGGAGAGCGGCCCGTTCCACCGTGCCCGGGAGCGGCGTCCCGCACCGGCGACTATGGAGGCCTCCCTTGACTCTTGCGACTGATGCCGTAGATGCCGTCGACGCGCTGGGCCGCGGCCGGACGGCGGTCCTCGCCGGGCTCGGCACGTTCGTCCCGCCCCGCGTCGTGACCAACGAGGAGCTGTCCCGGACCATGGACACCTCGGACGAGTGGATCCGCACCCGTACGGGGATCACCCGGCGGCACTGGGCCGACCCGGGGACCGCCACCGGCGACCTGGCGGTGGCGGCGGGCGAGCGGGCGCTGAAGTCGGCCGGCTCCGGGGACGCCGACCTCGTGGTGCTCGCCACGACCACTCCGGACCACCCGTGCCCGGCGACGGCGCCCGAAGTCGCCTCCCGGCTGGGCCTGGAGGGCGTGCCCGCGTACGACGTGGCCGCGGTGTGCAGCGGCTTCGTCTACGGGCTCGCCTCCGCCGCGGGCGCCATCGCCGCCGGCATCGCGGAGCGCGTCCTGGTCATCGGCGCGGAGACGTACTCGACGATCCTCAACCCGCAGGACCGCACCACGTCGGTCATCTTCGGCGACGGCGCCGGAGCGGTGGTGCTGCGGGCCGGCGATCCCGCCGAACCGGGTGCGCTGCTGGGGTACGACCTGGGCAGCGACGGCTCGCTGAAGGACCTGATCATCGTCCCGGGCGGGGGTTCGCGGCAGCGCTCGGCCCCGGCCGACGGGCCCGAACCCGACCCCGCCGACGCCTACTTCAGCATGCAGGGCAAGTCGGTCTTCCGGCACGCCGTGACCCGTATGGCGGCCTCCTCCCAGGCCATGCTCGACCGCGCCGGATGGGCGGCGGATTCCGTGGACTGGTTCGTGGGCCACCAGGCGAACGTACGGATCCTGCACGCCGTGGCCGACCAGCTCGGCATGGCGCGGGAGCGGACGGTCGTCAACCTCGACCGGGTCGGCAACACCTCGGCCGCCTCCATCCCGCTGGCCCTCTCCGACGCCGTCGCCGGGGGCCAGGTCACACCGGGCGACCGCGTGCTGATGAGCGCCTTCGGCGGTGGCGTGACCTGGGGCTCGACCGCGCTGGTCTGGCCGGACATCACCGCGTACTGACGAACCGCCTGGCCCCTGCACGAGCGAACGAACCCCCTGGGTCGGCCGCCGGTCACCGTGACCGGCGGCCGACGTCCGTTTGGAGAGCGAGGAGTTTCAGATGACCGGATCGGCACCGGCGGGCACGACGACCCCCCTGGCCATCGCCGTCCTGGGCGCGGGCAACATCGGCCGCCCGCTCGGCCGGCACTGGGTGGCGGCCGGGCACCGCGTGGCGTTCGGCTCCCGGGACCCGGGCCGGATCGCGTCCTTCGCCGAACCGCTGGGCGAGGGGGCGCGCGCCGCGACGTACGCGGACGCGGTCGAGGCGAGCGAGGTCGTCCTGCTGTCCGTCCCGCACCCGGCCCTCGACGGCCTCCTGGACCGGCTGGCTGGCCCGCTGGCCGGTAAGACCGTGATCGACGCCACCAGCCCGATCGGCGTCTCGGAGGGCGGACTGTTCGTCTCGGTGCTCGGGCCGGGCGTCACCCGGGGGAGCCGGAGCGCCGAGCGGCTGCCCGACAGCCCGCTCGCCCGCGCGTTCTGCCACTTCCCGGACGAGCTGCTGTGGTCGCGCGGCACCGGGCAGCGGCACTTCTGGGGCATGGGCACCGCCTCCGACGACCCCGCGGCCCGGGCGGTCACGGAGACCCTGGTGCACGACGCCGGTTTCGTACCGGTCCATCTCGGCGGGCTCAAGGAGTCGGCTGCCCTGGACCCCGGCGGCGCGCTCTTCGGCCTCGCCTCCACGCCCGCGGGCCTGCGCGCCGCGGCCGGCCTCTGAGGTCGGGCCTCGGCCGTACGGCCCGTGCCGTACGGCCTGTTCCACCTGTGACGCATGACCAGTGACGCACGACGGGGACCGCCTGCCTCCTCCGGCCGGAGCCGGAGGAGGCAGGCGGTCCCGTTTCCCACGGGCCTTCGGTCACGCGGTGGGGGAGGACGCGACCTTCTCGCCCGCCCCGCGGACCGCGAGGGGCCGGGGCTCGGCGGCGGGGAGGGGGGCCGCCACGAGCTTCTTCCTCGGGTTCGACCAGCGCCGCGTGATCGGCCGCTCGACCAGGGTGTACAGCGCCCACGAGGCCAGGACGGCGACGCCCATGGCCAGTGCCATCAGCCCGACGGCCGCGGGGTTCGAGTACGAGTGGCCGCCGAGCAGCTTCCACACCGCGACCATCACCGTGTAGTGCACCAGGTAGAAGGCGAACGAGATGTCGCCGAGCCAGACCATCACGCGATTGCGGAAGAGGGTGAACCTGCCCTCGTCGTCCGCGATGGCGCCGGCCGCGATGAGGAGGGCGGCGGGGACGACGCAGACCGCGCGCGTCGCGTAGATGGGCGGAACGAAGTAGCCCAGGGCGAAACCGGCGGCCAGCAGGAGGCCGGACCGGACCATGCCGATGTTGCGCCAGCGTCCCGCCATCACGGAGCGCGCCACGAGGATGCCGAGGACGAAGTCCAGTACCCGGGGCAGCGGCAGGATGTAGGAGAAGAAGTACTGGTTGATCGAGGTGTCGGGCTCGGTGGGCATCATCGCCCCGGCCGGCACCAGCAGCGTGGAGAGCAGCGGCGTCGCGATGATGCCGGCGACCATGCCCGCGACCCAGAGGTTCAGCCGGCGGGCCGGGATCTTCTTGGCCCAGTGGAGCAGGACGGGGAAGAGGAGGTAGAAGACCGCCTCGACGCCCAGGGACCAACCAGCCGGGTTCACACCGAAGTTGATCGCGAAGTCCGGGTACCAGACCTGGACCATGAACAGGTTGAGCAGGCCGATCGTCATGTCCGTGAGGGGCGCCGCGAACACCAGCATGGCCAGCGCCCAGACGATCACGTAGTTCGGGACGATCTTGAGGAAGCGGCGCCGCCAGAAGCGCGGCGCGATATCGGTGTCGCGGGCCGACCAGGTCAGTACGAAGCCGCTGAGCACGAAGAAGAACGTGACGCCGAGGGCGCCGGCGTGGGCCACGGCGTCGTAGTACGTCGTGACGGCCGAGCTGCTGCTCAGCCAGGGGACGCCCAGGAAGCCCAGGAGTGCCGCGTGGTAGAGGAACACCACGAAGGCGGCGGGAAAGCGCAACCCGGTCAGCGTGTCGAGGCGGGTCACCCGGGTTCGCATTCTGTCCGTCGACACGATGCTGCTCCTTCGGAAGAGGGATGCTGGGAAAGACGCCAGGAAAGCTACCCGAGTCACGGCCCAATTGCCGGGGCGTACTTATCCGGTTGGTCCCACCACCAGGAGCCGGAGGCACTTCCTCCGCAGGCGTGGGCGCGGGAAAATTCATCGGCGGGCTTTTCCGCCTTTTCGAATCCGAGCGTCACCTGGCGCCATTTCTCGCTTCGCGCACATTCCTCGACCCGGGAGCAACCATGTCCACCAGCGTGACCAGTCAGAGCAGCACGACGCCCCCGGTGACGGAAGTCCCGGCCCCCGCGGCCGCGCCCCCGGCCTCGCCCTGGCGGTCCTGGCTGGCCGTGGTCGGACTGGCCCTCGGCGTCTTCTCGTTCGTCACCACGGAGACCCTGCCCATCGGCCTGCTCCCGTCCATCGCCGAGGGCACGAAGGTCTCCCTCGGCTCCGCGGGCTTCCTCGTCACCGGCTTCGCGGTGCTCGCCGCGGTGACCGCCGCCCCCCTGACCGCACTGACCGGCCGCGTGGACCGCAAGTGGCTGCTCGTCGCCCTGATGGTCCTCTACGTCGCCGGCAACTTCATGGCAGCCGCCGTCTCCGGCTACGCGCTGCTCCTGACCGCCCGCCTCATCGTGGCCCTGGCGCACGGGGTGTTCTGGTCCATCGCCGTGTCGATCGCCGTACGGCTGGTCCCCGAGCGGCACGCCGTCCGCGCGACCTCGGTGGTCCTCGGCGGCATCTCCCTCGCCTCCGTCGCGGGCACCCCGCTCGGCACCGCCGTCGGCCAGTCCGCCGGCTGGCACGCGGCCTTCGTCTGCGTCGGCTTCCTCGGCTTCCTCGTCCTGGCGGCGAGCCTGCTGTTCATGCCCGCCCTGCCCGCCAAGGGCACCGGCAGCCTGGCCGCACTCGTGCACGTACTGCGCCACCGCGCGCTGCGCGTCGCGGTCGGCGTCACCGCACTGATCATGAGCGGCCACTTCCTCGCCTTCACGTACGTGGCCCCGTTCCTGCAGGAGGTGACCGGCGTCCGGCCCTCCCTCGTCGGCGCCCTGCTGCTGGTCTTCGGCGCGGCGGGACTGGCGGGGAACTTCGCCGCGGGCGCCGTCGTCGGCCGGGCCCTGCGGGCGAGCATCATCGGCTGCACCGGGCTGCTGGCCGTCGTCATGGGGGTGATGTACGCGGGCGGAGCGAGCGGCCCGCTCGTCATCACGATGCTGGTGTGCTGGGGCGTGCTCTACGCGGCCCTCCCCGTCGCCCTGCAGACCTGGGTCATGCGGCTCGTCCCGGAGGAGAGCGAGGCCGCCTCGTCGCTGTACGTCGCCGCCTTCAACGGGGCCATCGGCGTGGGCTCGTTCATCGGCGGCCTGATCATCGACTCCGACGGACCGCGCCTGGCGATGGCCGTGGCCGGCGCCTTCGCCCTCGCCGCGATGCTGATGACCGCTGCCTTCGGCCGGAGCGGGGGAGAGGCGCCGAAGCCGGCCCGCTCCTGATCGCGGCGCTTCGAAACGTCCCGTACAGGCCTGTGTGAGGGGTGCTCAGGGGCGGCGTGAGGAATTCATGGTGGCCGTATGGCGCACGACCTGTCGTGAGGCTCGGGCGCGCGGCCATACTCGTGAAACCCTCCGCCCGGGCAAGAGAGGTGCAACATGCGGTATTCGACCGGGGGTGCCCAGACCTTCCATCTCTGGTCGCTGTCCGAGGACGTGATCGTCGATCAGGGGACCGGCGGCGACGTGCTCCTGCTCACCAGCCGCTGGGGCCAGGACCGGCTGGACCGGCCCAGCCCGGCGGTGCGCGAGGTACTGCGGAGGATGGAGCTCGGGCCGGTCCTGCTGGCCAACGCCCTGAGCGAGCCCGAGGACCAGTGCCCGTTCACCCTGCCGGCGCTCAGCAAGCTGTCGCACCTCGTGGTGCGCACGCTCGGCGTGGACGACCTGAAAGGGCCGCTGCTGTCCGTGGTCCCGCTGTCGTCGGCGGCTTCGTTCGTCCTGATCCGGCCTGCCGGCGAGCGCCGCGTGTGCCTGCCCCGGCACGTGGCCTTCACCGTGCCGGAGTCGGGCACCGGATGCGTCCTGGAGTCCGAGCGCTCCCCCCACCGCGTCGTCCTGCACCGGCAGGAGGCGGCGTGGGTGGCGATGACCCTCGCGTGGCCGACCACGCTGACCGCGGTCTCGGCCGCCCTGCCGCTGCCGCCGCAGGTGACCGAGGACATCGTCGGCTATCTGGCGGCCGCCGGACTGGTGACGTCCGTGGACGAGCCCGCGTAGCGGTGCGGGGCTTCGCGGGGCTGGTGGCTTGGCGGTTGGCGACTCGGGGGCTCGGTGACTCGGTGGCTCGGTGGCTCGGTGGCTCGGTGACTCGGTGACTCAAGGGACGCTGGTGTTCCGGCCGAGTTCCCGTCCAGACGGTTTCAAGCCACTTGCCCGATAGTGCGGCGCATGCAGCGGGGAAGTCCCGTAACTGACTCGACGGAGTGGCCATCATGCTGGACACGGATACCTTCCGTAAGGTTTTCGGTTCCTTTCCGACGCCTGTCGCGATCGTCACCGCACTCGGCGAGGGCGGCGCACCGACCGGCTTCACCTGCAACGCGTTCTCCGCCGTCTCGGCGGCGCCGCCCCTGCTCCTGGTGTGCGTGGGCAAGGGGTCCAGGACCCTGCCCGCGATCCTCGCCTCCGGGGTGTTCGCGATGAACTTCGTGGCCCACCGGGGCCGGGACGCCGCCCGGACCTTCGCCGGGAAGTCGGTGCGCAAGTTCGACGCGGTGGCCTGGCGCGGCGGGCTGGCGGGGGTTCCCGTACTCACCGACGACGCGGTGGCCTACGCGGGCTGCACGCTCGTGGAGACGGTGGAGGCGGGCGACCACCTGCTGCTCATCGGGCGGATCGACGAGAGCGAGACCTTCCCGGGCGCTGCCGCCCTCTACCAGCAGGGCGAGTTCGGCCGCTGGGAGCCGGACCGCCGACTGGCCGTCCAGTACTGACGCGACGACGAAGCTCCTGGCGGACACGGTGTCCGCCAGGAGCTTCGTCGTCGTCGTTCGTACGGCGCGGCCGTATCGCCTCGTGGGGGGCGGCGCCTGCTAGGTGGAGAGTGCATGCAGGGTGGAGGAAGGGGCCTGCAGGCCGGTGTCGTTGGACAGGATGGCCTGGTGCAGCCGCTGGATCCGGGGCGACGGTTCGACCCCCAGCTCGTTGATGAGCGCGTGGCGCAGAGCCTGGAAGGCGTCGAGCGCACGCCAGGGGTGCCCGGCCCGGTACAGGGCGGTCATCAGCTGGGCGGACAGGGTCTCGTGCAGGGGCTGCCGGCTCACGAGCATGCGGAGCTCGCCGATGATCTCCGCGTGCCGGCCGAGGATGAGGTCGGCTTCGAGGCGCATCTCCAGCGCCCAGTCGCGCTCCTCCTGCATGCCGATGACCTCCGTGCTGAGGACCTCACCGATCGGGACGTCGGTGAGGGCCGGGCCGCGCCACAGGTCCAGGGCGCGGCCGAGCTGCTCGGAGGCCCTCCCGGGGTCGTTCTCGGCCATCGTCCGGCCGCCGGCGCGCACCAGCTGCTGGAACGCCAGCAGGTCGAGGGAGAACTCCTCCGGGGCGAGCCGGTAGCCCCCGTAACAGGTCGCCAGTACGTCCTTGGCACTCCGGCCGGACTGCTGCTGAATTCCGGCCTGCGTGAGTTTCCGGCGTAATTGGAGGATGTAGGTCTGGAGCGTGGTGGCGGCACTGCGGGGAATTGCGTCGCCCCACAATTCGGCCATCAGCGTTTCCACTTGTACGACACGCCCCGCGCGGATGGCGAGCAGCGCGAGGATCTGGCGTGGTTTTCCGGCGGTCGGTGCGATGGACATGCCGTGCATACGGGCTTCGAGCGGTCCGAGAACTCCGAATTCCATGGACTCAGCATCGCAGCCGCCTTGAGCGGGCGACCAGTGACGAGTGCACGGGCGGACATGAAGTTCTCATATGCGTCCGCCCGCCTGCTGAGGAGCAGGCGGGCGGAGGGGGACACGGGCGGGACGGGCGGGACGGGCGGAGCGGGCGGGACGGGCGGAGCGGGTTGGAACCCACACCGCGGGCTCAGCCGTTGACGAAGGTGAGCCCGGTCGGGTCGTAACGGGTGCCCGCGATCTCCTCGGGCGGCGCCGCGGCCTCGATCGCGGCGAGGTCCGCGGGGGAGAGCTCGACGGCCAGGGCCGCGAGGTTCTCCTCCAGGTAGCGCTGGCGCCGGGTCCCCGGGATCGGCACCACGTCCTCGCCCCGGTGCTGCACCCAGGCGAGCGCGAGCTGGCCGGCCGTGACCCCCTTCGCCGCCGCGAGCTCCTCCAGCTTCGCGACGATCGCCAGGTTCCGCTCGCGGTTGCCGTCGGCGAAGCGCGGGTGCCCGCGCCGTACGTCGGTCTGCGCGAGCTTCTCCACCGAGCCGTACCGGCCGGTCAGGAACCCGCGCCCGAGCGGGGCGTACGGGACCACCCCGACGCCGAGCTCGCGGCAGACCGGGAGGATCTCCGCCTCCAGGTCCCGGGACCACAGCGACCACTCGCTCTGCAGCGCGGCGATCGGGTGCACCGCGTGCGCCCGCCGGATGGTCCGCGCACCGGCCTCGGACAGGCCGAGGTGGCGCACCTTCCCGGCCCGCACCAGCTCCGCCATGGCGCCGACGGTCTCCTCGATCGGGACCTCGGGATCGACCCGGTGCTGGTAGAGAGGTCGATGTGGTCGACACCGAGCCGGCGCAGCGACGCCTCGCAGGCCTGCCGTACGTACGCGGCGTCGCCCCGTACGAGGGTGGGCTCGCCGAGCCGGTTGGCGAAGCCGAACTTCGTGGCCAGCACGACCCGGTCGCGGCGCCCGGCGACGGCCCGTCCGATCAGCTCCTCGTTGTGCCCGCTGCCGTAGAAGTCGGCGGTGTCCAGCAGGGTCACCCCGAGGTCGAGGGCGCGGTGCAGGGTCGCGACCGACTCCGTGTCGTCGGTGGCGCCGTAGCCGTGGCTCATGCCCATGCAGCCCAGGCCCTGCGCGGAAACCGCCAGCTGGCCCAGGTGTCGGGTGGGGACGTCGGTCATGCTGCCTCCAGGGCAAAGGGTCGGGACGCGTAGAGAACGGCGGCCGGATCGAAGGTCAGGGCGATGTGCGTGGCAATGGAATTGACGTCCCGCCACGCCCGCTCCAACGGACTCCCGGTGCTCTGCCCGGAAGTACCGGACGCGGCGAACATCCGGTTGACGGCGTTCACCAGGAGCTCGGTGGACAGCGCGTAGTCGCGCACGTTGCGGGCGATCTCCTCTGCGGAGGTACGGGCGCCCCGGTCGGCGACGGACGCGGCCCGCTCCAGCAGCAGCATCGCGGCATCGATCTCGCCGGAGCTGCGGGTCAGGACGGCTTCGTACGTACTGAGGGAGGGCCCGGGACCCCCCACCCGCCCGCCGCCGCGCGCGAGCCGCCGCGCCGTCTCCCCGGTCCACAGCGCGAGCGCGCCGCGGGCGGCCCCGAGGGCCGCGGGCGCACACGACAGCCCGTTCACGGCCTGGATCGGCGCGGTGCGGCCGTCGGAGAGCCGCTGCCGGTCCGCACTGCGCGACTCGGGAACGAACACGTCGTCGACGATGACCGTGTTGCTCCCGGTCCCCCGCATACCGGACCCGGTCCAGGTGTCCTTGACCGCGTAGGCACCCCGGGGCAACGCGAACAGCCGCGCCCCGCCGCCCCCGGCCAGGACGGCACACACCACGACCCAGTCGGAATAGTCGACGCCGCTGACGTAGGCCCAGCTCCCGGACACCCGCCACCCGCCCGGGGCCGGCACGGCCTTCCCGAGCGGCGAAAGCGACCCGACGACGAAGACGTCGGCCCCGCCGCCCCACAGGTCAGCCCGCCCCTCCTCCGGCAGGCAGGCGGCCACCCGAGCCAGACTGGCCGCGACGGAAGCACACCACGCCGTGGCCGCACACCCCTCGGCGACGGTGGCAACGGCCCGGGCGAACTCACTGAAGCCGCCCTCCACCCCACCGAACCCGACGGGCACGAAATGCCGGGCGAACCCGCTCTCCAGCATCAGCGCCACCACATCGGGCGTCAGCCGCCGCTGCTCCTCCGCATCGGCAGCCCGCCGCCGCCCCAACTCGCGCAACCTCCCGGCCCGCTCGACGAGCCCGGTCCCCGTAACCATCCTGCCTCCCAGAAAGACACCGATGAGCGGCCGGACCATCCCACACCCCCCTCAACCCCCACTCGCACCCCCCTGGAGCCGAGTGCTTCGTCGGCCGATACGGGGAGCAGTACGCGGGCCCGGACGACGGGCGCCTTCCGGGCCCGGCGGCAGCGGTGACGAGGGCACCGACTGGCTGGCCGGGCACGGACTGCTGGTCCCCGCAGGTCTCGACCTGGTGGAGCTTCCGTACGAGGTCGCCCGTGCGCTCCGCGATGGGAACGCCGCACCCGGCCCCCGGCTGGAACCGGAGCCGTTCACCGCCACCACGCCGCTGCCGTCCGGCTGGGAGGTCGAGGGCGGCACGGCCACGCGGCGGCCGCTTGGCGGGCCGAACTGGTAATACGGGTGCTGGCCGCCGAGCCGGTCGCGATCCGCAAGGCGGGCGGGATCGCCGTACGGGGCCCCCGGCGACCGACCAAGGCGGCCGGGGCCGATGAGGCCGCCACCCGGCTGTGGCCGGACCTCGCGGTGAACGCCGGCCCGACCGCGCCTCAGGCCGACGAACCGGCCGCCGCTCCCCGGGGCCGCCGGAACTCCAACGGCCCCAAAGCCCGTCTCCGGTGTGCAGGCGGATGTCCGCACGGAGCCAATCTCGTCGCGACGTTCTATCGCCGGCGGCAGCTCAAGAAGGGGCCGGCTCCCGAACGGGACGTGCGGATTCGGAGGTCGGCGCGAGGACGAGTGAACCACTTCGCTGGAGGAAGCGGCGTGCGCACGGGAAGACCTGCAACCCGCAGGGCGTCCGCGTGGCCACCGGCCTCCCGGACTCCGAACTCCGGGCAGCTGCTGCCCAGGAGGACGTACGGCCGGGGTGCTGCGGGGCGTCCACTACCGGCTCTCCTTCGAGCCGGCCAAGCAGCGCGATGGCGCCTGCGGATCCTCACTCGCCACTCACTCGCGACCAGCGCCGCCCAACGACAAAGGCCCGGACTCAGCTGGACTGAGTTCGGGCCTTCATGCTTGGCACTTCAGCAGGTCAGCGGGTTGATCACGCTGGTCTGGCTGGAGTGCCCCCGGCAGGATTCGAACCTGCGCACACGGCTCCGGAGGCCCCGTGCGTCCGACGGGTTGCCCCAGGTCAGGAGCGCAGACCCGTCTAGTGACGCCTCCCTAGTCCACAAATGGGCCGCACTTCAGCTCAGCACCCAAGATCGACTCGTTCCGCGCCAGCTTGGCGGCTGGCAGATGGCCCGAGCTGGCGCGATCCGCACTCGGCTCGCGTCTGGGGGCCCTGGGATGGTCTCGCGACCGGGAGCGCGGACTGTGTAGCGGTCACCCCTGGATCACCAGTTTTGGGCTGTGAGGGTCATGAGGGGGGCATGCATCCCTAAGATGCCGGTGGGGCTGGTTCGCGTGGCGTTGAACGATCGACGCTAGGTGCGAAAAACCAGTGAAATGCCTGCTCAAGGTAGCTGTAGGGCAGTTTTCAGCCACTGGATGGCGTCATCGAGATGTTGCACTTATTTCGACTGCTTCGGATACTGTACTGACTACCGTAGGCGCACTGTCTACCTGAGCAGCGAGGGGTGTGAGATGACCAAGACAGACATCAGGCCAGTGACGATCCCCCCCGAGCAAGCCGCGTCCACGAACCGGGCCCTGCAGCGGGTTCGCGGCTACCTGGAGGCACACAAGGACAGGCGTGAGATCACAGTCACTGTTGAGGATGGCGAACCCGAGCAGCTGACCCTGCCCCGCGAGGCAGTCGAGCTCTTGGCCGGCCTCTTGGCGCACCTGGGGGCAGGTCGTGGGGTCTCCGTCGTTCCAGCGGATGCGGAACTCACCACCCAGCAGGCCGCGGACATGCTCAACGTTTCCCGGCCTTTCCTCATCGGGCTCCTGAACGCTGGCGAGATCGAATATCGAAGCGTCGGAACCCACCGCAGGATCACGGCCTCATCGCTCATGGAATACAAGCAGCAGGATGACCGCAGGCGTCGCGCTGCCGCCGATGAGCTTACCGAGCTCGGCCAGGAGATGGGACTGATGTAGTCAATGGCATTTGTCGCCATCTATGACGCCAACGTGCTTTATCCGAGTGTCCTGCGTGACGTGCTCATCCGGGTTGCTGCTGCTGGCCTGGTGCAAGCTAAATGGACGGACGCGATCCTTGACGAGACCTTCCGCAGTCTCGAAGCGAACAGGCCCGACCTGAGCCCCGAGAGTTTGGTTCGCACGCGCAGCGCCATGAAGGGGGCTATTCGAGACTGCATGGTCGTCGGCTATGAGCCTCTCATTGGCGCGATAGAGCTCCCGGATCCTGATGATCGCCATGTCCTAGCAGCGGCGATACGGGCAAAAGCTCAGGCAATCGTCACCTTCAATCTGAAGGATTTCCCGAAGGGAGCCTTGACTCCGTGGGATGTAGAGGCAATCCATCCCGATGCATTTCTGGAAGCGCAGATCGACCTGAATCCACAGGTGATCTATGCGGTTCTTCAGCAAATTTCGGATGGATGCAAAAGGCCGCCACTGGCTGTGGCGGATCTGATTGAAAGCCTGGAACGAACGGGACTCGTCTCATCGGTCGCCGCTCTGCGCGCTTTGAGCTAGGACGCCGCGTGCACCAGATGTAATCTGTTCGAATTCGCCGTCGGGGGTCTGGTGTCGGACAAGAAGATTAGCCCTATTGCTTACTCGGCGCTCACGGACGCCCTCGCTTTGATTTTTTGGTACAAGAAAACGCTGGCGAGATTCCTCAATGTGGCTCTGCGGGAGTACCCGGAACTCCTGGCGGGGCTGGATCTGGCGAACAGTCAAAAGCGGGATACTGCGGCTGCTCTTGTCGGTCGATTGGCTGCAAGCGAGCATCGGTACCAAGATGTGACTGTATCCCTTATGGTTGAAATATCTTCGCTCACGAAGTTTCGAGAGCTGGAGGAGCTTGAGGACGGTCAGTGGTTGACCCGGGCTCAAGGTGCAGTAGCCGAGCTTCGGGAACTAACTCAGCAGCACAAGCAGTCGGCTGATGAGCATAGCCGGTTCGAGCGAGAGCTGTCAGAGGCAATCGAGGAGGCCGAGCATGGCAGGGCGACCAGCAGTGCTCTTGCTGAGCTCAAAGATAAGTTTCTGATCCTTGGGTCCGACCCTGATCCTCAAGAGCGTGGGCGACAGTTTGAATCGTTCCTGAACGAGCTCTTTGCGCTCTTCGATTTCTATCCCCGCGCCGCCTATTCTCTTGAGCGTGAGCAGCTGGATGGCGCCTTCACGTTCGATACGGATGACTATATCCTGGAAGCGAAATGGCTAAAATCTGTCGTTTCCCGGGAGCAGCTGGACGTCTTCGCTAAGAAAGTCGAGCGTAAGGGGCGTAATGCGCTCGGACTCTACGTGAGTGTCAATGGATTTAGCAAAGATGGCCTAGGTGAATACGGAGATAGCTCGCCATTCATCACCATGGATGGTTCTGATATTTTCATGGTGCTGGATGGGAGGATTGGCCTAGATGATCTATTTTTGCGAAAGCGGCGCCACGTTAACGAGACTGGCAGTTGCTTCTTTCCTGCATCGCACATTTTCTTCGAATGATGCGGTCATCCTCGGAGTTGGGTAACCGGTCAGCCCTGAAACCTCAGCTGTCATCCCGTCTGCCGTCGACCCACACGGAGTGATAGCGGGGCAGGCTTCTGGCGCCCAGGTGGAGCACCCCACTGGATGAACGACCTGGGCGCCAGAAGCCTGGTCTGCTATGGCTTGCCTGGGTCGACGGCAGACGGGATGACAGCTCCCCACCCCCACCACAAACCGGCCCGCAGTCGCACGACTGGCCCCGGTCATCCCGGAGCTTGAGCGCCCCCGCCGGAGGCATGTCTTTGAGCGGCTGGATGCGTCGGACCTTGGCCTCGTGCTCAGGCCTTGGCGGCTCGGCGCGTTCCGCTCGGGTCTGCGTCAGGGCTACGCCTGCTGGTGCTCGGTGCCGTCGTGGTTCCGCACGGCTCTGGCGCTTGGCGGGCAGGGGCTCTTCGCGGGCTCGGATGCGTCAGCCGCACCGCGGGTCTCCCACCATCGAACCCGTGCCTTCTGGCGCGCGGCCGGCGGTCGGGCTGGAGCGGGGCGGAGACAGGAGCGCAGGCCCGGGCGACGGGCGCGCTCGCCGCGCTGTGCGCGGCGGGTGCCTTGATGAAGTAGGGAAACTTTCACCCCACGCCCTACCCCGCCTCGGAGCGGGGCGCGTCGTGATCGGGCTTTGCGCTCTTGTGGCATGGGGTTTTGGCTGCTCCCATGGCCTTCGGGGTGGGATGCGGTCGGGGGTGGGCGTGGCTGAACTGAAGGTCGTCCGGTGGAAGAAGTACGGTCAAGATCGGGTGTATGTGAACCTGCCCGATGGCACCGCGGTTGCGTGGGCTGACGCCCGTTCGGGGAAGGTCACGGTCCTGCTCGAAGAGCATCGGCGTGAAGCTCTCCGGTTACTCCGACCGCACCTCGCCACAGGGACCGTGCCAGCACCGCCGCCTGGACAGTCGCCAACAAGCACACCTCCTGCCGCCTCGAAGGCCAAGCGTGCCCCGCGGTCAGCGCTACCGGTACTCACGACCCCGGATGACCTCGCGCTGAACCGCCCCGGTGCCGAATTGCGGGGTCTGCTCGCGGCCAAGGGCCCGACACCTGTGGAGCGCATCTTCGCTCGGCTGCTGCGCAGGAAGACAGAGTGGGACTCCTGGTTCAAGGGACTGGCCGGCGAACGCAAAGTGGGGGCTGAGCTGGAGCGCTTAGCGCCCCTCGGCTGGAAGGTCTTGCACTCCATCCCGCAGTCACGGGGAGGAGACATCGACCACCTCCTGATCGGTCCTGGCGGGGTGTTCACCATCAACACCAAGAACCACCAAGGGAAGTCGGTGTGGATTGGGGACACCATGGTCAAAGTGGATCACGGTCCTCCCCGGCCGTACGTGGCCAAGAGCCGAAGTGAGGCTCAGCGCGTTCGCGCTGTTCTGGAGGGCCATTGCTCGTTCCCGGTGCCGGTGGAGCCGGTCCTGGTGTTCGTCGGCGTGAAGGAGCTGCCGGTGGTGCCCACGCAGCTCGCCGTGAGGGTCTATAGAGAACGCGAGGTCGCTGCGTTGGGACCGCTCACTGGGAAGCTCTCCATTGAGCAGATCGAAGCGGTGTACGCCGTTGCTCGCCATCGCAGGGCATGGCTCGGTACGTAGTCAGCGGTAGTGCTGGATGGCTAGGCTGGTGCGATCCAGCCGGTGAGCAGAGGGGTGTGCTGAGGGAATGGGGCCGAAGTCGGAGCGGGTGTACCGCACCATCCGTGAGTGGATCACGGCGGGGAGGTACCTGCCCGGGGAGAAACTTCCCTCCGAACGCAGCCTCTCAGAGGAGCTGGAGATCGGGCGCACACAGCTACGCCAGGTGCTGGCCAAGCTGGTCGCCGAGGGCGTCGTCGAGGTGCACGGGCGCAGCTCGTATCGCGTGCCGGACCGTTCGGTGTCGGTGAAGGCGCCGGCCGACCTGGAGCCGTGGCGGATCCATGGTGAGCGGACCGTCTACGACAACCAGTGGGTGAAGTTGACGCTCGCTGACGTCGAGCCGCCCGGCGTCGAGCGTTTCGAACACCACGTCGTACGGCTGCACCACGTGGCGATCGCTGCTGTTCTGGATGAGCAGGACCGCGTCCTCATGCTGTGGCGGTATCGCTTCGTCCCCGAGACCTTCGGCTGGGAACTGCCTGGCGGCATCGTGGATCCCGGAGAGGATCCGGCTGCGACGGCGCTTCGTGAGGTCGAGGAAGAGACCGGGTGGCGGCCCGACGCTCTTGAGCACGTGGTGACGTATCAGCCCATGGTTGGCATGGTGGATTCGCCGCACGAGATCTACGTGGGCCGGGGTGCTCAGCTCGTCGGTGAGCCCAGCGACCTTGAAGAGGCCGGCCACGTTGCCTGGGTGCCGCTCGCCGACATTCCAGGGCTCATGGCACGCGGGGAGCTGATGGGCTCTGGGACGCTGGTCGCGCTCCTCCACGTGCTGGCCTCGCGTGCTGCCGGCTCGTCGCCTACAGCCGCTGCGTGAGCTGCTCGATCCGGCGGCGTTGGCGTACGGATCCAGTTCGGTTCGCCAGTAGCCGGGCCTGTTGAAGGTGCTCGCGGCCCTGCTCGTACTCGCCGCGTGCGAGGTGTGCCTGAGCCAGGTCGCAGCGCAAACCGGCCGCGGCTCGGATGAACGTGGGGTCCAGCGCGCCGAGAGCGTCGTAAAGGCTGTCCACCGCGTCATCGTCGCCGAGCAGGGCCAAGGCGTTGCCTCGCCATCGCCGTAAGTGCCCCTCGTTCAGGAAGATGCTGAGCATGTCGGGGTCGCGGGCTTCTTCCCCGTCGGGGAGCCACCGGGCAGCTTCGTCCAAGGCCCGTCGGCAGTCGTCGGCGAGCCCCGCCTTGGCGCAGATCTCGGCCTCCGCTGCGTACAGCCACGCCTTGAGCCTGGGGGACAGGTGTGTGCCACCCACTCGGATCGCGTCGCGCACCAGCTCAACGGCGGTGGTGGGCCGTCCGGCGTCGCAAAGTACGTACGCCTGCTCGGCCGTGGCGTGGGCGAGGTACATGGGCTCGCCGGCCTCCTGCGCCGCCCGCTTGCCTAGCTCGTAGTTTCTCCAGGCCCGTTCCACTGCACCTGAGTCGAGAGCTTGCCATGCCGCCAGCGTTGCGGCACCGGCAAGAGCCTGGGCGACCGGACGCCGCGTCTCCGGCAGGACGGCGAACGTGAGCGCGTCTTCAAGCGTGGCCAGGTGGCCTGTCATCTGGTCGATCAGACTCGCCGCACCCATCTGGCGGTCCACTGTTCGTAGCAGCTCTGTCTGGTCCATGAAGGTTTTCACCATGGTGAGGCTGACGCTGCGGGCTGCGTCGATACGGCTCACGAGCTCGTCGTACCCATCCGCCGCCGGCGCGACCGCACTGGTCCGCCGACCGTGAAGTTCGTCGTCGGTGATGCCGAGCAGGGCGCGAAGGATCTTGGCGTACCGCTCGGAGATCTGGCGTCTGCCGTTCTCCCACTCCGAGACGTAGACGTGCAGGCTCGCGAGTGAGGCGACAGTCAGCACGTGCTGGCGTGCGTAGCGCTCGATCTCGCGAACCAGCCGCTCCTGCGACCACTCGCGCGCGTTCCGAGCCGCTCGAAGTCCGTTCGTCACGTGCACCGCCCTGCATGCGATTCCTGAGCTGTGCAAGCAGCATGCCTCACATCGACGCAGGTCGGCAGGGGTTAACTCGGACAGGGTTAACCCCTGTTGACTACCGGGCCGTTGGAGCCTGAGGTTCTCTAGAACCGTCGCAGAAAGGCGAGTTGAGAGGTCCGAGCGCGACAACGCTTGACATCTGGTGCGCACCAGATGCAACCTACTGGTGCGCACCAGTTGGGAACCGAAGAGCCCGTGGGCCTGATGGCCGGGCTAATGCCAACGCAACGGAGCGGCGACCCACCGCCAAGTAGCCCGCCGCTCCCGCCCCTCTGAAAGGGAGTTCCATCATGCGTCAGATTCCCGTCGACACCTCCGCCGCCATGGTGATGGTGGCTCAGCCCCCGGTCGCGAAGATCAAGGACCGGCGTACCGGTGAGATTGCGACCGACCCCGAGACCGGTGCCCAGATGATGAGCGTGGACGTGCTCTTCGCCGCTTACGGCGAGGCCGAGGTTCTGTCGGTCACCGTCCCGGCGCCCGGCATCTCGGGTGAGCTGGTCATGGGCACCCCGGTCGCACTGACCGGCCTGGTCGCCCGGCCGTGGGAGAACGAGTTCAACGGTCAGAAGCGCCACGGGATCAGCTTCCGCGCCGTCGCGGTCACCTCGCTGGCCGTGGACGCGTCGAAGCCGAAGGCGGCCTGATCGTGGACTGGTTAACAGTCTCGCTGCTGGTGCTCGCCACGATCGCTCTCGTTCTGCGGTGGCGGCGACCGGCCTGGTACTGGCTGACCTTTGGGGTCACCTTCGCGGCCCTGCGGGTGCTGGTCCGCTACCGGTCGGTGATGGAGGCCTGCGGGCTCACCGTCTCGCCCTCGCGGTGGCGTCTGGCCCTGGCTCGCTGGTCCGATCGCCCCATTCCGGAAACCCGGGCACCTCGGATCCTACGGATTCGGCCGACCCGCACGGGGCTGGTCCTGAGGCTCAAGCTCCGGCCCGGCCAGGACGCCTACGACGTGGCCGCCGCCACGGACCGCCTCCGGCACTCGTTCGCCCTGCACGGCGTGAGTGCCCGTGAGATCAAGTCGTCTGTGATCGAGCTGCGGATGACCGGCTACGACGTCCTCAAGCGGGTGCAGATGCCCGCCGTCTGCGACGACGAACCGATGAGCATCCCGGTGGCGCTGCGGGAGGACGGGGAGGTGTTCCTCCGGGACTACCTCCAGGTGCCGCACGCCCTGAACGTTGGGGCGACACAGTCCGGGAAGTCCGTCTACCTGCGCAACCTGGTGGCCGGCCTGGCGACTCAGCACGTGGCCCTTGCAGGGATCGACTGCAAGAACGGCGTGGAACTGGCCCCACTGGCCCGCCGGTTCACCGCGCTCGCCGACAACCCCGACACCGCCGCCGACCTGCTTGCCGCACTCGTGCGCTACATGGCCCGCGTCTACGAGATCATTCGGCGCGAGCAGCGCATCAGCGCCGACATCCCCGACGCTGAGATCACTGCCAACATCTGGGACCTGCCCAAGCATCTGCGCCCGGTGCCGGTAGTGCTCCTGGTCGACGAGGTGGCTGAGCTGGCCCTCTACGTCACCAAGGCAGAGGAGCAGCGCCGAGACCAGATCATCACTGACCTGGTCCGTCTCGCCCAGCTTGGCCGCGCCGCCGGGATCTACCTGGAGATCTGTGGCCAGCGCTTCGGCTCCGAACTCGGCAAAGGGATCACCATGCTCCGGGCCCAGCTCACCGGCCGTACCGCGCACCGGGTCAACGACGAGACCTCGGCGAACATGGCCTTCGGAGACATCTCCCCGGACGCCGTCCTTGCCACCGTCCAGATCCCCACCGACCGCCCCGGCACGGCCGTGGTCGGCGACTCCTCCGGCGGCTGGGTCCGTATCCGCACCCCGCACACCACGCTCCGCCAGGCCGTGAACCTCTGCAACGCGAACGCCCACCGCACCCCCGACATCGGCGAACTCGCACCCTTCCGGCCCGTACTGCCCGCCCCGGTGCTCTCCGGCAACGTCCAGCCGAAGTCCACCGCCGCGAGCGTCTAATTCCCTCCTCGCTCCATCGGTCGGCGTGACCGCATCACGCCACGTCCCTACCCCTCCCATGCCACGAACCAGGAGTGATTCTCATCGCCACCGCGTGGAAGACCACCGCCCGCAAGCCCACCGCGAAGAAGTGCCCCGACTGTGAAGGCAAGGGCGAGACCGCCGAGACGGTCCGCGTCGGGAGCCGCAAGATCCGTGAGACCGCCGACCGGCAGGCCGCCCTGTGCCTGACCTGCTTCGGCACCGGAGAGGTCCCGACCACCTGAGCCGCCGGGACCGGGCGGCCGGCCAAATCTCCCGCCCGGCCCTGGCTCCAACCCTGGAAGGAGGAATCCTGATGCTCCCCAAGGCCCGCCCGGACGCCGTCCTCGTACAGGCCGTGATCGCAGGGGCCCTGTCCTTCGCCCACCTCCACGACCTCGCCGAAGCAGCCGGACAAGACGGTTGGAAGGCGTGGGCCTACCCGGTCAGCGTGGACCTGCTCCTCGTCGCCGCCTGGCGCCGCCTCCGGCTCCTCCGAGACGCCGGGGAACGAGTCCGCTCGGCCTGGACCTGGTTCACCGTGGCCCTCGCCGCCTCACTCGGGGCGAACGTCGCCACCGCCGGACTCCTCGACCTCGGAAACGTGCCGGACTGGCTGCGGATCCTGGTCGCTGGCTGGCCCGCCCTCGCCTTCCTCGGCGGCACCTTGCTCGTCCACCCCGCCGCCGGGACCGACCCCGGCCCAGCCGTCGATCCCGCGCCTGCGGACGAGATCCCGCCCACGGTCATCGAACGCGACACAGCACCTGAGCCTGTCGCCGAGCCGGAGTTAGTCCCGGCTCTCCCCGCACCCGCGCCCGCGCCCGTTCCTGAGCCGGTGCCCGTTCCGGCCCCCCTGGTCGAGCACGCCCGCAAGCTCGCCGCGGATCACCTGGCCCGCACCGGCACCGAGCTCGACACCGACACCCTGCGCGCCCGCCTCGGCGTACCG
Source organism: Streptomyces sp. NPDC051109 (assembly GCF_044455885.1). Taxonomy (NCBI): domain Bacteria; kingdom Bacillati; phylum Actinomycetota; class Actinomycetes; order Kitasatosporales; family Streptomycetaceae; genus Streptomyces; species Streptomyces sp. NPDC051109. The sequence continues at coordinate 149,118 of NZ_JBITFF010000005.1, forward strand.
GCGGCCATGGCCGCCGCCATCACCGCGCAACTCATCTGACAGGAGATCCCGAATGCCCGCCCCGGACCGCTTCCACTCGCTCATGCAGATCGGCCCCGTCCAGATCGGCACCTACCGCGACCGCTACGGCCGCACCAAGCACGCCGCCGTCTGCACCACCGACGGATGCGGCTGGTCCGTCACGAACTACACAACCAGCACCGCCGCTCAGCTCGCCGCCCGCTCCCACCGCTGCCGCGTCAGCTAGGAAGGCCAACGTCATGGACGTCCCGCTCTGGCTCGCACTGATCGTCGTCGGCGCCCTGGGCATCAAGCTGATCCGCCCGCCCTGGTGGCTCGTCGCCGTGATCCTCCTCGGCGGCTACCTCCTCGCGGACAGCCTCCTCGCCCCGGTCATCGACACAGCCATCACCAAGTAATCCGCCCAGAAAGGAGATCACCGATGATCCGCCCCAAGATCCCGGTCAACCCGCTCCCGACCGGCCTAGTCATCCCCCTCGACCAGCCGACCACCAACGCCACGGTTGAGCCGCACCACAGCACCGCCGTGGCATGTGGCTGCCAGCACACCCCGGCACCGGCTCAGCCCCGCGTCCAGATGCCCGCCGTCCGCCTCACCCCGACCGGCCTCGTCGCCGTCGTCGCCGGTGGCGCCGGACTCGTCCTCGTTGTCGGCGCGGTCCTGGTCTCCATGCTCCTCGCGGTCGCCATCACCGGCGCCTCGGTCGCCGTCTGCGCCGTCGTCCTGCGCTCCCTGGTCAACGAGCAGCACCACCGCTGACCGGCCCCGGGACGGCCTCAACCGCCAAGTCTCCGCCGTCCCGGCGCCGTGCTCCCACCCGAACCAACCGATCCGGAAGGAAGCACCATCATGAACCAGCACCACCACACTTCGGGCCAGGTCTGCCCGAACTGCGACGGTCACGCCTCTGTCGCCATCACTCTCGGCGGCCGCGACCGCACCGGCCACCTCCGCACGATCATCGCCCACTGCCCCGCCTGCCACGGCACCGGCACCCGCGCCCGCCGCACCGCGACCGCCTCGGCTGGACGGTGACCGCGTGACCGACCTGCTCCAGGACCCGGCCACCCTCGGCGACATGCTGAGGGTGGCCTCGGCCCCCGACTACCAGCGCTGGCACGAGCAGATCCGCCGCACTGGCGGCTGCTCCGACCCCATCCACATCACCGGGTGGACCCTCGCCAAGGACAAGACGTCCGGCGAGACCCTGCACCGCTACTCCACCGAGGGTGAGCCCGGCGGACGCCTGCGGATCGCCTGCGGCAACCGGCGCGCCTCACGCTGCCCCTCCTGCGCCTGGACCTACTCCGGAGACACCTATCACCTCATTCGCGCCGGACTCGCCGGAGACGATCGCCGCGACATCCCCGCCACCGTCCGCGAACACCCCCGCGTCTTCGCCACCCTCACCGCACCATCCTTCGGCCCCGTCCACAACCGGCCCTCCTCCGGACGCTGCCGTTGTGGTGTCCAGCACCACAGTGAGGACCCCGCGCTCGGCACTGCCCTGGACTCGGCGACGTACGACTACGCGGGCGCCGTCCTCTTCAACAACATGGCCGGCGCTCTCTGGGCCCGCTTCACCAACCGGCTCCGTCGCGAGATTGCCCTACGCGCCGGCCTGACCCGGCGAGAACTCGCCGACGTCTGCCGTGTCGCCTTTGGCAAGGTCGCCGAGTTCCAGAAGCGCGGCGCCGTCCACTTCCATGCAGTGATCCGCATCGACGGCCCCGAGGGCCCGGAGACCCCTCCGCCGGCCTGGGCGACCACGGAACTCCTCGACACCTCGATCCGCTCCGCCGTCGCACACTCGTACACCTCCGTCAGCCTCCCCGCCGTGGAAGACCAGCCTGCTCGTACCTTCCGCTGGGGCACCCAGTTCGACGTCCGCCCCATCAAGGCCTTCGGTGACGGCTCCGACATCACGGAGCAAGCTGTGGCCTCGTACGTTGCCAAGTACGCGACCAAGGCCGCTGAGAACACTGGCACCCTCGACCGCCGCATCGGCAACCGTGAGGCCCTGTTCCTCCTCGACGTCCCCGACCACACCGCCCGGTTGATCGAAGCCTGCCTCGACCTGGACTCGCTCTACCCGGACCGCCGCCTCGCCGCCTGGTCGCACATGCTCGGCTTCGGCGGCCACTTCTCCACCAAGTCCCGCCAGTACTCGACCACCCTCGGCGACCTCCGCCAGACCCGCGCCGACTACCGCGCCGCCCAGGAGCGCGAAGCCCGCGGCCTCGGCGACGCCGATCCGGACACGGTGCTCGTCCTCGCCTGCTGGCAGTACGCCGGCCATGGCCACAGCCCCGGTGAGTCCGTCCTCGCCGCCACGATTGCCCGGGACATCCAGCTCAACCGCGAGACCGCCAGAGAGGCCCTGCGCGACCAAAATTCCTTGGAAGGAGACGTGACGTGAAAGACGAGCTGATGACCACGGCGGAGATCCTTTCCGAGCTGAAGGGGATCTCGCGACGCACCTTCTACAGGTGGCGTGAACTCGGCAAGGCCCCCAAGGCCTTCACGCTGCCGAACGGGGAGCTGCGGGTGTGGCGGAGCGACCTTCATGCCTGGCTGAGGAGTCGGGAGGGCACTGCCGCGTGAAGTCGCTCGACGTCAAGATCTGGAGCGTCCGAAAGCGGGATACGAAGCGGCCTTCCTATGACGTCCGCTGGTCCGTGGCTGGGCAGGTCTTCTCTGAGTCCTTCCGGACGAAAGGGCTTGCTGACAACTTCCGCTCCAAGCTCATGCGGGCGGCGCGTGATGGGGAGGAGTTCGATACGGCGTCGGGTCTTCCCGGCTCGATGGCCGAACAGAAAGCGACCCTGAGCTGGTACGCGTTCGCCCTGAAGTACCTCGCCATGAAATGGCCTCATGCGGCGCCCAACACGCGTGATGGGATCAACGAATCCTTGGCCTCGGTCACGTTGGCGCTGCTGGACGATCGACCTGGCCGCCCCACTGATGCCGAGCTACGGAAAGCGCTTCGGAACTGGGCGTTTGTCCTGCCCGGCCCGGACAGTAGGGAACTTCCCCCAGAGATCGGAAATGTCCTGCATTGGGTTGCGAAGGCCTCTCGGCCGTTGTCGGACCTTGCTGATCCGGCGCTGGGGCGGGCGGTCCTCGATTCACTGAAGATCAAATTGGACGGAACCGCGGCTGCTGCCGAGACCGTACAGCGGAAGCGGCGCACCTTGGTCAATGCCCTGCACTACGCCGTGGATCTTGGGGAATTCCGAGAGAACCCACTCTCGGCCGTCCGCTGGCAGAAGCCCAAAGTGTCGAATGAGGTCGATCCCCGAGTGGTGGCCAACCCGGAGCAAGCCCGCTCGCTCCTGCACGCGGTCTCGTACGTCGGTGGCTACAGGCGGGCGCGTGGGCGGCGGCTGGTGGGGCTCTTCGCGGGGATGTACTTCGGGGGCTTTCGGCCGGCTGAAGTCGTGGGGCTGGCTGAGGCAGATTTGACTCTTCCGGATTCCGGATGGGGGACGGCTTTGCTGCACCGGACGCGGCCGAGCGCCGGCAAGCGGTGGACCGACTCGGGGGAGAGCCATGACGACCGCGGGCTGAAGAACCGGCCCACTGAAGACGTGCGGCGGGTGCCGATTCCTCCGCAGCTCGTGACCATCCTCCGCGAGCATCTCGACACCTTCGGGACCGCCCAGGACGGGCGGCTCTTCTTCAGTGAGGGTGGGGGAGTGGTCTCCTCGTCCACGTACTACCGGGCTTGGCAGGAAGCCAGGGTGCTGGCGCTGCCGCCGACCGTGGCTGCCTCGCCGCTGGCTCAGCGGCCGTACGACCTAAGGCACTCGGCGCTCTCCACGTGGCTCAATGCCGGGGTCGATCCGACCGAGGTCGCCGAGCGGGCCGGCAACAGCGTGGAGGTGCTGCTGAGTCGGTACGCGAAATGCCTCGACGGGCGGCAGGAGGTGGCCAACCGTCGGATCGAAGATCTGCTGCGTGAGTACGAGTGATCGTGAGTGACTGGCGATACGTTGCGAGGCCCCTGGACCTGTCCGGGGGTCTTCGGCGTTTCCCGGGCTGACCTGCGCCGATGGGTCAAGATTCTGTCCACGAATAGTCCACAGGTCCTGACATGGGGCTGCGTACGGCGGCAGTTGGCTGCACATACGCGAAGACCCCGGCTTCAGCGTTACCGCTGATGGCGGGGTCTTTGGGCACTTCCTGCGAAGTGCCCCCGGCAGGATTCGAACCTGCGCACACGGCTCCGGAGGCCGTTGCTCTATCCCCTGAGCTACGGGGGCGTGTCGTTCGCTTTGCGGCGACGGGTTGAACACTACCAGCTTCCGCGGGGTGATCAGGAACCGATTACGGGCCCGGGGGGCGCGGGTCGCTCGGAGGGGGTGGAAGTGGCAAAAACCCGGACGCGGGGGCTTAGGCGGACCTACTCTCGGGTTGTGCCAGGCGCCTCGGGCCGGGTGCTTGTTGTCGACGACAACAAGGTCATCCGGCAGCTGATCAAGGTCAATCTCGAACTGGAGGGCTTCGAGGTCGTGACCGCGAACGATGGTGCCGAGTGCCTGGACGTCGTGCATCGCGTGTGTCCCGACGTGATCACCCTTGATGTGGTCATGCCCCGGCTGGACGGGTTCGCGACCGCCGCGCAGCTGCGTGCCGATCCGCGGACGCGGGACCTGCCCCTCGCCATCGTGAGCGCCTGTACGCAGTACGAGGTCGAGGCCGGGATCGAGGCCGGGGTGGACGCGTTCCTCGCCAAGCCCTTCGAGCCCGCCGAGCTCGTACGGGTCGTACGCCGGCTCGCCGAGCGCAAGGACCGGCGCGAGCGGAAGGGTGCTCCGGCCGGGCGCGGCCGAGGGTAGCGCCGGTCGCCTGTTCACATGGCGAAACCGTTCGCGGGATGGGAGGGCTTCTCCCCTAGGCTGGTGCCGTGACCCCCGCCGACCTCTCCAGCACCGTCGCACGCGCCGTGCGCTGCGCCGTCGAGGACGGGGAGCTGCCCGCCGAGGCGCGTGTGCCCGAGCGGGTCGTCGTCGAGCGGTCCCGGCCCGGGGGGGTGGGCGACTACGCCACCCCCGTCGCCTTTCACGTCGCCAAGACCGCGGGCCGTTCTCCTCGTCTCGTCGCCGACGTGCTCGCCCGGCGGTTGGGCGGGGTGGCCGGCATCGAGCGCGTCGAGGTCACCGGCCCCGGGTTCCTCAACTTCGTGATGGAGCGGGTCTCCGTCGGGGGACTCGTGCGTGACGTACGGGCGCGGGGTCTTCGGTACGGGTTCTCCGGCGAGAGCGAGAACGAGCGCGAGAGCGAGCGTGAGAACGAGCGCGGGAGCGAGCGCGAGCTCCGGGCTCGTGTCGTCGGTGAGGCCGTGCGCCGCATCGGGCTCAGTCGGGGGCTGGCCCCGACGAACGCCCTGCGCGTCGCCCCCGTCGCCCGGCGCGACGGCGACGTCGTCGCCCTGTACGGAGAGGACGCCGCGGCATGGGCCATGCTCTCCGTCGCGCCGCACGAGAGTGCCGCGTTCTCCCCCCGGCTGCTCGTGCAGGACGAGTCCAACGACCTCTTCCGGGTGCGGTACGGGTACGCGCGGACTCGGGCGCTCACGGCCAACGCCGCCCACCTCGGCTTCGCCAGCGAGGCCGGCGGCGTGCCGGAAGGAGGGGCGCTCGGCGCCCTCCTCGCCGAGTACCCCCTCGCCCTGGACGCCGCCGCGCACCGGCGGGCGCCGGAGCAGCTCGTCCGGTTCCTCGTCCGCGCCGCCGACGAGCTGCTCGACTTCCAGTACTGCGTCCTGCCCAAGGGGGACGAGAAACCCTCGGCCGCCCACCGCGCCCGGCTGGCCCTTGCCGAAGCCGCCGGGACGGTGCTGGCCGGCGGCCTGGCCCTTCTCGGCATAGACGCACCTGACTGCCTGTGATCTGCGAAGAGAGATACCGATGAGCCGTTCCGCGCACCCCGCCGGGCCCCGCCACGCCGACGTCCTGCCCGAGGGGCACTACTCCCCGCCGCCCGCCGACCTCAACGCGCTCGACGAGAAGGTCTGGGCGCGGACAGTACGGCGGGACGGCGACGGAGTGGTGACCGTGGGGGGCGTGCCCGTCACCGCGCTCGCCGAGGAGTTCGGGACGCCCGCCTACTTCCTCGACGAAGAGGACTTCCGGGCCCGCTGCCGGGCCTGGGCGCACGCCTTCGGGTCGGACGCCGACGTGTTCTACGCGGGCAAGGCCTTCCTCTCCAAGGCCGTCGTGAAGTGGCTCAAGGAGGAAGGGCTCAACCTCGACGTCTGCTCCGGCGGCGAACTGGCCACCGCCCTCGCCGCCGGGATGCCCGCCGAGCGGATCGCCTTCCACGGCAACAACAAGTCCGTGGCCGAGATCACCCGGGCCGTCACCGCCGGCGTCGGCCGGATCGTGCTCGACTCCTTCCAGGAGATCGCCCGCGTCGCCCACATCGCCCGTGAGCTGGGCGTGCGCCAGCCCGTCCAGATCCGCGTGACCGTCGGCGTCGAAGCCCACACGCACGAGTTCATCGCCACCGCGCACGAGGACCAGAAGTTCGGCATCGCCGTCGCCGACGGCTCCGCCGCCGAGGCCGTACGGCGCGCCCTCGGGCACGACAGCCTCGACCTGCTGGGCGTCCACTCCCACATCGGCTCGCAGATCTTCGACATGGCCGGCTTCGAGGTCTCCGCCAAGCGCGTGGTCCGGCTGCTGGCCGCCGTACGGGACGAGCACGGCGTCGAGCTGCCCGAGATCGACCTCGGCGGCGGCCTCGGCATCGCGTACACCTCCTCCGACGACCCGCGCGAGCCGCACGAGATCGCCAAGGCCCTGCACGAGATCGTCGCCCGCGAATGCGAGTCGGCCGGTCTGCGCGCCCCGCGGATCTCCGTCGAACCGGGCCGCGCCATCGTCGGACCCACCGCCTTCACCCTCTACGAGGTCGGCACGATCAAGCCGCTCGAAGGGCTGCGCACGTACGTCTCCGTCGACGGCGGCATGTCCGACAACATCCGCACCGCCCTCTACGACGCCGAATACGCCGTCACCCTCGTCTCCCGCGTCTCCGACGCCGAGCCCATGCTCGTCCGCGTCGTCGGCAAGCACTGCGAGAGCGGTGACATCGTCGTGAAGGACGCCTTCCTGCCGGCCGACCTGGCCCCCGGGGACCTCCTCGCCGTACCCGCCACCGGGGCGTACTGCCGCTCCATGGCCAGCAACTACAACCACGCGCTCCGCCCGCCCGTCGTCGCCGTACGGGACGGACAGGCCCGGGTGATCGTCCGGCGCGAGACGGAGGAAGATCTCCTGCGTCTCGACCTCGGATGATCCGGTTGTTTCCGGGAGAAGCCCCCAGACCCCCAAAATAGGTGTCTCACTCAATGGACCGAAGGTGGAAAGTGCTGTCCATTGAGTGAGACTGGTTGAGACCCGGCGGGCAATACCGCACGCCGGGTGTGATGGAAGATCGAAAGGCGTAGGTCGAATGATGCGTACGCGTCCGCTGAAGGTGGCGCTGCTGGGCTGTGGAGTGGTCGGCTCAGAGGTGGCGCGCATCATGACGACGCACGCCGACGACCTCACGGCCCGCATCGGTGCGCCCGTCGAGCTCGCCGGCGTGGCCGTGCGCCGTCCTTCCAAGGTGCGCGAGGGCATCGACCCCGCCCTGATCACCACCGATGCGACCGCCCTCCTCAAACGCGGCGACATCGACATCGCGATCGAGGTCATCGGCGGCATCGAGCCCGCCCGCACCCTCATCACCACCGCCTTCGAGCAGGGCATCTCCGTAGTCTCGGCGAACAAGGCGCTGCTCGCCCAGGACGGTGCCGCCCTGCACGCCGCGGCCGAGCAGCACGGGCTGGACCTGTACTACGAGGCCGCCGTCGCCGGCGCCATCCCGCTGGTCCGCCCCATGCGCGAGTCCCTCGCCGGCGACAAGATCAACCGGGTGATGGGCATCGTCAACGGCACGACGAACTTCATCCTCGACAAGATGGACTCCACCGGCGCCGGGTACCAGGAGGCGCTCGACGAGGCCACCGCCCTCGGGTACGCCGAGGCCGACCCCACCGCCGACGTCGAGGGCTACGACGCCGCCGCCAAGGCCGCGATCCTGGCCGGCATCGCCTTCCACACCCGGGTCCGCCTCGACGACGTCTACCGCGAGGGCATGACCGAGGTCAGCGCCGCGGACTTCGCCTCCGCCAAGCGCATGGGCTGCACCATCAAGCTCCTCGCGATCCTGGAGCGCGCCGCCGACGGCGAGTCCGTCACCGCCCGCGTGCACCCGGCGATGATCCCGCTGACCCACCCGCTCGCCTCCGTCCGCGAGGCGTACAACGCCGTCTTCGTCGAGGCGGAGGCCGCCGGGCGGCTCATGTTCTACGGGCCCGGCGCGGGCGGTTCGCCGACCGCGTCGGCGGTCCTGGGCGACCTCGTCGCCGTCTGCCGCAACAAGCTCGCCGAGGCAACGGGGCCCGGTGAGTCGGCGTACACCCAGCTGCCGGTCAGCCCCATGGGCGACGTCGTCACGCGGTACCACATCAGCCTCGATGTGGCCGACAAGCCGGGCGTCCTCGCCCAGGTGGCGACCACGTTCGCGGAGCACGGTGTCTCCATCGATACCGTACGACAGCAAGGACGACCGGACGGGGTCGGCAATGAGGCCTCCCTCGTCGTCGTCACCCACCGCGCGCCCGACGCCGCCCTCTCCGGGACCGTCGAGGCACTGCGGAAGCTGGACACCGTGCGCGGTGTCGCCAGCATCATGCGTGTTGAAGGGGAGTAAGGACCCATGAGCAGCAATCGCACCCACCAGTGGCGCGGCATCATCGAGGAGTACCGGGACCGCCTGCCGGTGACGGACGCGACTCCCGTGGTCACGCTCCGCGAGGGCGGCACTCCCCTCGTCCCCGCGCAGGTGCTCTCCGAGCGCACCGGCTGCGAGGTACACCTCAAGGTCGAGGGCGCGAACCCGACCGGGTCCTTCAAGGACCGCGGTATGACCATGGCGATCACCAAGGCCAAGGAGGACGGCGCCAAGGCCGTCATCTGCGCCTCCACGGGCAACACCTCGGCCTCCGCCGCCGCGTACGCGGTGCGCGCCGGGATGGTCTCGGCCGTCCTCGTGCCCCGCGGCAAGATCGCACTCGGCAAGATGGGCCAGGCGCTCGTGCACGGCGCCAAGATCCTCCAGGTGGACGGCAACTTCGACGACTGCCTGGACCTGGCCCGCGCGCTGTCCGACAACTACCCGGTCGCGCTGGTCAATTCCGTGAACCCGGTGCGCATCGAGGGCCAGAAGACGGCCGCGTTCGAGATCGTCGACGCGCTCGGCGACGCCCCCGACATCCACGTGCTGCCCGTCGGCAACGCCGGCAACATCACCGCGTACTGGAAGGGCTTCAAGGAGTACAGGGCCGACGGCCTGGCCTCCCGTACGCCCCGCGTGTGGGGTTTCCAGGCCTCGGGCTCCGCGCCCATCGTGCGCGGCGAGGTCGTCAAGGAGCCGCACACCATCGCCACCGCGATCCGCATCGGCAACCCGGCCTCCTGGGACTACGCGCTTGCCGCGCGCGACGAGTCGGGCGGCTTCATCGACGAGGTGACGGACCGCCAGATCCTGGCCGCCTACCGCCTGTTGGCCGCGCAGGAGGGCGTCTTCGTCGAGCCCGCCTCGGCGGCTTCGGTGGCCGGCCTGCTCAAGGCCGCCGAGCTGGGCCTGGTCGACCCCGGCCAGACGATCGTGTGCACCGTGACCGGAAACGGCCTCAAGGACCCCGACTGGGCCGTGGCCGGCGCTCCGCAGCCGGTCACCGTCCCGGTGGACGCCGAAGCCGCGGCCGTCCGCCTCGGCCTGGTCTGACCGCGGTACCGCGGTACCCCGGTTGCCGGATTCCGGAATGCCTCCGACGGGCTTCCGGAATCCGGCAACTCAGGCCGTACGGCACAAAAGACAACGGCATTCGGCGGAATCCACCGGAAGACACCGACACGCATCGTGCGCCTCCTGTGCGCCCTATGTCGCGAGAGAACCTTCCTTGGATACGCTGTACTTACATCCGCCACCGCGCATATGACCGTGGTGCTGCCCAGAGGGCCTTCGGGTGTCGTACGTTCTCCAGTACATTCGCAGCGAGCCAGCGAAGATCTCGTCTCGCACAGTCACAAGGAGTGTCATCGGACGATGGCCGGTCCAGCGTTCCGCGCCGCCGCCGTACGGGTGCGCGTTCCCGCCAGCAGTGCCAACCTCGGCCCGGGCTTCGACGCCCTCGGCCTGGCCCTGGGGCTCTACGACGACGTCGTCGTCCGGGTGGCCGACTCCGGCCTGAACATCGACATCGCGGGCGAGGGCGCCGACACCCTCCCGCGGGACGAGAGCCACCTGCTCGTACGCTCCATGCGCACCGCCTTCGACCTGCTGGGCGGGCAGCCGCGCGGCCTTGAGGTCGTCTGCGCCAACCGCATCCCGCACGGCCGCGGCCTCGGATCCTCCTCCGCCGCCATCTGCGCCGGCATCGTCGCCGCCCGCGCCGTGACCATAGGCGGAGAGGCCAAGCTGGACGATGCGGCCCTGCTCGAACTGGCCACGGAGATCGAGGGCCACCCCGACAACGTCGCCGCCTGTCTCCTCGGTGGATTCACCCTCGCCTGGATGGACGGCGGCAGCGCCAAGGCGATCCGTATGGAGCCCGCCGATTCCATCGTTCCGGTGGTCTTCGTCCCCTCCAAGCCGGTCCTGACGGAGACCGCGCGCGGCCTGCTGCCGCGCAACGTCCCCCACGTGGACGCGGCCGTCAACGCGGGTCGAGCGGCCCTGCTCGTCGAAGCCCTGACCAGGCGTCCCGAGTTGCTGCTGCCGGCCACCGAAGACCGGCTCCACCAGGAGTACCGGTCCCCGGCGATGCCCGAGAGCGTGGCACTCGTCAACCGGCTGCGGGCGGACGGCATCCCCGCGGTCATCTCCGGCGCGGGCCCCACGGTCCTCGCGCTGGTCGACAACGGCGCGGCCGACAAGGTCGCGCAGCTCGCGGGCGAGGGGTGGGCGGCGAACCGGCTCGCCCTCGACGCCGCGGGCGCGAGCGTCCTGCCGCTGGGAACCCAGGGCGGCTAGGCCGTAGGGGCATACCCGCCAGGGGCGGGCGGCCAGGGCAGGCCGCCCGCGCTGTAGGCGCGATTGCCGGTGATTGAGAGGGGGAATATCTGTTGGATCCGGTAGTGTTAGTCTCAAGTGCGCAGCCGAAGCCGCCATGGCTCGGTGCTCAGTGTCCCCATCCGGGACCACCTTTCTTCCGGGAGCCTCCCCGACTGCTTTGATCGCTTCCAGCAGTTTCGAGCACGCTCCGGAATCGGCGTGACATTCCCACGCTTCCAGCTCGGGGGCTTCTCGCCGGAACCACCCATGCACGTTTCTCTCCGCCGTTCCTCTTTCGGCGGACCACCGCCCCGGCCGCGGTCCATGAGCCAACAGATCATGGTCCGTTGTCGGACAGCACAACCGGTCGCCGAGCCAGACAGGCCGACGTCCGCTCCAGGGAAGGACCCTTCGTGAGCGACACCACCGATCTGATGGGCGCTGCCGACACCACTGTCGACACCAGTGCCCCCGCCGCGGGCACCGCCCCCAAGCGTCGCCGCTCCGGCACCGGCCTTGAGGGCATGGTCCTGGCCGAGCTCCAGCAGGTCGCGTCGGGCCTCGGCATCAGGGGCACCGCGCGGATGCGCAAGAGCCAGCTGATCGAGGTCATCAAGGAGGCGCAGGCGGGCACCAGTGCCCCCAAGGCCGCGGCTCCCGCCGCCGACGCCGCCGAGGCCAAGCCGAAGCGCCGCGCCACCAGCAAGGCCCGTACGGGTGAGGCCGCCGCCACGGCGCCCGCCGAGAAGCCTGCCGCGCAGGCGCAGATCGAGATCCCGGGCCAGCCGGCCTCCGACGACGCCCCGGCCGGCGAGCGCCGCCGCCGTCGGGCCACGGCCCCCTCCGGCAGCCCGGAGACCGCGGCCCCCGCGGCCGTGCAGGTCGAGGCGAAGACCGAGACCGCCACCACCACCGTGACCGCTCCGGCCGAGGTCAAGGCCGAGGCCGCCACCGCCGTCGGCGCGCCCGCCCAGGAGGGCGAGGGCCGCGGCCGGCGCGACCGCCGCGACCGCGGTGACCGCACCGAGCGCGAGGGCGGCCGCCGCGACCGCCGCGACCGCGGTGCCAAGGCCGACGACCAGGGCCAGGGCGCCCAGGGCCAGGGCCAGGCCGGCCAGGGTCAGGGCGGCGGCCAGGGTGGTCAGGGCGGCGGCCGTGCCGACCGCCAGGACCGCCAGCAGCAGGGCGGCCGCCAGGACCGCCAGCAGCAGGGCCGTCAGGACCGCCAGGGCCCCCAGGACAACGGCCCGCAGGACGACTTCGACGACGAGGGCGGCCGTCGCGGCCGTCGCGGCCGCTACCGCGACCGCCGTGGCCGTCGCGGCCGCGACGAGTTCGCGCCGAACGAGCCGCAGGTCGCCGACGACGACGTCCTGATCCCCGTCGCGGGCATCCTGGACATCCTCGACAACTACGCGTTCATCCGGACCTCGGGCTACCTGCCGGGCCCCAACGACGTGTACGTCTCCCTCGCCCAGGTCCGCAAGGCCGGCCTGCGCAAGGGCGACCACACCACCGGGGCCGTGCGCCAGCCCAAGGACGGCGAGCGCCGCGAGAAGTTCAACGCCCTCGTGCGTCTGGACTCGGTGAACGGCATGGCGCCCGAATCCGGCCGCGGCCGACCGGAGTTCCAGAAGCTGACGCCCCTGTACCCGCAGGACCGTCTCCGTCTGGAGACCGACCCGGGCGTGCTGACCACCCGCATCATCGACCTCGTGTCGCCGATCGGCAAGGGCCAGCGCGGTCTGATCGTGGCCCCGCCGAAGACCGGCAAGACCATGATCATGCAGGCGATCGCCAACGCGATCACCACGAACAACCCCGAGTGCCACCTGATGGTCGTCCTGGTCGACGAGCGTCCGGAAGAGGTCACCGACATGCAGCGGTCGGTCAAGGGCGAGGTCATCTCCTCGACCTTCGACCGCCCCGCCGAGGACCACACCACCGTCGCCGAGCTGGCCATCGAGCGCGCCAAGCGCCTCGTCGAGCTGGGTCACGACGTGGTCGTCCTGCTGGACTCCATCACCCGTCTGGGCCGCGCGTACAACCTCGCGGCGCCCGCCTCCGGCCGCATCCTGTCCGGTGGTGTCGACTCGACCGCGCTGTACCCGCCGAAGCGCTTCTTCGGTGCCGCGCGCAACATCGAGGACGGCGGCTCGCTGACCATCCTGGCCACCGCGCTGGTCGACACCGGCTCGCGCATGGACGAGGTGATCTTCGAGGAGTTCAAGGGCACCGGCAACATGGAGCTCAAGCTCGACCGGAAGCTCGCCGACAAGCGCATCTTCCCGGCCGTCGACGTCGACCCGTCGGGCACCCGCAAGGAGGAGATCCTCCTCAACAGCGAGGAGCTCGCCATCGTCTGGAAGCTGCGCCGGGTGCTGCACGCGCTCGACTCGCAGCAGGCCATCGAGCTGCTGCTCGACAAGATGAAGCAGACGAAGTCGAACGCCGAGTTCCTGATGCAGATCGCCAAGACGACCCCGTCCGGCAAGAACGACGACTGATCCGCGGATCCGTCGCCGTACACCGCATCACCGCACCGCCCCCACCGCAGCCGCGGCGGGGGCGGTCCGCGTTTTCCGCTGCGCGTTCTCCGCACTCCGCCCGCCTTTTCCGCACGTATCGGCAGGTGCGAGCTTCGCCACACTCGCCGTTTTCGTGAACCTTCCGGCCGCGCGCTGCGTCCCCCTGGGAAACCGCAGGTGGGCGCGGTGCGTCCGGCGGGGCACGGGCCGCCCGTCCCACCCCGGCCGCCGCAGGGCCCCCGTAAGGGCGGCCTTCCGGCCGTGGAACCCTGGAGCACATTCGTCCGTCTGTGTCAGAGGGCAGTGCGGGAGGCCACCGAGCCGGGCAGCCGGCCGGGAACGTACTCAGGACCGAGGAGAGCATGAGCGAGGACAGCAGGGGCGGCGGCGGGCGTGCCGCGGGCCGGCGCCGACGGAAACCGCCGAAGCGCCGCAGGGCCCTGGTCGTCGCCGCGTGGAGCGCCGCAGGCGTGGTCCTGCTGGGCGGGGCCGGTCTCGGCTGGTTCTACTTCCACCTGAACGGGAACCTCAAGACGGTCGACATCGACCAGGCGCTCGGCACCGACCGCCCGCAGAACGTGGACAACGGCTCCATGGACATCCTCGTCCTCGGCTCCGACTCCCGCGGCGGCGCCAATGCCGAGTACGGGCGGGACGACGGCGGCTCGGCCCGCTCCGACACGGCGATGATCGTCCACCTGTACGACGGCCACAAGAAGGCGACCGTCGTCTCGATACCCCGCGACACCATGGTCAACCGGCCGCCCTGCACGCTGGGCAACGGCAAGACCGACCGCGGCAGCTCGCGCTCCCAGTTCAACGAGTCGTTCACCATCGGCGGGGCCGCCTGCGCGGTCAAGACCGTCGAGAAGATGTCGGGGATCCGCATGGACCACTACATCGAGGTCGACTTCACGGGCTTCAAGAAGATCATCGACAACCTCGGCGGCGTCGAGGTGACCACCAACAAGCCGATCAAGGACTACGGGAGCCACCTCGACCTCCCGGCCGGCCCCAACAAGCTGAACGGGGAGCAGGCCCTCGGCCTCGTACGGACCCGCAAGACCGTCGGCGACGGCTCCGACCTGGGCCGAATACAGCTCCAGCAGGCGTTCATGAAGGCCCTGATCAAGCAGGTCAAGGGCATCGGCGTCTTCGACAACCCCAAGCGGCTGCTCGACCTCGCCGACACCGGCACCAAGGCGCTGACCACCGACAAGTCGCTCGGTGACGTGAAGTCCCTGATGGGCTTCGCGCAGAGCCTCCAGGGCATCGACGCCCAGGACATGAAGATGATCACTCTGCCCGTGGGCCCGGACCCCCGCGACTCCGACCGGGTCGCCCCGCTGGCCAAGGAGTCCAAGATGGTCTGGGACGCCCTGCTGGCAGAGCAGCCGGTCCCCGCCGAGGCCACGGCGAACTCCATGGGCGACAAGGGCACCGCCGGGCAGATCGTCCAATAGGCCACAAAATGCCTGGTCAGGCGCCTTCCCTAAGGGAGCGGAATAGATGACGGACCGCCCTCGTTGAGGGAGGCGTCCTCAGAATTTTGACAGGCAGCCCGGTCCTGGCAGACTGGTCTGTCGGCCCCGGTTCACGCAGTGCGCAATTCGGCTCCTGCGACCCGGCGCCCTCCCGAATCTAGGAGACACCTTGAAGCGCGATGTTCACCCCGAGTACGTCGAGACCCAGGTCAGCTGCACCTGTGGCGCGTCGTTCACCACCCGCAGCACCCTGACCGAGGGCACCATCCGTGCCGAGGTCTGCTCCGAGTGCCACCCGTTCTACACGGGCAAGCAGAAGATCCTCGACACCGGTGGCCGCGTCGCCCGCTTCGAGGCCCGCTTCGGCAAGGCTGCCGGCTCGAAGTAGCGAGCCCCCGGCGCCGGACCCGGCTGCACCCTGTCCACACGGGGGCAGCCGGACCGGCGCCTTTGTCGTCCCGCAGCCCTTTTTCGTACTTTTCACTTCAGGAGCCCCCGATGTTCGAGGCGGTCGAGGAACTGATCGGCGAGCACGCCGATCTTGAGAAGAAGCTCGCCGACCCTTCGGTCCACTCGGATCAGGCCAACGCGCGCAAGCTCAACAAGCGCTACGCGGAGCTGACCCCGATCGTCGCGACCTTCCGTGCCTGGAAGCAGTGCGCCGAGGACATCGAGACGGCGAAGGAGTTCGCGGCCGACGACCCGGACTTCGCGGCCGAAGTGAAGGAGCTGGCCGCGCAGCGCGAGGAGCTCACCGAGAAGCTCCGGCTGCTGCTGGTCCCGCGCGACCCCAGCGACGACAAGGACGTGCTCCTTGAGGTCAAGGCGGGCGCGGGCGGCGACGAGTCGGCCCTGTTCGCCGGCGACCTGCTGCGCATGTACCTGCGCTACGCCGAGCGCGTGGGCTGGAAGACCGAGATCATCGACGCCACCGAATCCGAGCTCGGCGGCTACAAGGACGTACAGGTCTCCGTCCGCACCAAGGGCGGCAACGGCGCCACCGAGCCCGGCCAGGGCGTGTGGGCGCGCCTGAAGTACGAGGGCGGCGTGCACCGCGTCCAGCGTGTTCCGGCCACCGAGTCCCAGGGCCGCATCCACACCTCCGCCGCCGGCGTGCTCGTCACCCCGGAGGCCGAGGAGGTCGAGGTCGAGATCAACCCGAACGACCTCCGCATCGACGTGTACCGCTCGTCGGGCCCCGGCGGCCAGTCCGTCAACACCACCGACTCGGCCGTGCGCATCACGCACATCCCGACCGGCGTGGTCGCCTCGTGCCAGAACGAGAAGAGCCAGCTCCAGAACAAGGAGCAGGCGATGCGCATCCTCCGGTCGCGCCTGCTGGCCGCGGCCCAGGAGGCCGCCGAGCAGGAGGCCTCCGACGTGCGCCGCAGCCAGGTGCGCTCCGTGGACCGCTCCGAGAAGATCCGTACGTACAACTTCCCGGAAAACCGGATCTCGGACCACCGGACGGGCTTCAAGGCGTACAACTTGGACCAGGTGCTCGACGGCGACCTCGATCCGATGATCCAGGCCTGCGTCGACGCGGACTCGGCCGCCAAGCTGGCGTCCGCGCACTGATCCGCGCCTGACCGCACCGCCCCGCACCACCCCGCTCGACCCGCATCAGCGTGTACGCCCCGCACCACCCCCGTACGACAGCAGCCCGGAGGACCAGCGTGAACTTGCTGCTTGCCGAGGTGGCCCAGGCCACCCAGCGGCTGGCCGCCGCCGGCGTGCCCTCACCGCGCTTCGACGCGGAGGAGCTCGCGGCCTTCGTGCACGGCGTCAAGCGGGGGGAACTGCACCACGTCAAGGACGCGGACTTCGACGCCCGCTACTGGGAGGCCGTCGCCCGCCGAGAGGCGCGCGAGCCGCTCCAGCACATCACCGGCCGCGCCTTCTTCCGGTACCTGGAGCTCCAGGTCGGGCCCGGGGTCTTCGTGCCCCGGCCCGAGACCGAGTCGGTCGTGGACTGGGCCATACACGCCGTCCGGGCGATGGACGTCGTCGAGCCGCTGATCGTGGACCTGTGCACCGGCTCCGGCGCCATCGCGCTGGCCATGGCCCAGGAGGTGCCGCGCTCGCGCGTGCACGCGGTCGAGCTGTCCGAGGACGCCCTGCGGTGGACCCGCAAGAACGCCGAGGGCTCCCGGGTCACCGTCCACCAGGGCGACGCGCTGAGCGCCCTGCCCGAGTTGGACGGCCAGGTCGACCTGGTGATCTCGAACCCGCCTTACATCCCGCTCACCGAGTGGGAGTACGTCGCCCCCGAGGCCCGGGACCACGACCCCGAGATGGCCCTGTTCTCCGGCGAGGACGGCCTCGACACCATCCGCGGCATCGAGCGCACCGCGCACCGGCTGCTGCGGCCCGGCGGCATCGTCGTCATCGAGCACGCCGACACCCAGGGCGGCCAGGTCCCGTGGATCTTCGCCGAGGAGCGGGGCTGGGCCGATGCCGCCGACCACCCCGACCTGAACAACCGCCCGCGCTTCGCCACCGCCCGCAAGGCCATGCCGTGACGGGCGCGACCCACCCCTCCACCCCCCTGCTGCACGAGGAGTCCCGCTGATGGCCCGGCGATACGACTGCAACGACGCGACGGACCGCAAGACGGGTCTGCGTGAAGCCGCATCCGCCGTGCGCCGCGGCGAGCTCGTCGTGCTGCCCACCGACACCCTCTACGGGATCGGCGCGGACGCCTTCAGCGCGGAGGCGGTCGGCGACCTGCTCGCCGCCAAGGGGCGCGGCCGCAACATGCCGACCCCCGTGCTCATCGGCTCCCCGAACACCCTGCACGGCCTCGTCACGGACTTCTCCGAGCAGGCCTGGGAGCTCGTCGACGCCTTCTGGCCGGGCGGCCTGACCCTCGTCGCCAAGCACCAGCCCTCGCTGGCCTGGGACTTGGGGGAGACCGGCGGAACCGTGGCCGTCCGCATGCCCCTGCACCCCGTCGCGATCGAGCTGCTCACCGAGGTCGGGCCGATGGCCGTGTCCTCGGCCAACCTGACCGGCCACCCGGCGCCGGAGGACTGCGACGCGGCCCGCGAGATGCTCGGCGACTCGGTGTCCGTGTACCTGGACGGCGGCCCGACCCCGAGCACGCTGCCGTCGTCGATCGTCGACGTCACCGGGAAGGTTCCCGTCCTGCTCCGCGAGGGGGCGCTGACCGCCGAGCAGCTGCGGGAGGTCGTACCCGACCTTGAGGTGGCTCCGTGAGCCCTCAGGGGCGTGGCATAGCAAGCGGGCGCACCTCCGGCGGCAGCCACGGCTGGGGGGACCCCCACCCGGCGGGCGCCGGCGGGGACACGTTCCGCATCCTCCACGTCAGCACCGGCAACGTGTGCCGCTCGCCGATCACCGAGCGGCTGACCCGGCATGCGCTGGCGCACCGGCTGGGAGGCATTCCGGCCGGAGACCTGATCGTGGAGAGCGCGGGGACGTGGGGCCACGAGGGGGCCCCGATGGAGGCCAACGCGGCGGCCGTGCTCGCGGACTTCGGTGCCGACGCGTCCGGGTTCACCGGGCGGGAACTGCTGGACGAGCACGTCATACGGGCGGACCTGGTGCTGACCGCCACCCGGGACCACCGGGCGCAGGTCATCTCGATGGGGCATTCGGCGGGGCTGCGGACGTTCACGCTGAAGGAGTTCACGCGGCTGGTGCGGGCCATAGATCCGGCCACGCTGCCGCCGCTGGACGACGGTGTCGCGGAGCGGGCCCGGGCGCTGGTGCGCGCCGCTGCCGCGCTCCGGGGGTGGCTGCTGGCTCCGTCGCCGGACGCGGACGAGGTGTACGACCCGTACGGGGCGCCGATCACCTTCTTCCGGTCGATCGGCGACGAGATCAACCAGGCGCTGGACCCCGTGGTCACGGCCCTGACGGGCGTCACGGCCTCTCGCTGACGCTGGTCCGCATTTCAGCGGGGTGAAAGCGGGCGAATCAGGTCGGGGCGACCTAGAGTGGGCGTATCCGGACCGGCCACTGGGAGTCGCGCCATGAGCGTCATCACCCCGCCTTCCGACCTGCTGCGGCAGCAGGATCCGCAGATGGCCGACGTGCTCGCGGGGGAGGCGCAGCGGCAGGCCGTCTCGCTGCAGCTGAGCGCCGCCGAGAACTTCACCTCGCCCGCCGTACTGGCGGCACTCGGCTCGGCGCTCGCCAACAAGTACGCCGAGGGTTACCCGGGCCACCGCTACCACGGCGGCTGCGAGTACGCGGACCTCGCCGAGGGGCTGGCCGTCGAGCGGGCCCGGGCGCTGTTCGGGGTGGAGCACGCCAACGTGCAGCCGCATTCCGGTTCCGCCGCCGTGCTGGCCGCGTACGCCGCGCTGCTGCGGCCCGGGGACACCGTCCTCGCGATGGGGCTTCCGTACGGCGGCCACCTCACCCACGGTTCGCCCGCCAACTTCTCCGGCCGCTGGTTCGACTTCGTCGGGTACGGGGTCGACGCCGAGACCGGCCTGATCGACTACGAGGAGGTACAGGACCTCGCCCGCACGCACCGGCCCAAGGCCATCGTGTGCGGCTCGATCTCCTACCCGCGCCACCCCGAGTACTCCGTGTTCCGGGAGATCGCCGACGAGGTCGGGGCCTACCTCATCGCGGACGCCGCCCATCCGATCGGGCTCGTCGCCGGGGGAGCGGCGCCCAGCCCCGTCCCGTACGCCGACATCGTCTGCGCGACGACGCACAAGGTGCTGCGCGGCCCCCGCGGCGGGATGGTCCTGTGCGGGGCCGAGTTCGCCGAGCGGATCGACCGGGCGGTCTTCCCCTTCACCCAGGGCGGCGCCCAGATGCACACCATCGCGGCCAAGGCCGTGGCCTTCGGCGAGGCCGCGGCCCCGGCGTTCACCACGTACGCGCACCGGGTGGTGGCCAACGCGCGGGTGCTGGCCGACGAGCTCGCCGCCCACGGGTTCGCGGTGACGACGGGCGGCACCGACACCCACCTGATCACCGCCGACCCGGCGCCGCTCGGCCTGGACGGCCCGACCGCGCGCGGCCGGCTCGCCGCCGCCGGGATCGTGCTGGACACGTGCGCCCTCCCGTACGGGGACCAGCGCGGGATCCGGCTCGGCACGGCGGCCGTCACCACCCAGGGCATGCGGGAGCCCGAGATGGCCCGGATCGCCACGCTGTTTGCCGCGGCACTGCGCGGGGCAGGCGCGAACACCCGCGCGGAAGTGGCCGAGCTGACGCGCGGATTTCCCCCGTACAGGGAGTAAGCGGTACAAACGGGGCGTACTGCAACCGGGACGGCGACCCCTCGCGTCCTCGGTGAGGGGTACATCGCAGCTAATGTGTGGGGCTGAGATGGCCGGCGATACATCTGGGGCAGCCCGTGCGTGAATATCTGCTGACGCTTTGCGTCACGGTCGCGGTGACCTACCTGCTCACCGGGCCCGTGCGGAAGTTCGCGATCGCGGCCGGTGCGATGCCGGAGATCCGCGCCCGCGACGTGCACCGCGAGCCCACTCCGCGGCTCGGCGGCATCGCCATGTTCGGCGGACTGTGCGCGGGGCTGCTGGTCGCGGACCACCTGCGCAACCTCAACGGCGTCTTCGAGCTGTCGAACGAGCCTCGGGCGCTGCTCTCCGGAGCCGCCCTGATCTGGCTGATCGGCGTGCTCGACGACAAGTTCGAGATCGACGCCCTGATCAAGCTCGGCGCGCAGATGATCGCCGCCGGTGTGATGGTCATGCAGGGCCTGACCATGCTGTGGATCCCGGTCCCGGGCATCGGGACGGTCGCGCTGACCCAGTGGCAGGGCAACCTGCTCACCGTGGCCCTCGTCGTGATCACCATCAACGCGGTGAACTTCGTGGACGGGCTCGACGGCCTGGCCGCCGGCATGGTCTGCATCGCCGCCGCCGCGTTCTTCCTCTACTCGTACCGGATCTGGTTCGGGTACGGGATCGAGGCGGCCGCGCCCGCGACCCTGTTCGCGGCGATCCTGATGGGCATGTGCCTGGGCTTCCTGCCGCACAACATGCACCCGGCCCGGATCTTCATGGGCGATTCCGGATCGATGCTCATCGGTCTGGTGCTGGCCGCCGCCGCCATCTCGATCACCGGGCAGGTGGACCCGGACACCATGGCCCTGTTCGCCGGCGGTGAGCGCAACGCGACGCACGCGATGCTCCCGGTCTTCATTCCGCTTCTGCTCCCGCTGACGATCATCGCGATCCCGATGGCGGACCTGGTCCTGGCCATCGTGCGGCGTACGTGGAAGGGCCAGTCGCCGTTCGCGGCCGACCGCGGACACCTGCACCACCGGCTGCTGGAGCTCGGGCATTCGCACAGCCGCGCGGTACTGATCATGTACTTCTGGTCAGGTCTGATCGCGTTCGGCGCGGTGGCGTATTCGGTGCACTCCGCGTCGATGTGGATCGTCCTCGCCATCGTCGGGCTGAGCGCGCTGGGCCTCGTCCTGCTGCTCCTGCCGCGCTTCACCCCGCGCGCCCCGCGCTGGGCCGAGGGTCTGGTCCCGCCGCGCTACCGGCACCGCGAGCGCGCCGCCGAGGCGGCCGCGCTCGACGCCTCGGGCCGCGAGCCGGAGCCCGCCGGGCCGATCCGGGTCGGCGTCTCGGGCGTCAACGGAGCGACCGCCGTAGGCCCCCGTTCGCGCTTCCCCGACCGGCGTAAGGCCGAGTCGGCGCGCTGACGCCCGCAGGACATGTCGGACATCAACCGCCTTTACCACACACAACGACGGCTTGTCGCGCACACACGGGCGGGTTAGCTCTCATGTGTGACAGTCGGCACACTCCGTGGGTAAAGCTCTCATCAAATAGTTTGTGATACCGTTCACTAAACCCGGCGACAGAGCCGAAGGACCGTAGTGCGACGGCCCATCGGCCCGAGGTTCGATCTCGGACCGGGCTTACGCTCGTCCCGTACGAGTCCCCGTAGTACGAGTCCCGTACGAGTCCGTGCCCCCACCACCACGCGGAGCAACCCGCCATGCGGTCAGATGACGTCCGATCCCTCCTGCACGCCGCTGTACCCACAGCTGTCGCCGGCGCTCTCGCCGCCGTCATCAGCGCGGTGGCGGCAGGCGGCAAGGGGGCTCTCGGAGCCGTCATTGCCACGCTGCTGGTGATGCTGTTCATGGGCATCGGATTCGTCGTTCTGCAACGCACCGCGAAATCGCTGCCGCACCTGTTCCAGGCCATGGGCCTCATGCTCTACACGGCCCAGATCCTGCTGCTCTTCGTCTTTCTCGCCGTGTTCAAGAACACGACGCTGTTCAACCCCCGTGCATTCGCGATCACGCTCGTCGCCACCACCCTGGTGTGGATCGGCGCTCAGACGCGTGCTCACATGAAGGCCAAGATCCTGTACGTCGAACCGGACTCGACGAAGGGCGACAAGCCCGAAAATTCGGGGCCGAAGTCGTGAGGGGTAGGGCCGGGATAAGCGCTCGTTCGAGATGCTGCTATCGTCCGGTTCCAACTGCGGCATTGCGGGCGCGGGCATCTGAGCTGACGCCTGTCCCATCGCGAGGCTCGATGCCTGATCGCCGCCCCCACACCCGTAACACCAGTCCAGTGCCGAACAGCGGCTGTGCGCCGCGCCGACACAACGAGGTTGCCGTACCTATGCGCCACGCTGAAGGAGCCCGCGGTGAGTGCTGACCTGACGCAGGTGCTCGCTTTCGAGACCGACTGTCACATCTTCGACGGATGTGGCTTCCCCGGCCCGGGCCTGCACTCGTTCCTCTTCGAGCCGCTGTGGGGCGAAGCCGGCACCACCAGTGCCTACTTCAACAAGCCGATGCTGCTGGCCCTCCTGGGCTCGGTCATCATCGTCGCCTTCTTCTGGGCCGCGTTCCGGAAGCCGAAGGTCGTACCGGGCAAGCTGCAGATGGTCGCCGAGGCCGGTTACGACTTCGTGCGCCGCGGCATCGTGTACGAGACGCTGGGCAAGAAGGAGGGCGAGAAGTACGTCCCCTTCATGGTGTCGTTGTTCTTCTTCGTCTGGGTCCTCAACGTCTGGTCGATCGTCCCCGTGGCCCAGTTCCCGGTGACCGCGATCATCGCGTACCCGGCGGCCCTCGCGGCGATCGTCTACTTCATCTGGATGTCGGTGACGTTCAAGCGTCACGGCTTCGTCGGCGGACTCAAGAACCTGACGGGCTACGACAAGTCGCTCGGCGGCGTCCTGCCCCTGGTCATGGTCATCGAGTTCTTCTCGAACGTCCTGGTGCGCCCGTTCACCCACGCGGTCCGACTGTTCGCGAACATGTTCGCCGGTCACACCCTGCTGCTGCTGTTCACCATCGCCAGCTGGTACCTGCTGAACGGGATCGGGATCGCCTACGCGGGCGTCTCTTTCATCATGGTCATCGTGATGACGGCCTTCGAGCTCTTCATCCAGGCTGTCCAGGCCTACGTCTTCGTGCTGCTGGCCTGCAGCTTCATCCAGGGCGCGCTCGCCGAGCACCACTGAGTCCGGCCCTCCCCCAAACCCCCTGTCGTCCGGTGGCCAACCCCCACCGGTCCGTGAAAGAGAAGGAAGAACTGGCATGTCCCAGATCCTCGCTGCCGCCGATGGCGTCACCGGCTCCCTCAGCTCCGTTGGTTACGGTCTCGCGGCCATCGGCCCGGGTGTCGGCGTCGGCATCATCTTCGGTAACGGCACGCAGGCTCTCGCCCGTCAGCCCGAGGCTGCCGGTCTGATCCGCGCCAACCAGATCCTCGGCTTCGCCTTCTGTGAGGCGCTCGCCCTCATCGGTCTGGTCATGCCGTTCGTCTACAGCTGACGAACCGCGACCACTAGTCCGATTAGACGAAAGGCACTGATGTGAACCTCCTGGTTCTCGCGGCCGAGACGGAAAACCCGCTCGTCCCGCCGATCCCCGAGCTCGTCATCGGTCTGATCGCCTTCGTCATCGTCTTCGGTTTCCTCGCGAAGAAGCTCCTCCCGAACATCAACAAGGTTCTGGACGAGCGTCGCGAGCAGATCGAGGGCGGTATCGAGAAGGCTGAGGCCGCTCAGACCGAGGCCCAGAGCGTGCTGGAGCAGTACAAGGCCCAGCTCGCCGAAGCCCGGCACGAGGCCGCGCGCCTGCGCCAGGAAGCGCTGGAGCAGGGCACTGCGCTCAAGGAAGAACTGCGCGCAGAGGGCCAGCGGCAGCGTGAGGAGATCATCGCTGCCGGCCACGCCCAGATCGCGGCCGACCGCAAGGCCGCCTCTCAGGCGCTGCGCCAGGACGTGGGCAAGCTCGCCACCGACCTGGCCGGCAAGCTCGTCGGCGAGTCCCTCGAGGACGCCGCCCGGCAGAGCCGCACGATCGACCGCTTCCTCAGCGAGCTTGAGGAGAAGGCCGAGGCGGCCCGATGAACGGAGCGAGCCGCGAGGCGCTGGCCTCCGCGCGCGAGCGCCTCGACGCGCTGACGGACAACACGTCCGTCGACGCGACGAAGCTCGCCGGCGAGCTGGCAGCCGTCACCGCGCTGCTCGACCGTGAGGTCTCGCTGCGTCGGGTCATCACGGACCCGGCGCAGTCCGGCGAGGCCAAGGCCGAGCTGGTACGCCGGCTGCTGGGCTCCCAGGTCGGCGGGGAGACCCTCGACCTGGTGTCGGGCATGACCCGGTCCCGCTGGTCGCAGTCCCGCGACCTGGTGGACTCGCTGGAGGAGCTGGCGGCCACCGCCGACCTCACGGCGGCCCAGCAGGCCGGCGCGCTCGACAACGTCGAGGACGAGCTGTTCCGCTTCGGCCGGATCGTCGCCTCGAACACCGGGCTGCGCTCCGCGCTGACCGACCGGGCGGCCACCGCCTCCGCGAAGAGCACGCTGCTGCACAGCCTGCTCGGCGGCAAGGCGAACGCCGTCACCGAGCGTCTCGTCACGCGTCTCGTCACGCACCCGCGTGGACGTAGCCTGGAAGCGGGACTCGAATCCCTGTCCAAGCTCGCCGCCGAGCGCCGTGACCGCATGGTCGCCACCGTGACCAGCGCGGTTCCGCTCAGCGACGTGCAGAGGCAGCGTCTCGGCGCGGTACTGGCCAAGCTGTACGGCCGCCAGATGCACCTGAACCTCGACGTGGACCCCGCGGTCCTCGGCGGGATCTCGGTGCGGGTCGGCGACGAGGTCATCGACGGCACCATCGCGGACCGCCTCGCCGAGGCGTCCCGCCGCATGGCCGGCTGACCAGCCACCAATAGAACAAAGCATTCCTAGCGGCCCGGTTGGGCCGTGCAGAACTTGCAGAAGATTCCTGGGGGTCGCCCCCAGACCCCTAAGAAGCTTCAGGCCCAACAAGGAGAGCAGGGAACCCAGATGGCGGAGCTCACGATCCGGCCGGAGGAGATCCGGGACGCACTGGAGAACTTTGTCCAGTCGTACCAGCCGGACGCGGCCTCGCGCGAGGAGGTCGGAACGGTCAGCGTTGCCGGCGACGGCATCGCGAAGGTGGAGGGCCTGCCCTCCGCCATGGCGAACGAGCTGCTGAAGTTCGAGGACGGCACCCTCGGTCTCGCCCTCAACCTCGAGGAGCGCGAGATCGGTGCGATCGTCCTCGGCGAGTTCAGCGGTATCGAGGAGGGCCAGCCGGTGCAGCGCACCGGTGAGGTTCTCTCCGTAGGTGTCGGCGAGGGCTACCTCGGCCGCGTTGTCGACCCGCTCGGCAACCCGATCGACGGCCTCGGCGAGATCGCGACCGAAGGCCGCCGCGCCCTCGAGCTGCAGGCCCCGGGCGTCATGGTCCGTAAGTCGGTGCACGAGCCCATGCAGACCGGCTACAAGGCCGTCGACGCGATGGTGCCGATCGGCCGTGGCCAGCGTCAGCTGATCATTGGTGACCGTCAGACCGGCAAGACCGCTCTGGCCGTCGACACGATCATCAACCAGCGCGACAACTGGCGCTCGGGCGACGTGAACAAGCAGGTCCGCTGCATCTACGTCGCCATCGGCCAGAAGGGCTCGACCATCGCGTCCGTTCGCGGCGCCCTGGAAGAGGCCGGCGCGCTCGAGTACACGACGATCGTCGCCGCCCCGGCGTCCGACCCGGCCGGCTTCAAGTACCTGGCGCCGTACACCGGTTCCGCCATCGGCCAGCACTGGATGTACGCCGGCAAGCACGTCCTGATCATCTTCGACGACCTGTCGAAGCAGGCCGACGCCTACCGCGCCGTGTCGCTGCTGCTGCGCCGCCCGCCGGGCCGTGAGGCCTACCCGGGTGACGTCTTCTACCTGCACTCGCGTCTGCTGGAGCGCTGCGCCAAGCTCTCCGACGAGATGGGCGCCGGTTCGATGACCGGTCTGCCGATCGTCGAGACCAAGGCGAACGACGTGTCGGCGTTCATCCCGACCAACGTCATCTCCATCACCGACGGCCAGTGCTTCCTGGAGTCCGACCTGTTCAACGCGGGCCAGCGCCCGGCGCTGAACGTCGGTATCTCGGTCTCCCGCGTCGGTGGCTCCGCGCAGCACAAGGCCATGAAGCAGGTTTCCGGCCGTCTGCGCGTGGACCTCGCCCAGTACCGCGAGCTGGAGGCGTTCGCCGCCTTCGGTTCCGACCTGGACGCCGCGTCGAAGGCTTCGCTGGAGCGCGGCAAGCGCATGGTCGAGCTGCTGAAGCAGGGCCAGTACCAGCCCATGCCCGTCGAGGAGCAGGTCGTCTCCGTCTGGGCCGGCACCACCGGCAAGATGGACGACGTCCCGGTCGAGGACATCCGCCGCTTCGAGTCGGAGCTGCTGGAGCACCTGCGCCGCGAGCGCAAGGACCTCCTCACCTCCATCGCCGACGGCGGCAAGATGTCGGACGACACCCTGTCCTCCATCGCGGACGCCATCGCCGGATTCAAGCGGCAGTTCGAGACCTCGGACGGCAAGCTTCTGGGCGAGGACGCGCCGGCCGTCAACGTCTCTAAGTGACGACGGAAGGGACCTGACTCATGGGAGCGCAGCTCCGGGTCTACAAGCGTCGCATCCGTGCCATCACGGCGACCAAGAAGATCACCAAGGCGATGGAGATGATCGCCGCCTCGCGCATCGTCAAGGCGCAGCGCAAGGTGGCGGCGTCGATGCCGTACGCGACCGAGCTCACCCGTGCGGTGACCGCGGTGGCGACCGGTTCGAACACCAAGCACGCCCTGACCACCGAGGTCGAGGCGCCGACCCGCGCCGCGATCGTGCTCATCACGAGCGACCGCGGTCTGGCCGGCGGCTACTCCTCGAACGCCATCAAGCAGGCGGACCGGCTCACCGAGCGGCTGCGCGCTGAGGGCAAGGAGGTCGACAGCTACATCGTCGGCCGCAAGGGTGTCGCCTACTACGGCTTCCGTGAGCGCAAGGTCACGGACTCGTGGACCGGCTTCACCGACAGCCCGGCCTACGCCGACGCCAAGCGCGTCGCGGCGCCGCTGATCGAGGCCATCCAGCTGGACACGGCCGAGGGCGGCGTCGACGAGCTGCACATCGTCTACACGGAATTCGTGTCGATGATGACGCAGAACGCGGTGGACGGCCGGATGCTGCCGCTCAGCCTCGACCAGGCTCCGGAAGAGGACGGTGCGAAGGGCGAGATCCTTCCGCTGTTCGAGTTCGAGCCGTCGGCGGAGGACGTCCTCGACGCCCTGCTGCCGCGCTACGTCGAGAGCCGTATCTACAACGCACTGCTGCAGTCGGCCGCTTCCGAGCACGCCGCCCGCCGCCGCGCGATGAAGTCGGCGACCGACAACGCCGGAGACCTCATCAAGAGCCTCTCCCGGCTTGCCAACGCGGCCCGCCAGGCCGAAATCACCCAGGAAATCAGCGAGATCGTCGGTGGCGCCAGCGCCATGGCCGACGCGACCGCGGGGAGTGACAAGTAATGACGACCTCTGTTGAGACGGCCGCCGCCACGGGCCGCGTCGCCCGGGTCATCGGCCCGGTCGTCGACGTGGAGTTCCCCGTCGACGCGATGCCCGACATCTACAACGCGCTGAAGGTCCAGGTCGCTGACCCGGCCGAGGACGGCGCGCTCAAGACGCTGACCCTGGAAGTCGCCCAGCACCTGGGTGACGGCATGGTCCGCACCATCTCCATGCAGCCCACCGACGGTCTGGTCCGCCAGGCCGCGGTGACCGACACGGGCGAGGGCATCACCGTCCCCGTCGGTGACTTCACCAAGGGCAAGGTGTTCAACACCCTGGGCGAGGTGCTCAACTACCCCGAGGCGAACGCCGAGGTCACCGAGCGCTGGCCCATCCACCGCAAGGCGCCCTCCTTCGACGAGCTCGAGTCGAAGACAGAGATGTTCGAGACCGGCGTCAAGGTCATCGACCTTCTCACCCCGTACGTCAAGGGTGGAAAGATCGGTCTGTTCGGTGGTGCCGGTGTCGGCAAGACCGTTCTGATCCAGGAAATGATCTACCGCGTCGCCAACAACCACGACGGTGTGTCGGTCTTCGCGGGCGTCGGTGAGCGTACCCGTGAGGGCAACGACCTCATCGAGGAAATGGGCGACTCGGGCGTCATCGACAAGACGGCCCTCGTCTTCGGCCAGATGGACGAGCCCCCGGGCACCCGTCTTCGCGTCGCGCTCGCCGGTCTGACCATGGCGGAGTACTTCCGCGATGTGCAGAAGCAGGACGTGCTCTTCTTCATCGACAACATCTTCCGTTACACCCAGGCCGGTTCGGAGGTGTCGACCCTTCTGGGCCGCATGCCGTCCGCCGTGGGTTACCAGCCGAACCTGGCTGACGAGATGGGTCTGCTGCAGGAGCGCATCACCTCGACGCGCGGTCACTCGATCACCTCGATGCAGGCGATCTACGTCCCCGCGGACGACCTGACCGACCCGGCGCCGGCCACCACGTTCGCCCACCTCGACGCGACGACGGTTCTCTCCCGTCCGATCTCCGAGAAGGGCATCTACCCGGCCGTGGACCCGCTGGACTCGACGTCCCGCATCCTCGACCCGCGGTACATCGCGGCGGACCACTACGCGGCCGCCATGCGTGTCAAGGGGATCCTGCAGAAGTACAAGGACCTCCAGGACATCATCGCGATCCTCGGTATCGACGAGCTGGGCGAGGAGGACAAGCTCGTCGTCCACCGTGCCCGTCGCGTCGAGCGCTTCCTGTCGCAGAACACCCACGTCGCCAAGCAGTTCACCGGCGTGGACGGTTCGGACGTTCCGCTCGACGAGTCGATCACCGCGTTCAACGCGATCTGCGACGGTGACTACGACCACTTCCCCGAGCAGGCGTTCTTCATGTGCGGTGGCATCGAGGACCTGAAGGCCAACGCCAAGGAGCTGGGCGTCTCCTGATCCGGCGCGCTCCTCGCGGAGCGCTCCCGGTTCGCAGGCGCCCCGGCCTTGCCGGCAGGTGTCCTGACGGAGAGGGGCGGGTGTGTCCCGTCCCTCTCCCCACGCCCATTAGAATTTGACCCAACACCCGGCTGACCCGCCGGGTGGTGACCCGAGGAGCCACCTTGGCTGCTGAGCTGCACGTCGAGCTGGTCGCGGCGGACCGCAATGTCTGGTCCGGCGAGGCCACCCTTGTTGTCGCCCGCACCACGTCCGGCGACATCGGCGTCATGCCCGGTCACCAGCCGCTTCTCGGTGTGCTGGAATCGGGCCCGGTGACCATCCGTACCAGCGAGGGCAGCACTGTCGTCGCCGCGGTGCACGGCGGTTTCATCTCGTTCGCGGACAACAAGCTGTCCCTGCTGGCCGAGATCGCCGAGCTCGCTGACGAGATTGACGTCCAGCGGGCGGAGCGGGCACTGGAGCGCGCGAAGTCGGAGGCCGATGCGGCCGCCGAGCGTCGCGCCGATGTCCGGCTGCGCGCGGTCACGGGGCACTGAGCCCCGTACCGAACAGGTTTGAGACCTCAGCCGCGGTCCGGTCTGGAATTTTCCAGACCGGGTCGCGGCTGAGGCGATGCAGGTCGTTTTTCGTTTGAGGTATTCGATGAGCGAGGAGGTCGGTGAAGATGCTCCTCGCTCTGCTTGTGAGCGGCCTGGTCGTAGCCCTGGTGGTGATCGGGCTGTTTGTCTTCGGGCTGCGCCGCAGGCTGATCCAGCGTTCCGGCGGCACGTTCGACTGCAGTCTGCGCTGGGGCGTGTCCGAGGAACCCGACATCTCCGGCAAGGGCTGGGTGTACGGGGTCGCCCGCTACAGCGGTGACCGCATCGAGTGGTTCCGCGTCTTCTCGTACTCGCCGCGGCCCCGCCGGCTGCTGGAGCGCTCCTCCATCGAGGTGGTCGCCCGCCGCGCCCCCGAGGGCGAGGAGGAGCTCGCGCTGCTGTCCGACGCCGTCGTGCTCGGCTGTCTGCACCGCGGGACCCGCCTGGAGCTGGCGATGAGCGAGGACGCGCTGACGGGGTTCCTGGCCTGGCTGGAGGCGGCGCCCCCCGGCCAGAGGGTGAACGTCGCGTAGGACGCGTGGTCCGGATGCGAAGAAGCCGGGGAGACGGGGGCGGACCCGTCTCCCCGGCTTCGTCCGTTCTACTGGAGACCGGTGTGGATCGCGTTGGCCAGCTCGCCGTTGGCCGTGTCGCCGCTGAACTCCCAGAAGAAGGCACCCCTGAGGCCCTGCTGCTTGGTCCAGTTCATCTTCCCGGCGATGGTGGCGGGGGTGTCGTAGCTCCACCAGTTGCTGCCGCACTTGGCGTAGGCCGTGCCGGCGACGGTGCCGGTCGCGGGGCAGCTGCCCTTGAGCACCTTGTAGTCCTCGATGCCCTGCTCGTACGTGCCCGGGGCGGGCCCGGTGGCACTCCCGCCGGGGGCGTCCTGGGTGACGCCGGTCCAGCCGCGGCCGTAGAAGCCGATGCCGAGGTTGAGCTTCGAGCCGGCGATGCCCTTGCCCTTGAGCTTGGTGATGGCGGCCTCGGAGTTGAAGCCGGCGATGGGGATGCCGGCGTACGAGGTGAGCGGGGAGTGCGGGGCGGTCGGGCCCTTGGCGTCCCACGCGCCGAAGAAGTCGTACGTCATGACGTTGTAGAAGTCGACGTACTGGGAGGCGCCCGCGTAGTCCGCGAGGTCGAGCTTGCCGCCGTTGGAGCCGTCGGCGGAGATCGCGGCGGTCACCAGGCTGCTGCCGCCGAACCTGGTGCGCAGCGCGGACAGGACGTTCTTCAGGGAGGCCGCGCCGCTGGTGTCGCAGGACAGGCCGCAGGCGTTCGGGTACTCCCAGTCGATGTCGATGCCGTCGAAGACGTCCGCCCAGCGCGGGTCCTCGACCAGGCTGTAGCAGGAGTCGGCGAAGGCGGCCGGGTTGGCCGCGGCCTGGCCGAAGCCGCCGGACCAGGTCCAGCCGCCGAAGGACCACAGCACCTTGATGTTCGGGTACTTCGCCTTGAGCTTGCGCAGCTGGTTGAAGTTGCCGCGCAGCGGCTGGTCCCAGGTGTCGGCGACGCCGTCGACGCTCTGGTCGGCGGTGTAGGCCTTGTCGTAGTCGGCGTAGGCGTCACCGATGGTGCACTTGCCCCCTTGGACGTTGCCGAACGCGTAGTTGACGTGGGTGATCTTCGCGGCGGAGCCCGAGGTGACCAGGTTCTTCACGTGGTAGTTGCGCCCGTAGACGCCCCATTCGGTGAAGTAGCCGAGCTTGACCTTGCCGCCCGGGTCCGGGGGAGTGGTGCCGCCGCCGGTCGTGGTGACCGAGACGGAGCCGGAGGCCGGGCCCGTCTGGTCGGCGGTGTCGCGGGCGACGACGCTGTACGTGTACGTCGTGCCCTTGGTCAGGCCGGAGTCGCCGTAGCTCGTACCGGTGACGGTCGCGACCTTGGCGGCGCCGCGGTAGACGTCGTAGTTCTTGACGCCCTTGTCGTCGGTGGCCGCGGCCCAGCCGATGGTCAGCGAGGTGTCGGTGACCCCGCTCGCCGTGGGGGTGCCGGGGGCCGACGGCGGGCTGTCGGTGGGGGTCGAGCCGCCGTCACAGGAGCCGCCGTTGACCTTGCAGCCGCTGGGGGCGCCGGAGCCGGCGCCGTTGAAGCCGAAGCTGATCGTGGCGCCGGGGGCGAGGGTGCCGTTCCAGCCCACGTTCTTGCCGGTCCAGTGGGTTCCGGAGCTGGTGACGGTGGCGTCCCAGGCGGAGGTGACCGTCGTACCGGAGGGGTAGTCCCACTCCACGGTCCAGCTGGTGAGGGTGGTGGTGCCGGTGTTCTTCACCGTCCACTTGCCCTCGAAGCCGGTGCCCCAGTCGGAGACCTTCGTGTACGTGGCCGTCGCGGAGGCGGCGGCCTCGGCGGGGCCGGCCAGGGCCACGAGTCCGGCGATGGGCAGGGCGAAGGCGGCCACGGTCGCGGCGAGCCTTCGCAGCAGTCGCATGCGGGGTGGGGGTGTCGAGCTTGCTGTGCTCAAGGGTGCTCCTCCGTAGGTCCGTCGCGGCCGTGGGGCCGACCGCGACTGGGGATGGGACCTGCGCCGCCCGTGAGCACGCTTGTCATGGCACGCTCACCACAGTTGCCGCGAGCGTAGAAAGGTCTGGACCAACCGTCAAGAGGTCCAGACCTCCACTCCGGTGCGCCTCTAGAGGCCCAACTCCTGGGCCAGCACGGCCGCCTGGACCCGGCTGCGCAGCTCGAGCTTCCCCAGCAACCTGCTGACGTGCGTCTTCACCGTCGCCTCCGCCATCTCCAGCCGCAGCGCGACCTCCGCGTTCGAGAGCCCCTCGCCCAGACAGCCGAGCACCTCCCGCTCCCGCCGCGTCAGCGAGGCCACCGCCGCGGCCGTCTCCGGCGACACCGGGGCCTTCACCGGGCGCGGAGCCGCGAACTCGGCGATCAGCCGCCGGGTCACCGCCGGGGCGATCAAGCCCTCCCCCCGCGCGACCGTCCGTACCGCCCCGATCAGCTCCGCCGCTTCCGCGTTCTTCAGCAGGAAGCCCGCCGCCCCCGCGCGCAGGGCGCCGAACACGTACTCGTCCAGGTCGAAGGTGGTGAGGACGAGGACGTCCGCCAGCCCCTCCGCGACCACCTGGCGGGTCGCCGACACCCCGTCGAGCCGCGGCATCTGCACGTCCATCAGCACGAGGTCCGGGCGGAGCTCCCGCGCCAGGCGGACCGCCTCCTCCCCGTCCGCCGCCTCGCCCACGACCTCGACGTCGCCCGCGCTGCGCAGGATCAGCACCAGCCCGGCACGTACGGCCCTCTGGTCCTCGGCCACCAGAACCCGGATGCTCATCCGGTCACCGCCTTTTCTTCCGCGGGCAACTCCGCCCGCACCAGCCACACCAACCCCGTAGGGCCCGCCGAGAACTCCCCGCCCAGCAGTTCCGTTCGCTCCCGCATGCCGACCAGCCCGGCCCCCGAGCCGGGGGCGCGGGGTCCCGGCCGGTCCCCGTACGGGGACTCCACCCGTACGGTCAGCAGCCCGTCCGCGCACGTCACGCGGACCCGCACCGTGCCCGGGGCGGCGTGCTTGAGGGCGTTGGTCAGCGACTCCTGGACGATCCGGTACGCCGCCAGCTCCACGGGCGCCGGCAGCTGCTCCCCGGACGGCCGGTCGTCGAGGAGCGCGAAGTCCAGACCGCTCGCGGCGCCGTTGACGCCGGCCTGCGCCAGCAGGGCGTCGAGCCCGTCGAGGGAGGGAGTGGCGACCGCCTCCTGCTCGGCGCCGGCGTCCCGGAGCAGTCCGATCAGCCGGCGCATCTCGGCCAGTCCCTGCACGCTGTTCTCCCGGATCACCCCGAGGGCCTCGCGGCTCGTCCCGGGGGAGTCGATGGACAGTGCGGCCGTCGAGTGGATGGCGATGGCGGAGAGGTGGTTGGCCACCATGTCGTGCAGCTCGCGGGCCATCCGGGCGCGCTCGGCGGCGACGGCCTGGCTGCGGTCCATTTCGGCCAGTAGCGCGGTCTGCTCGGCGCGCAGCCGGGCGGCCTCCGCGGCCTCGCGGTGGTTGCGCAGGGTGGCGCCGGTCAGGGCCGGACCGAAGCACACGATACCGGTGAGCACGCCGATCATCAGTGACTGCGGGGTGCGCAGCCAGGCCACGAAGGTGACCGTGACGGCGATGGTGATCAGGCCGGTGGTGATCGGGAGCCGCCGGGCCATGGCGGGCTTGCCGTAGACGACGGCCGCGTACATCAGGTCCGTGAAGATCACGACCGTGCCGAGATTGCCCACGGTGAACTGGTCGGCGACCACGCCGATCGTGCCGACGGCCAGGGTGACGTTGGGCGCGGTGCGCCGCAGCAGTTCCATCGGGCCGAGGACGAGGAGCGGGACGAGTGCGGCCCACGGGGGGAAGAAGTACCGGTTGTTCGTGCTGTAGATGCCGAGCGACCAGAGCAGCAGGCCCGCGAGCACGCTGCACACCGCGAGGAGGACGTCGTCGCGGTGGGGGCGGAAGGTCCTGGCCGGCGTCGCGGGGGCGATGGTCGGGGTCACGGTCCCATCCAACAGGGTGGGGGAGGGCCGGGCGTCGGCGCAGGGGCGGAGGCCGGGCGGGGCGGCACTACACCGAAGGATGCAGTCACGGTTCGTCACCGGCGACGACGAAGCGGCGCGGATCGCGCGGGAGGCTGGATCCAGTCGTTGCCGACGCGACGACGGAAGGGAGGATCCGGTGCTCGTCGCACTGATCATCGCCTGCGAGGTCGGCTTCTGGGTGCTGCTGGCCGGCGGACTGGCGCTGCGCTACCTCGCGAAGATGCCGAGGCTGGGGGCGGCGGTCCTGCTGTGCGAGCCGCTGCTGGAGCTGGTCCTGCTGGCGGCCACCGCCGTGGACCTCAAGAACGGGGGCGAGCCGAGCTGGACGCACGGCCTGGCCGCGCTGTACATCGGCTACACCGTCGGATACGGCCACTACACGGTGAAGTGGCTCGACCGGCACGCGGCGTACCGCCTCGCCGGGGGGCCGAAGCCGCCCGGCCCGAAGTACGGCAGGGCCAGGGCCGTCCACGAGTGGAAGCTGTGGGCCCGCACGCTGGTCGCGGCGGCCGTCGCGCTCGGGCTGCTCCAGGGCGCGATCTGGTACGTGGGCGGCGCGGCCGACACCGGGAGCCTGCTGAGCTGGCAGTACGCCGCCCTGCGCGTGCTCGGCATCCAGGCCGTGATCGCCGCCGCGTACACGTTCTGGCCGCGCAGGCCTCCCGCGGACGGGCCGCGGGAGGAAGGGACACCTCCCTAGCGCTCGCCGCCGGGCACCCAGAGGACGTCGCCGACCTCCTTGTTGGCCGTACGGGCCAGGATGAAGAGGAGGTCGGAGAGGCGGTTGAGGTAGGTGGCGGTCAGCGGGTTCATCACCTCGCCGTGCACCTCCAGGGCCGCCCAGGTGGAGCGCTCGGCGCGGCGGACCACGGTGCAGGCCTGGTGCAGCAGGGCCGCGCCGGGGGTGCCGCCGGGGAGGATGAAGCTGCGCAGCTTCTCCAGCTGTTCGTTGAAGGCGTCGCAGTCGGCTTCGAGCTTGTCGACGTAGAACTGCTCGACGCGCAGCGGCGGGTACTCGGGGTTCTCGACGACCGGAGTGCAGAGGTCGGCGCCGACGTCGAACAGGTCGTTCTGCACCCGTACCAGGACCTTCACGACATCCTCCGGCAGCGCGCCGAGGGCGATCGCCGTGCCGATGGCCGCGTTGGCCTCATTGGCGTCGGCGTAGGCGGAGATCCGGAGGTCGGTCTTGGCCGTCCGGCTCATGTCGCCGAGAGCGGTCGTGCCCTTGTCGCCGGTGCGGGTGTAGATGCGCGTGAGGTTCACCATGCGGCCAGCCTAGTGAGCGGCGCCGGAATGTCGCACGCGGACCTCTCGGCCGCGCCGCTCCGCCGCGTCCGGGTGAACTGGCTGCGGCCGGGGGGATGCTGGGCCGGATCGGTGTGATGTCCGTCAGTTGAGACGTGACGCGTGTTACTTCGCGGTCACACGAACCCCCGCTGGCGCTAGTCTCCGCCGGAGAGGCTACGAGACTGGGCCGTATGGAAGAACGTGGGGTGTGCAGTGGCTGGGAAGCTCGCCGTCATCGGTGCCGGACTGATGGGTTCCGGAATCGCTCAGGTCTCCGCTCAGGCGGGGTGGGACGTCGTACTGCGTGATGTCACCGACGCCGCGCTGACCCGCGGCACCGACGGCATCAAGGCCTCGTACGACAAGTTCGTCTCGAAGGGCAGGATGACGGCCGAGGACGCCGAGGCCGCGCTCGCCCGCATCAAGACCACCACCGACCTCGACGCGGTCGCCGACGCCGACATCGTCGTCGAGGCCGTCTTCGAGAAGCTCGAAGTCAAGCACGAGATCTTCCGCGCGCTCGACAAGCTCGTGCGCGACGACGCGATCCTCGCGTCCAACACCTCCGCCATCCCGATCACCAAGATCGCGGCCGTGACGGAGCGTCCGGAGCGCGTCGTCGGCGCGCACTTCTTCTCGCCCGTCCCGATGATGCAGCTCTGCGAGCTCGTCCGCGGCTACAAGACGAGCGACGAGACCCTCGCGACCACCCGCGCGTTCGCCGAGTCCGTCGGCAAGACCTGCATCGTCGTCAACCGCGACGTCGCCGGCTTCGTGACGACCCGTCTGATCTCCGCCCTGGTCGTCGAAGCCGCGAAGCTGTACGAATCGGGCGTGGCCTCCGCCGAGGACATCGACATCGCGTGCAAGCTGGGATTCGGCCACGCCATGGGGCCGCTCGCCACCGCCGACCTCACCGGCGTCGACATCCTGCTGCACGCCACCAGCAACATCTACACCGAGTCCCAGGACGAGAAGTTCGCGCCGCCGGAGCTCATGCGCCGCATGGTGGACGCCGGCGACATCGGCCGCAAGAGCGGTCAGGGCTTCTACAAGCACTGAAGCGCCACTGAGCGCCAGTTCGAATATCCGCACCCGCACGGGTGAATTAGGTATCGGTTCGCTCACAGTCGGCAACCTCGCTGCCCGAACGACAGTCAGATGCAGTGAGAGTTGCCGACCGCGGACCAGTCGGATCCCTACGTACCCGTACCCAGGACTGCCGGGAGCACATATGCACATCAGGGGCGACCACGCCGAACTCGCTGTCGGGGGCCGCCTCGACGTGCGCAGCGCGGCGGACGCCCGAACAGCCCTCCACACCGCCCTCGACGACGGCCAAGGCGACCTCGTGCTGGACCTCACCGGGCTCGACTCCTGGGACGCGACCGGGCTCGGCGTGATCATGGGAGCCCACCGGCGGGCCGGCCGGACCGGCCGCCGCCTCGTCCTGCGCGGGGTCCCGCCGCAGATGCAGCGCCTCCTCGTCGCCACCCGGCTGCACCGCATCCTCGCGATCGAGGGCGGGCTGGAAGCGGAATCCCTCCCGAGGGTCTGACGCGGCCGCCCTCCACCCTTCCTGCGGAAACGTAACGGTCCGGTGGTGATGGCACCCCTGCGGTTCCGTGCACGACCGGGCACCGTCTAGGGTTCGGGCGGAAACCGGACCCGTAGCGACAGCGGAATGTGCGAAGGCCGGACGGTACGACACGACGGCGACGGCGCAGAGCGCGATCGGGGGACTAGGTCATGGACCGCACGCAGGGGCAGCCCGAACCGGTGGAGCAGCCCGCGACGGCACCCGTGCCTCCAGGGGCGCCCGCGACGTCGGCGGCGGCTTCCGCGGCCCCCGCACCGGCCTCCGCCGGCCCCGCCGTCGCGCGCGTCGTCACCCTCACCGCCGGGGACTTCACGCTCACCGTGAACCCCGTCGACGGCAGCGAGATCGAACCGCGCCGGCCCGGCACCGGCGGCAGCGCCCCCGCCAAGCGAGACGCCGCCGGCCGCGCCGCCCGGGACGCCGCCGCCCGCCCGCCCCTCCTGCCCGGCCCCGCCGCCCCGGCCCCGCCGCTCCTCGCCCGCGAGGAGGAGCGCGAGCGCCTCGTACGGCTGCTGGGACGCGGCCGCTCCGTACGGCTCACCGGGCCCGCCGGCTCCGGGCGCAGCGCCCTGCTCGACGCGGTCGCCGCCGACTGCGCGCGCCTGGCGCCCGACGGCGTCGTACGGCTCAGCGGGTACGGGCACCAGCAGCCCGGCGAGCTGCTGCACGCGCTGTACGACGCCGTGTACGAGGCCTCGCAGGAGCGGCCCGAACGGACCCAACTCCTCGCCCGCGTACGGGACATCGGCGCCATCGTGCTCCTCGACGACCTGGAGATGGGCGGCGCCCCCCTCGACGAGCTGCTGCGCGCCACCCCCGAGTGCGCCTATCTGCTGGCCGCCACCCCCGACACCCGCGCCCCCTCCGACGACTCGCACCTGGAAGAGGTCTTCCTCGCCGGGCTCGGCCGGGCCGACTGCGTACAGCTGCTGGAAGCGGGCATAGGCCGGGCGCTGACCGAGGAGGAGACCGCCTGGGCGGGCGACCTGCGGTTCGCGTCCGAGGGACTGCCGCTGCGCTTCGTCCAGGCGGCGGCGCTGCTGCGCCAGCGCGACGAGCGGAACCTCTCCTCGGCGGGGGACGAGGACGAGGAGCCCGGGGTCTTCGAGGAGCGGCCGCGCGACGCCGCGTTCGTGCCGCTCCCGACGCTCGCCGAGGGCGCGGCCCCCGCCGAGCTGCTGGCCTCCCGGGTCAGCGAGTCGGCGCGGGCGGCGCTGCGGATCGCGTGCGCGCTGGGCGGGGAGCTCCCGCACCACGCCCACCTGCCGGCGCTCGTGGGGGACACCCACGCCGACGCGGCGGTCGCGGAACTGCTGGGCTGCGGACTGCTCACCCCGGTCGGCACCCGCTACCGGCTGGCCGCCGGGGTCGCACGGCAGCTGGAGGAGGCCGGGTACGGGGACAGCGCGGCGGAGGAGGCCCGTACGGCCGCCCGCCACTACGCCTGGTGGACCGGCCACGCCTCGGTGACCCCGGAGCGGGTCGCGGCGGAGGCCGACGCGGTGCTGGCGGCGCTGGCCGGCGCGGACGTGGTGGCCGCCGTACTGCTGGCCCGCACCGCGGCCCCGGCGTTCGCGGCCTCGCGCCACTGGGAGGCGTGGGAGCGGGTGCTGCGCTCGGGGGCCGAGGCCGCGCGGAAGGCGGGAGAGGTCGCGGAGCAGGCGTACTTCCACCACGAGCTCGGCGTACTCGCGCTGTGCGAGGGGCGCCTGGACCGGGCCCGGGCCGAACTGGAGGCCTCCATAGGCCTGAAGGGCGCGCTCGCCGACAAGCGGGGCACGGTGGCGGGGCGGCGGGCGCTCGCGCTGGTCGCCGACCGTGAGAAGGCGGGGGTGGAGGTGTCGCCGCCGCTGCGGCTGGAGCCGCCGGCGCCTGCGGGTGCCGAAGGGGCCACGGGGGCTGCGGAGGCCGTGACGGCAGCGCTGCCGGCGGCCGCGCCCACAGCGCCACAGGGGGTGCAGGCGGCGCTTGGGGCGCCTGCGGCGCCTGTGCCATCCGTCGTGCCGGTGATGAGCGGCCGCTCGGAGGCCCCGACGACCCTCACGGAGGTGTTCGAGGAGGCCTTCCCCCCCACCCCGAAGCCGGCGCCGCCGGTCGCGCCCGTGCCGGCGCCGCGCAAGCAGCCGCGCCGCAAGCCGGCGCTGCTGGCGGCGGCGGGAGCGCTGACGGTGGTGGCCCTGGGCACGGTGATGGCCCTCGCGATGGCGGGCTCGGACGAAGACCCGCAGACCCCGGCGGGCGGGGACGGCCCGGCGGTGTCGTCGACGCCGACGCCCGGGGCAACCGTGCCGGGGGTGCCGGGCACGAGCGGGAACGATTCTGCATCGGACCCGGGAACTCCGGCCTCCGAAGCCCCGGATCCGGGTTCCCCGGAGTCGGCCCTCACCCCGGACCCGAACCAGCCGCCGCGCCCCCCGTCGCGCAAGCCGGTCTCGCCGCCGCCGTCGCAGAAGCCGTCTCCGACGGGACCGAAGCCCCCGTCGCCGAACCCTTCGACGACGCCGCCCACGACCGAGCCCACGCCCCCGGCCCCGACTCCGACGCCCACCGCGACGGCCACACCGGCCAGCCCGTCGGCGACGGCGTAAGCCGCACCGGGCGGGCCCGGTCGCGTCCGGACCCGGGCGGGCACGCCCGGCCGTCAGAACAGGCGGAGCTTGTCGTCCTCGATGCCGCGGAGGGCGTTGTAGTCCAGGACCACGCAGTCCATGCCGCGGTCCGTGGCCAGAACGCGGGCCTGGGGCTTGATCTCCTGGGCCGCGAAGACGCCGCGCACCGGCGCCAGGTGCGGGTCCCGGTTCAGGAGTTCCAGGTAGCGGGTCAGCTGCTCGACGCCGTCGATCTCGCCGCGCCGCTTGATCTCCACCGCCACCGTGGCGCCGGAGGCGTCCCGGCACAGGATGTCCACGGGCCCGATCGCCGTCATGTACTCGCGCCGGATCAGCGTGTAGCCGTCGCCGAGCGTTTCGATGCGGTCCGCCAGGAGCTCCTGGAGGTGTGCTTCCACACCGTCCTTGATCAGGCCCGGGTCGATGCCCAGCTCATGGGAGGAGTCGTGGAGGACTTCCTCCATGGTGATGATGAGCTTCTCGCCCGCCTTGTTGACGACGGTCCAGACGCCGGCCTCGTCCCCGCTCCCCTCCTTGAGGGTGCAGGGGGGCGACATCCAGTTGAGCGGTTTGTACGCCCGGTCGTCCGCGTGGATCGAGACACTGCCGTCGGCCTTCACGAGGATCAGACGGGGTGCCGAGGGCAGATGGGCGGTGAGCCGGCCCGCGTAGTCGACGGAGCAGCGGGCAATGACGAGACGCATGGTCGGCAACGCTACTCGACCGACGGGCCTCCACGCGATTCGCCCCCGAAAGCCCCGTTCGCGGATGGCGCGTTGTATGCGCATTCTCCTGGTGCGCCACCCACGGGGCGCCTACCGTGGTGAGCGGGAGGTGGCGGAGCGTGCACTCTGCGTCGCGGCCTTCTTCCCTGCCCGTAAGACTCCGGCAACCCAAACGGCCGGGGTCGCGAGAGGAGAACCCATGTCGCTCGACGTCTCACCGGCCCTACTCGAACAGGCCGAGCGAGGCGAGGTCGACGAAGCCGCCTTCGTCGACTGCGTCCGGACCTCCCTGCCCTACGCATGGGAGATGATCAGCTCGCTGGTGGCACAGCTGAAGGTGGACGGCGGAGAGTTCGCCGACAACCAGACGCCGCCGCCCGACGAGCAGGCGCGTGGACAGCTGCTGCGCGCCCTCGCGAGTGACGCGATACGTGGTGCGCTGCAGCGGCACTTCGGGGTGCGCCTGGCGTTCCAGAACTGCCACCGGCTGGCCGTGTTCCCGCTGGATCCCTCGTCGGACGACCGGCTCGCCAAGTTCACTTCGATCCGCGGCCAGCTGCTCAACCAGTCGCCCGAGCTCCGGGACTGCTGACCGTACGACCCGTATGACCCGTGATCCGCATGACCTGCATGACATGCCTGACGTGCAATGACAGGCACGGGATACGCACGACCGTACTTCGCTGCCGCTCCGTGTCGGGGGAGGTGCCATTGATACCGGGGCGGCAGCCTCAGCCGAGACGGGGCAGGACCTCGGCGCCGAGGCGCCGTACGTTCTCCTCCGTCGCGGCGAGATCCCCGGAGCCCTCCGCCAGCAGCGCGAACCGCGTGATGCCCGTCCGCTCCGAGGTGGCCGCCAGCCGGTTCGCCGCCACCCGCGGCGTGCCCACGGGGTGCAGGTCGCACAGCAGCTCGGTGTAAGCGACGGGGTCCCGCATCGCGCGCACCCGGCCGTCCACCGTCACGTGCGCGTCCAGCCCCAGCTTCAACCAGCCCGGCATCGCCTTCAGCAGCGCCTCGCGGGCGTCCGCCGTACGGTCCGCCAGCTGGCACACGCCCGCCGACACGTGCGGGGCGTGCGGGTCGTGGCCCGCCGCCGCGGCCGTACGCCGGTACAGCGCGACCATCTCCGCCTTGTCCTCGTCCCCGCAGTGCATGCCCAGCAGCATCGGCAGCCCCCGCTCCGCGGCCAGCCGCACCGACGCCGGGGAGGTGCACGCGACGATCACTTCCGGCCCTGATCCGTCCCCGTCCAGCGCCTCCGAGGGACGCGGTACGACGGCCACTTCGCGGAACCCGTACCGCTCGCCGGCGGCCGCCACCCGCGGCTCGGCCAGCCAGCGCCGCAGCAGGTCCAGGGCCTCCGGGAACTCCTTCTCGTAGGCGTCGAGGCCGCCGCCGAAGACCTCCAGGTCCACCCAGGGCCCGCCCCGGCCCACCCCCAGCGTGAACCGGCCGCCCGAGGTCAGGTGCAGCAGCGCCGCCTGCTCCCCGAGGGCCACCGGGTGCGTGTTCGGCAGCACGCTGACCGCCGTGCCCACCCGCAGCCTCCGCGTCCGCCCCAGCAGCAGCGCCGCCAGGGTCACCGCCGACGGGCAGACCCCGTACGGGACGAAGTGGTGTTCGGCGAGCCACACCGAGTCGAGCCCCGCCTCCTCGGCCACCTCCGCGGTCCGCACTGCCCGGTGCAGCGCCTCCCCCTGCCCCTGGCCCGGGAACTGGGCCGCCAGTACAAACGCTCCTACGCGCATCGCCTTCACCCTCCTCGTGGCTGACGCGGCCTCCCCCAGGTGGACCGGTTCATCTGATGGCAACAACGTCTGACACGTGCCAAAGGCACGGCCTGACACGAAAGTTATTGGGATAGTCAGGCTGGCCGACTGCGAGCGCGTCGCCGTCGGCCGACCTCTGTCAGCCACCCTGCGGGTACCCGGCCTCGCTGCGCGTAGTCTGGGAGAAAGTCACTTCGGTCCGCCCATACGTGAGGTATACGTGTCACCGCGCCACAACCGCCCCAGGGGCGGCGAGACTCCGGAAGAACGCCCCCACACCGGCCTCGACCGCTTCGGGCTGGAGCGCACGGAGGAGTACCAGGGCGAGGAGTGGAAGGTCCGGCACGTCGCGGGCGCGAGCGCGGCGGGCAAGCGCTACCGCTGCCCGGGCTGCGACCAGGAGATCCCCTCGGGCACCCCGCACCTGGTCGCCTGGCCGGAGTACGGCGGCGTGGACGACCGCCGGCACTGGCACAAGGCGTGCTGGAACGCGAAGGACCGCCGCACCTCAAGGGTGCAGCGGTCCAGGAACGCTCCCAAGTACTGACTCCCAAGTGCTGGCTCCCGCCTGGGGATCAGACGTCGCGCCGGCCGACCACCGCGTACGAGCCCGCCACCGCGGCTCCCGTCACCAGCACGAGCAGCAGCACCTGGGCCGTGCCGCCGGCCGAGTTCCCGGTGTCGACGCCCGACAGGCCGAACAGCCTCATGATGGCGACCGGGGCGTTGTAGCGGAGCACGATGCTGCCGAACGGAGCCAAGGTCTCCCACATGCTGAGCATCGCCCCTATCACCGGCGGCAGCGTGACCAGTCCCAGCATCACGGCGATCGCCCCGGCGGAGTGCCGCAGCATCGCCCCGACCGCGAGGCCCAGCATCCCGAGCAGGGTGACGTAGACGCAGCCGGACAACGCGTGGGCCCACTCGGAGGCGCCGTGCGACCCGGCGGCCGAGCCGCCCCGCAGGATCGCGGAGGCCAGTCCCACGACCGCCACCGAACCGAAAACGGTGAGGAAGGCGACGGCGGCGAACACCAGGTACTTCGCGGTCAGCACCCGCGCCCGGTCCGGGGCGGCGGTCAGGGTCGTACGGATCATCCCGGTGCCGTACTCGGAGGTGATCGTCAGGACGCCGAGCACCATCACGGGGATCTGGCCCACCAGCAGCCCGAACAGCGCGGGCGCGGTGAGCGGCACGTCCCGGTAGTCGCTGGAGCGCGTCTCGGAGACGGCGAACAGCCCGATGCCGACGACGAGCAGCACCAGCGAGCCGAGCGTCCACACGGTCGAGCGCACCGAGATCAGCTTCGTCCACTCGGAGGCCACGGCGTGCCCGAGGTGCGGCCGGGGCGTCTCCAGCGGCGAGCTGTAGCTCTTCGGCCGCTCCGCCGTGCTCGTGCGGCTCGCAGGCGTCGTGGGGCCGGTCATCGGGTGTCCTCGCGGGTGTCCTTGGGGGTGTTCTGGGCGGTACCGGCGAGCTGGCCGGGCTCGGCGGGCATCAGGAAGGGCTGCCCGCCCGCCCCCGGCGGCGGGGGAGCGAAGAAGGCGCCCCGCGGTACCTCCGGCGCTTGGAGCTCGTCCTCCCAGGCCGGGACGGTGAGCGGCTCCGGCTCCCACAGCTCGGCGCGCGGGTCCTCGGTGGAGGTGTACTCCACGTCGGCCTGCGTCATCCGCATGTAGGCCTCCTCCAGCGAGGCCCGGTGCGGGGAGAGCTCCCACAGCCGTACGCCCGCCTCGTGGGCGACGTCGGAGATCCGCGGCAGCTCCAGGCCGGTCACGCGCAGTGCTCCGTCGGGCTCCTGGAGCACCCGGCCGCCGGCC
This sequence comes from Streptomyces sp. NPDC051109, assembly GCF_044455885.1. NCBI lineage: Bacteria > Bacillati > Actinomycetota > Actinomycetes > Kitasatosporales > Streptomycetaceae > Streptomyces > Streptomyces sp. NPDC051109. Next base: position 193,453 of record NZ_JBITFF010000005.1, read on the forward strand.
TTGGTCAGGGCTTCACCCAGTGCATCCCGGCCACCGTGATCATTGTCGGCCGCGCGCACCCGCGCGAATCCGGCCGAGTTGTGCGCGATGAATTCCTGGGTGCCCATGTCGGCCAGCAGCCGCCCGCGGCCGATCACGATGAGGTGGTCCGCGGTCAGCGCCATCTCGCTCATCAGGTGTGAGGAGACGAACACCGTGCGGCCCTCGGCGGCGAGCCGGCGCATGAGGGTGCGGACCCAGAGGATGCCCTCGGGGTCGAGCCCGTTGACCGGCTCGTCGAACAGCAGCACCTGGGGGTCGCCGAGGAGCGCGGCGGCGATGCCGAGCCGCTGGCCCATGCCGAGCGAGAAGCCCTTCGTACGCTGCCGGGAGACGTCCTGGAGCCCGACGACCGCCAGTACCTCGTCCACGCGCTTCTCGGGGATGCCGGAGAGCTGGGCGAGGGAGAGCAGGTGCCTGCGGGCCCGGCGGCCGCCGTGCACGGCCTTGGCGTCGAGCAGGGCCCCGACGTTCCGCTGGGCGTTCGGCAGCTGCCGGAAGGGCAGGCCGTTGATCGTCACGCTGCCCGCCGTGGGCCGGTCCAGGCCGAGGATCATGCGCATGGTGGTGGACTTCCCGGAGCCGTTCGGCCCCAGGAATCCCGTCACGTGACCCGGCCTGACCTGGAAGGACAGCTGGTCGACGGCGGTCTTGGCGCCGTAGCGCTTGGTCAGGCCGACAGCCTCGATCATTGCTCTGCCTCTGCTCTGCCCCTTGCCAGGACCGGACGGCTTTCGTCCGCGTAAGGGTTAAGAGGATATCGAGTCGCCTACGGTTCCACCCCGGGCCGGATCCCTGAGCTCACCCTGACTCCGACCCGGGGATGACCCGTAGTACCTGCGGCGTCGGTCGCACGGCTGACGCCGCAGGATCGCAGGGATCAGGCGTCGCGCTTCTTCAGCACCAGGTAGCCCCCGAGTACGGCGGCCAGCACCCACAGGGCCATGATCCCGAAGCCGCCCCACGGCCCGTAGGGGGCCTCGCCGCTGTCCATCGCGCCCGGGACCACCTGCATGATCTTGGAGCCTGCCTGGTCCGGGAAGTACTGGGCGACCTTGCGGGTGGCGCTGACCGCCCCGAGGATCGTCGAGACGAGGAAGAAGAACGGCATCAGGATGCCGAGCGACAGCATCGAGCTGCGCAGGATCGTCGCCACGCCCATGGAGAACAGGGCGATCATGGCCATGTAGAGGCCGGCGCCGACCACGGCGCGCAGCACGTTCGGCTCGTCGATGCCGATGCTGCGGTCGCCCAGGATGGCCTGTCCCAGGAAGAAGGACAGGAAGCTGGTGACGAGGCCCACGACCAGCGCGAGGCCGGTGGCCACGATGAGCTTGCCGGCCAGGAAGCTTGCCCGGCGCGGTACGGCGGCCAGCGAGGTGCGGATCATGCCCGAGCTGTATTCGGTGCCGACCACCAGCACACCGAAGACGATCATGGCGAGCTGGCCGAGGGTCATGCCCGCGAAGCTCGCCAGGGTCGGGTCGAAGGTGACCTGCTGCTCCTTCGGCATGTCGTCGAAGGTGGCGTTGAAGACGGCGCACAGGCCGGCGCTCACGCCGACCGTGACCACCAGCGCGGCGACCAGGGTCCAGGTGGTGGAGGCGACGGTGCGGATCTTGGTCCACTCGGAGCGGAGGACGGCGGGGAAGGAGGACATGGTCACTGCCCGCCCTTGCGCGTCGCCTCGTACCCGGCGCCCCACACGGGGGCGTCGGCGGCGGGGCCGGGCCCCGGAGGCAGCCCCGGCTCTCCCGGTGCGTGGGCGTGGTACTCGACGGAGTCCGCCGTCATGCGCATGAACGCTTCCTCCAGTGAAGCCCGTTGCGGGCTGAGTTCGTGCAGCACGATCTGGTGCTGGGCGGCCAGCTCGCCGAGCCGCTCCGGGCCGACCCCGTCGATCTCCAGCGCGCCGGTGGCCGGGACGCTGATGGCGTCGATCCCGGCTTCGTGCAGGACGTCCTTGAGCCGCTCCTGCTGCGGCGAGCGCAGCCGGACGTAGCTGCGCGAGTTCTTGTGAATGAAATCAGCCATGGACATGTCGGCCAGAAGCTTTCCCTGGCCGATGACGATCAAATGGTCCGCGGTGAGCGCCATTTCGCTCATCAGGTGGGACGAGACGAAGATCGTCCGTCCCTCCGACGCCAACCCCTTCATAAGATTTCGGATCCAGAGAATTCCCTCCGGGTCCAGACCATTGACGGGCTCGTCGAACATCAGGATCTCCGGGTCGCCCAGCAGGGCAGAGGCGATTCCCAGCCGCTGGCCCATGCCCAGCGAAAATCCTTTCGACTTCTTCTTCGCCACCGGCGTCAGCCCGACAAGATCCAGTACCTCCGCGACCCGGCTCTCCGGGATGCGGTTCGACTGGGCAAGGCAGAGAAGGTTGTTGTAAGCGCTGCGGCCGCCGTTCATGGCTTTCGCGTCCAGCAGCGCCCCGATGTGCTTCAGCGGCTCCGGCAGGTCCCGGTAGTGCTTCCCGTCGATCCGGACCGTACCGCTGGTCGGGTTGTCGAGGTCGAGCATCATGCGCATGGTCGTGGACTTCCCGGCCCCGTTGGGGCCGAGGAAGCCGGTCACCACCCCCGGTCTGACCTGGAAGCTGAGGTGGTCCACGGCGGTCTTCGCGCCGAATCGTTTGGTAAGGCCCTCAAGCTCGATCATGCGCTCACGCTAGAACGCCCGAGGGCCCCACGCCACCTCAATCAGGTGACATAGGGCCCTCGGGCAGGACGTTCGTCCACGGACCGGTAGACGGCGGCCGTCCGACCGGTCGACCGCCGGTGAACTGCCGTACGTACCAGTGCCCGTACTAGCGGCTCTGCTGAGCCGGAACGCCGCGCGTGACCGGCTCGTCGTCGACGATCGGGTTGGCCGCCGCGACGGCCGCACCGGTCAGCGTCGCCAGCATCTCGCGGACGTTGGTGAGCTGGGCGTTGATGGAGTCGCGGCGGTTGGTGAGCGCCGCCAGCTCGCGCTCGGACTCGCTGCGGATACGGTCCGCCTTCGCGTTGGCGTCGGCGACGATGTCCTCGGCCTGGCGCTGCGCGGTCTCGACGGTCTGGCGGGCGCGGCGCTCGGCGTCCGTACGGAGCTTCTCGGCCTCCAGGCGCAGCTGCTCGGCGCGGTGCTCGATCTCCGCGAGGCGCTTCTCGGCCTTGGCCTGACGCGAGGCCAGGTCGCGCTCGGACTGCTCACGGCGCTTGGCCAGGTTGGTCTCGAAGTCCGCGGCGGCCTGCGCGGCCTTGGCGCGGGTCTCCTCGAACAGGGCGTCGGCCTCCTCGCGCTTGGAGGCGGCGTCCTTCTGGGCCTCGGCGCGCAGGGTGGAGGCGTCTCCCTTGGCCTTCTCGACGATGCGGACGCCCTCGTCCTCCGCCTTCGACTTGCGGTCGGCGGCGAACGACTCGGCGTCGTTGCGCACCTGCTGGGCAGCCGACTCGGCGAGCTCGCGGTGCTGCTCGGCCGCGCGACGGGCCTCCTCGCGCAGGTCCTTCGCCTCCTCCTCGGCCAGGCGCAGGATCTTCTCGACCCGGGCGCCGAGGCCGGCGTACGACGGCTCGGCGTCGCTCACCTGGGCCTGGGCGTTCTGCGTCTCAAGGTGCAGCTCCTCGATCCGCTTTTCCAGAGAGTTGATACGTCCAAGGGCGCTGTCGCGGTCGGAGACCAGCTTGGTAATGCGGTCGTCCACCTGACCGCGGTCGTAACCACGCCGCACGAGCTCGAAGCCGAAGGGGGAGGAAGTGTCGCTCATGGGGTTCCTGTCGAATGAGACCGATGAGGTGCTACGTGAGGTGTTAGGGGAATCCTAGGCGCCCGAGCGGCGTGTCATCGAGTCAATCCACGTTTGATCTGGACAATGACACCCCTTTTGAGTGGCAAGGCGGCAGAATGCTTGTCACTCGTTCGGATGAATCTTCATCAGGAACACACATCCTGATCGATTGCTAGCCCTCTGACGCCTTGCCACCCGAACGAGTGGAACCGGCTGCGGCTCCCGCCTTCACGCCCCCCGCGCCCTGACCGCCGACCGCCGGCTTTCCGCCGCCCGAAGGCGCCTCGAATGACTCCAACGCCTCAAGAACGTCCTGGACACGGGAGATCTCCGCCTGAATGTCCTCGCGCCTGCGCACCAGGACCTCCAGCTCGCGACGCCCCTCGTCGACCAGCCGCTCCGCCTCCGCCTTCGCCTCCGCGAGCGCCTTCTCGGCCTCCCGCGCCAGCTCGGCCTTCTTCTGCTCGGCCTCCTTGAGCAGCGCCTCCGCCTTGCGCACCGCGGCGATCCGGACCTTGCTCGCCTCGCTGCTCGCGTCCGACACCAGCGCCTTGGCCTTCGACTCGGCCTCGACGCTCTGCTCGGTCGCCGCCCGCACCAGCTTGTCCACGCGCTCGCCGGCCGACTTCATCTGCTCGGCGGACTCCCGGCGGGCCCGCTCGTGCAGCTCCTCGACCTCGCTCTCGACGCGGGAACGCAGCTCCTCCGCCCGCTCCCTTATGGCGGCCGCATCCGTGCGGGCGCCGACCAGCAGCTCGTCCGCGTCCGTACGGGCCTTCTCCACCAGGGAGTTGCCCTCGACCGTCGCCTCGGACGAGATCCGCGCGGCCTCCTTGCGGGCCGCGTCGACCATCGCGTCGGCCTGCTCCTCGGCCGCCGTCGTCGCGGCCAGGGCCTGCGCCTGCGCGTCGGTGGTGAGCTTGTCCGCCTCGGCCGCCGCCTCGGTGATGAGACGGTCCACCTGCTCCGCGGCCTCGCTGCGCCGCTTGTTGGCGGCTTCGCGGGCCTCGTCCAGGAGCCGCTCCGACTCCGCGCGGGCCTTCGTACGCGTGCGCTCCGCCTCCGTCGCCGCCTGGGCCTTGACGCGCTCGGCCTCCGCGCGGGTACGGGTCGCGTGCTCCTGCGCCGAGGCCAGGGCCTCCGAGGCCTCCGCACGCAGCCGTTCGGCCTCGGCCTGCGCCTCGCCGACCGTGCGCTCGTTGTCCCTGCGGGTCTGCTCGGTGAGCTTGTCCGCCTCGGACGCCGCCTCGGTGATGAGCTTGTCCGCCTGCTCGGCGGCCTCGCCGCGCAGCCGGCCCGCCTCCGCGCGCGCGTCGTCGAGCGTCTGCTCCGCCTCCCGCTCGGCGCTCGCCAGCGTCTCGTTCGCCGCGACCGTGACCCGGTCGGCCTCCGCGGTGGCCTCGCCGATGATCCGGCCGCCCTCCGCGCGGGCGTCGTCCAGGGTCCGCGCCGCCTCGGCGCGCAGCCGCTCGGCCTCGGCCGCGGCCTCGCCGACCGTGGCCTCGTTGGCCGCACGCGTCTCGTCGACCAGCCGGTCGCCCTCGTTGCGGGCGTCGACCAGGACCCGCGCCGCGTCCCGCTCGGCCGCGGCCAGCATGTCGGACGCCTGCCGGGTGAGCCGCTCGGCCTTCGCCGTCGCCTCCCCGACCGCGGCCTCGTTCGCGGCGCGCGTCTGCTCGGTGAGCTTGTCCGCCTCGGAGGCGGCCTCGGTGATGAGCCGGTCCGCCTGCTCGGCGGCCTCCGTACGCAGCCGGTTGGCCTCGGAGCGGGCCTCGTCCAGGGTGCCCGCCGCCTCGGCGCGGGTGGCCTCGGCCGCCAGGGCCGCCTCGGTGGTGAGCCGTTCGGCCTCGGCCGCGGCCTCGCCGACCGTCACCGCGTTCGCGGCCTCGGCCTCGTCGGTCAGCCGCTTGGCCTCCGCCGTCGCCTCCGCGACGATCCGGCCGCCCTCGGCGCGCGAGGCCTCAAGGGCCTCCGCCGCCTCGCCGCGGATCCGGTTCGCGTCGTCCCGGGCATCGGCCTTGGTACGGGCCGCGTCGCGCTCGGCCGCGGCCAGCGCGTCCGTCGCCTCCGTACGCACCCGCTGGGCGTACTCGGCGGTGTCGCTGCGCAGCTGCTCCGCCTCGGCGATCGCGTCGCCGACCGTACGCTCGGCCAGCGCCTTCGCCGCGTCCGTCTCCGCCCGCGCCTCGGTACGGATCCGGTTGGCGTCCTCGGTGGCCCGCTCGCGCTCGTCGTAGGCGTCCGCGCGGACCCGCGCGGCCTCCTCCTCGGCCTCCGTCTTCGTGCGCTCCGCCGCGTGCTCGGCGGCGCTGCGCAGCCCGGTGATCTCCTCCTCGGCCTCCTCGCGCAGACCTGCCACGGAGTCCCGCACCTGCTGGGCGGTGGCCTCCGCCGCCGACACCAGCTCCGCGGCGCGCCGCTCCGCCTCCTCGGTCAGGCGGGCCGCCTCGGCCTGCGCCTCCTCGGAGCGCTTGCGGGCCGAGGCCAGCAGCTCCTCGCTCTGCTCGCGCGCCTGGGCCCGCTCGCTGTCCGCGTCCGTACGGGCCGACGCGAGGGTCTCCTCGGCCTCCCGGCGGCGCCGTGCGGCCTCCTCCTGCGCGGCGGCCAGCGCCTCGGCGGCCTCCGCGGCGACCCGCTCGGCGGCGGCCTTCGCCTCCGCGCGCAGCCGGTCCGCGGTCTCCTGCGCCTCCGAACGCACCCGCTCCGCCTCGGACTCCGCCTCGCTGCGCAGCCGTACGGCGACCTGCTCGGCCTCCGCGCGGGTGCGCCCGGCGTCCTCCGCGGCGTCCGTGCGCAGCTGGTCGGCCTCCGCCTCCGACTGCGCCTGGAGGCTGCGGATCCGCTCCGCCGACTCGGCGCGCAGCCGGTCGGCCTCCTCGGCGGTCTCCCGGCGGATGGTCTCCGCCGCCCCACGGGCGTCGCGCAGCGTCTGCTCGGCCGTGCCCAGCCGGCTCTCGGCCTCCGCCTGCAGGCGTACGAGCTCCTCCTCGGCCTCCGCCCGCTTCGCCGCGAGGGCCTGCTCGGTCTCCTCGCGCCGCGCACGGGCCGCCGCGTCGGCCTCGGCCCGTACGGACTCCGCCTGCTCCTCGGCCTCGTCGCGCAGCCGCTCCGCCTCCGCGCGGGTGCGCTCCAGCGTCTCCTCGGCCTGCTTGCGCAGCGTGGTGGCCCGCTCGACGGCCTCGGCGCGGACCCGCTCGCTCTCGGCCCTCGCCCCGCCGCGCAGCTCGTCCGCGTCCGACTTGGCCTTGCCCAGCAGCTCCTCGGCGGTCCGGGCCGCCTCCTCGATCTGCTGGACGGCCTCGCGGCGCGCCTCGCCGCGGATCCGCTCGCCCTCGGCGACGGCCTCGGCGCGCAGCTGCTCGGCCTCGCCGCGCAGCCGCCGGGCCTCCTCCTGGAGTTCGACGGTCCGGGCCCGGTACTCCTCGGTGTCGTCCTTCGCCGCGCCCTTGAGCTCGTCGGCCGTGGCCGCCGCCTGGGCGCGCAGCCGCTCCGCCTCCGACTCGGCCTCGCGGCGGATCCGCTCGGCCTCCTCGGACGCGGCGCGGGTGGTGGCCCGGGCGTCCTCCGAGGCCTTGTTCAGTACGTCCTCGGCGGTGCGGGCCGCCTTCGCCAGCTGGGCGGCCGTGTCCTCGGCCGCCGCCGCGCGGGCCTGCTCCGCGGCTTCCGCGCGCAGCCGCTCGACGCCGGCGCGGGCGTCGGCGAGGGTCTGCTCGGCCTCGGCCCTGAGGGCCTCGGCCTCCTTGGTGGCCTCGCCGACCAGCCTGGCCACCTGCTCCTTGGCCGTGCGGGTGCGCTGCTCGTTCACCGACTCCGCCGAGGCGAGCTGCCGGGCGGCGCTCTCCTTGGCGTCCGCGAGGAGCTTCTCGGCCTCGGCGCGCGCGGTGCGCAGGGCGCCGTCGGCCTCCTGGACCCGCTGCTCGGCCACCCGGCCGAGGTCGAGGGTCTGCTGCCGGGTCTGCTCGGCCTCGGCGGTGGTGCTGCTGCGCAGCCGTTCGGCGTGCTCGGTGGCCTCCTGGGCCTGCGCGGAGGCGGCGGTCAGCAGCCGCTCGGCCTCCTTGCGCGCACGCAGCAGGGTCGCCTCGGTCTCCGCGCGGGCGGCCTCCGCGTCGGCGGCCAGCCGGCGGCGGGTCTCCTCCGCCACGCGGGCGGCCTCGGCACGGGCGGCGTTCAGGGACTGCTCGGCCTCGGCGCGGGACTCCTCCATGAGCCGGCGGGCCTGGGCCTCCGTCCGGGAGCGCAGCTGCTCGGCCCAGGCCACGTTCTCGTTGACGTGCGCCTCGACGGTCTGGCGGCGCTCGTTGAGCTCCTGGTCCAGGCGCTGGCGGCGGTTGACGGCCTCGGCGTGCAGCTCGGCCTGCAGGCGCGCCTGGTGCTCGGCGTGCTCCTGGAGGATGCGCTGCGTCTGGGCCCGGGCGTCGCGCAGTTCGCGCTCGGCGTCCGAGCGCATCTGGTCGGCCTGAATCTGGGCATTGCGCAGCAGCTGCTCCGCCTGGTAGCCCATGTCCGCACTGTCGTATGCGGGGCGGGACGCCAGATTGCGGCGTACCTCGTGGAGCTTGGCGCGCAGCACCTCGACCTGGTATCCGAGGTCTTCGGCGTGCTGGACGGCCTTCCCGCGCTCCTTCTTCAGCCGCTCCATCTCGGCTTCGAAGCGCGAGAGATGGTCGGCTTCAGCCTGATGGCTCTCCTGGCTTTCGTAGCCCCGCACAGCGCGGTCCCATCCGTCCCCTGGTCGCAAGCTCACTCCCAATTGAGCATCGCTCGCCCGCTGAACGACGCCCCCGGGGGAATGGTGTCAGATACCGGGGCAGGGGTCACAGGCCCCGACCCCGTCTCCGCACCGAACCCCGGCCGAGCCATGGCCACTCTACCGGCCGGGGAATCGGGCCATCAGTGGTCCATCAATGGTCGGGGTTGGAGGTGACCAGTTCGGTGAGGACTCCGTGGCAGTCCTTGGGGTGCAGGAAGGTGATCGAGGAGCCCATCGAGCCCGTGCGGGGCTGGTCGTAGAGGACCCGGACGCCCTTGCCGCGGATGGCCTCCGAGTCGCCGAGGACGTCTTCGGTGCCGAAGGCGATGTGGTGCACGCCCTCGCCGTTCTTGGCCAGCCACTTGCCCACCGCGGAGTCCTCGCGGGTGGGCTCGAGGAGCTGGAGGTAGGAGGCGCCGCCGTCGGAGGTCTCGTTGATCTTGAGCATGGCCTCGCGGACGCCCTGCTCCTCGTTGACCTCGGTGTGGAACACCTCGAAGCCGTACGTGGCACGGTAGAACTCGACAGTCTTGTCCAGGTCGAAGCAGGCGATCCCGATGTGGTCGATTCTTGTCAGCATGGGACCAGTGCACCGCCGCGGAGGGCCGTTACGCAACGTGCCAGCGATCACACCGACTGCCCGGTGACGGCGCGGGTACCGCTCAGTACATTCATGTAAACCCTCGTTCACCCTCATCTTCAAGGGGCTGTGCTCCATGTCCGGAACGAACAACACCACGTCAGTGATCGTCGCCGGGGCCCGCACCCCCATGGGGCGGCTGCTCGGCTCGCTGAAGTCCTTCTCGGGCGCCGACCTCGGCGGGTTCGCCATCAAGTCCGCGCTGGAGCGGGCCGGCATCACCGGTGACCAGGTGCAATACGTGATCATGGGCCAGGTGCTGCAGGCCGGCGCGGGCCAGATCCCCGCCCGCCAGGCGGCGGTCAAGGGCGGCATCCCCATGAACGTCCCGGCGCTCACGATCAACAAGGTGTGCCTCTCCGGCCTCGACGCGATCGCTCTGGCCGACCAGCTCATCCGCGCGGGCGAGTTCGACATCGTGGTCGCGGGCGGCCAGGAGTCCATGACCAACGCCCCGCACCTGCTGCCGAAGTCCCGTGAGGGCTACAAGTACGGCGCGATCGAGATGCTGGACGCGATGGCCTACGACGGCCTCACCGACGCCTTCGAGAACATCGCGATGGGCGAGTCCACCGAGAAGCACAACTCCCGCCTGGGCATCGAGCGCGCCCCGCAGGACGAGTTCGCCGCGGCCTCGCACCAGCGGGCCGCCGCCGCGCAGAAGAACGGCGTCTTCGAGGCCGAGATCACCCCGGTCGAGATCCCGCAGCGCAAGGGTGAGCCGGTCCTCTTCTCCCAGGACGAGGGCATCCGCCCGGAGACCACGGTCGAGTCCCTCGGCAAGCTGCGCCCCGCCTTCGCCAAGGACGGCACGATCACGGCCGGCACCTCCTCCCAGATCTCCGACGGCGCCGCCGCCGTGGTCGTGATGAGCAAGGCGAAGGCCGAGGAGCTGGGCCTGGAGTGGCTCGCCGAGATCGGCGCCCACGGAAATGTGGCCGGTCCCGACAACTCGCTGCAGTCGCAGCCGTCGAACGCGATCCTGCACGCCCTGAAGAAGGAGGGGCTCCAGGTCTCCGACCTGGACCTCATCGAGATCAACGAGGCCTTCGCGGCGGTCGCCGTGCAGTCAATGAAGGACCTCGGCGTGACCCCGGAAAGGGTGAACGTCAACGGTGGCGCCATCGCCCTGGGCCACCCGATCGGCATGTCCGGCGCCCGCGTGGTGCTGCACCTGGCGCTGGAGCTGAAGCGCCGCGGCGGCGGGGTCGGCGCGGCCGCGCTGTGCGGCGGCGGCGGCCAGGGCGACGCCCTGATCGTCCGCGTTCCTTGATCGGCAGGGTCCGGAGAAGCAGGACCGCCCCGTATTCGTACCCGAAGCCGTATCCGCAGCGAGACCGAGGAGCGCAGCACGTATGACGGTGGACGTCCCCCAGCTGGTGGCCCAGGCGCGTGAGGGCAGGCCGAGAGCGGTGGCCCGGCTGATCTCGCTGGTCGAGGGGGCGTCCCCGCAGCTGCGCGAGGTGATGGCGGCCCTGGCCCCGCTGACGGGCGGGGCGTACGTGGTGGGCCTGACCGGCTCACCGGGCGTCGGCAAGTCCACGTCCACCTCGGCGCTGGTCTCCGCGTACCGCAAGGCCGGCAAGCGGGTCGGCGTCCTCGCCGTCGACCCGTCCTCGCCGTTCTCCGGCGGTGCGCTCCTCGGCGACCGGGTCCGGATGTCGGACCACGCCTCCGATCCGGGGGTCTACATCCGCTCCATGGCCACCCGCGGCCACCTGGGCGGCCTGGCCTGGGCCGCCCCCCAGGCGATCCGGGTGCTGGACGCGGCCGGCTGCGAGGTGATCCTGGTCGAGACGGTCGGGGTCGGGCAGTCGGAGGTGGAGATCGCCTCGCAGGCCGACACCTCGGTGGTGCTGCTGGCCCCCGGGATGGGCGACGGGATCCAGGCCGCCAAGGCGGGGATCCTGGAGATCGGCGACGTGTACGTGGTGAACAAGGCGGACCGGGACGGCGCCGACGCCACCGCCCGGGAGCTGAACCACATGCTGGGCCTCGGGGAGTCCCGGGGCGCGGGCGACTGGCGGCCGCCGATCGTCAAGACGGTCGCGGCGCGCGGCCAGGGCATCGACGAGCTGGTCGAGGCCCTGGAGAAGCACCGGGCGTGGATGGACGAGCGCGGGGTGCTGGCGGAGCGGCGCACGTCCCGGGCCGCCCGCGAGGTGGAGACCATCGCGGTGACGACCCTGCGGGCCCGGATGGCTGACGTGCGCGGGGACGCGCACCTCGACGCCCTCGCGGCCCGGGTCGCGGCCGGCGAGCTGGACCCGTACGCGGCGGCGGACACCCTGCTGGCGACGCTCACGGAGGCCTGAGCGGCCGGACGGCGTACGTACGCGAGAGCCGCGCCCCGTTCCTTCGGGGCGCGGCTCTCGTACGTCTGCGGGCGGACCGGTCAGGCGTTGGGACGCTTGCCGTGGTTCGCCTTCTTCTTCTTGCGTGCTCGCTTCTTGTTGCCGCGCTTGGCCATGACGCCACTCCCTCGAAGATCGGGGTAATCCGGGCGTTCGCCAGTCTAGGGGCGCCCGATCCGGTCCGCACGGGAACCCGCGGACCGGCGCGTGTCAGTTGTCGCCGTCGTTGCCGTCGCCGTCCGAGTCCGCGGCGGCGGCCACCGCCGGGCTCCGGGCCGCCACCTCGGACGGCACCCGGACCGGGCGGCGGCCGACGCGGCGCCGGGCCGGTGTCAGGCCTTGCCGCGCTGGTCCCGCAGGTGCGCCGCGACCGGCTCCAGCGAGGCGCGCAGCGCCGCCAGGGCCTCCGGCGGCAGCAGGTCGATGAAATGCCGGCGGACGGACGCCACGTGGTGCGGGGCGACCTTCCGCATGAGCTCCATGCCCTCGTCGGTCAGGACGGCGTACAGCCCCCGACGGTCGGACTCGCAGTTCACCCGGACGACCAGGCCGGCCGTCTCCATGCGGGTGATCTGGTGGGACAGCCGGCTCTTGGACTGGAGCGTCGACGTCGCGAGATCGCTCATCCGCATCCGGTGGTCCTCCGACTCCGAGAGGTTCACCAGGATCTCGTAGTCGTTGTTGGTGAGTCCGAAGGGCTGGAGATCCTTTTCCAGCTGGTGCATCAGCAGTCTGCTGACGTCCAGGTGGGTGCGCCAGGTGCACTGCTCGGCCTCGGTCAGCCAGCGTGTGGCCGTCTCGGTCTCCATGGTCTCCATGAATGAACTCTACCTAAGAAGTTGAATTACGTACAAAAAATGTCAGGTCGAAGATCAGGTCACAGTCCGAGGCGCCGCTGGAGATCACCCAGCTGTCCCGGCATCCGCGGCACGCCGAGCTGCCCCAGCGGGCCCTGCTGCCCGTGGCCGCCGGTGTACCCGGCCCCCGGCACGCCCGCCGACTCCGCGCCGGCGCCGACCGTCCCGATCGCCTGCTCCGCCATCAGCATCTCCGAGGACTGCAGCAGCACCGTCCCGGCCCCGACGAACTCGAACTGGTGCTCCTCGCCGGAGCTGCCGCCGACGCCCGTCAGCGAGCGCAGCCCGCCGATGACGCCCGACATGTAGCCGTGGTCGTAGTGGTGGCAGGGGGACGGGCAGTCCGCCCAGCCCACCAGCGCCTGCGGGTCCACGCGCAGCGGCGGCTCCATGAACACCACCGGCCCGTTGGACGCCGCCACGAACTTCCCCGTTCCGATCAGGGTCAGGAATCCCGGCACGATCGACTGCTTGAGGGCGAGCGAGGGCTGGAAGGCCAGCAGGTTGCCCGACCGGATCGTCAGGTTCCCATTGTCCAGGTCGTACGAGTTCACGTCGAATGCCCGGTCGGCCAGCAGCATCTTGCCCTGGCCCTCGGCCACCACCCAGTCGGAGGCGTGCATCGGCGAGTGGAAGCTGGTGCGCAACAGCCGGTCGAAGCGGCCGTTGCCGACGCCGTTGAACTCCATGCGCCCGTAGTAGGCGATCATCTTGCCCTTCTGCAGGAACCACTGGCTCCCCTTGAGCTCCACGCAGAAGGTGTACGCGTTCACGTTGTCGTCGGAGGGCAGGGTGTGCGGGTCGAAGACCGTCGGGCCTCCCGGCCCGCCGATGACCGGACCAAAGTTCACAGCTTCTCCTCCGAGGCCTGCACGTACACGGCTCCCTGTCCCGACAGCTCCAGCTGGAACGCCTCGCCCGAGCCCCGCCCCACCATGTCCCGCCAGCCGAGCGCGGTGGAGAGCTTGTTCCTGACGTCCCCGTGGTGGGCCACGTACGCCTGCGGGTCGACGTGGATCGGGCGGTTCGGCGTGATGGGGAGTTCGATGACCCCGCCGTGGGCCATCACGGCGACCGAGCCGTGCCCCTTGAGGGTGGTGGTGAACAGGCCCTGGCCGGTCACCTGACCGCGGACCATGCCCATGACACCCCCTTGCGAGCCCATGAACATCGTGCCCTGCTGGAGCGTGCCGTCGAAGGCGAGCAGCCGGTCGGCCTCGACGTACAGGGTCTCGCCGGTCAGGTTGATCACCTGGATGTGGTGGCCGCCGTGGCCGAACATCACGGTGCCGCTGCCCTCGACCGTCATCAGCGGGGTCTGCTCGTTCGCCACGCGGCGCCCGATCATGCCCATCACCCCGCCCTGACCGCCGGTCAGGCTCGGGGTGAAGGAGACGTCGCCGCGGTACGCGAGCATCGCGCCGCGCTGGCTGAACATCCGCTGCCCCGGGATCACCTGGGCTTCGACCATCTTCGAGTTGATCTCGCGGAACGGCATCAGATGTCGCCCCCGATGGTGTTGCGCTCGCTGGGCTGCACGTAGACCAGGCCCTCGCCCTCGAAGCGGATCTGGAACGCCTCGCCCGATCCCTCGCCGATCAGGGTGCGGAAATTGATCCCCGACTGGAAGGACTGCTGGAGGTTCCCGGTGTGCGCGATGTACGCCCCCGGGTCGACGGAGAGCGGGTACTGGGCGCTGACGCGCAGCACCACCGCCGGGCCGTCGGACATGATCGCCGCCTGCCCGGAGCCCTCGACGGTGGTGGTGAACAGGCCGTTGCCCGTCGCCCCGCCGCGCAGGCCGGTGAAGGTGGTGCCGGTGCGCAGGCCGGCGTCGGTGCACAGCAGGTTGCTGGACTCCACGTACAGCTTCTCGCCGCGCAGGTTGACCAGATTGATTTCGCTCGCGCGGTCGGCGAAGAAGCAGGTGCCGTGCCCCTGCACTTCCATCACGGTCATCTGCTCACCCGTCAGCCGACGGGTCACCATGCCGCGCAAACCTTCGCCGCCGCCGGTCATCTTCTTGAAGGCCATCTGACCGTCGTACGCAACCATGGAGCCGTTCTTCGCTTTGACGGCATCCCCGGTCAGGTCGACGGCCAGCACCTTGCTGCCTTGGAGTCGGAACTGAGCCACGGGATGACGTTATCGGCAGCGGGCGGAGGCGAACAGGGCCCGGTGGCCGATATCCGGCGACTGCGGCATCTCGTACACCCGGGGCGGCGGCCCCGCCTCAAGATCGGGCAGGGCTGCTGAGACACTGGAACGGACCCCCGGCCACCACCCCGAAGGTTCATCGTGGACATCAAGACCGCTTCCGCCCTGCACCGGCTGCGCCTCATCTCCGTACCGGAGGCGCTGTCGTTCCCGGCCCTGCTGATCTTCGGATCGGTGCTGAGCCGGATCTCCGACATCGACTACCTGATGATGCCGCTGGGCATCCTGCACGGGATCCTGTTCGTCATCTACGCGGTCTTCCTGCTCGACGTGTGGAACAAGGCGAAGTGGCCGGTCAAGAAGGTCGCCCTGTTCTTCCTGCTGGCGCTGCTGCCCTTCGGCGGCCTCTACGGCGACAAGCTGCTCAAGCGCGAGGAGGCCGACAGCGTCATGGCGGCCCGCGCCCGGCGCGAGGCGGCGAACGCAGCGTGATCGTCGCGTTCTCGGTGACCCCGCTGGGGGTCGGTGAAGAGGTCGGCGAGTACGTGGCCGACGCGGTGCGCGTCGTACGGGAGTCGGGACTGCCGAACCGCACGGACGCCATGTTCACCTCCGTCGAGGGGGAGTGGGACGAGGTGATGGACGTGGTCAAGCGCGCGGTGGCGGCCGTGGAGGAGCGGGCGCCGCGGGTGTCCCTGGTCCTGAAGGCCGACATCCGCCCCGGGGTGGTCGACGGGCTGACGTCCAAGGTGGAGACGGTGGAGCGCCACCTGGCCTGATCCGCCCCGCTCCGAACGCCGCGGCCTGATCCCCCGTTCGGCGGAGCCCCGTTCGGCATGTCCAGGGTTTGTCACCTTTTTCGGTGATGCCAAACCCTGGGCCGTGCCACCAGGGGCCGAGCCCGGCGTGCTGCCGAGCGCGGTCACGCAGACCACGGACGTGGAGCAGCGCTCGATCGGGCTCGGGCCGGCGCGGGCGGCCGGGGCGGTTCGTAGCCGGCGCAGGCGCCGGACGAGTAGCCCCTCGCGGGGGCTACTCCTTGGCGCGGGCGGCCAGCCCGAGCGCGTAGTCCGGCCACCACCGGCCGGCCGCCGGCCCGCCGCGGCAGGGCCCGTCGGACTCGCCGGGCCGCTTGATCCAGAGGTACGCGTCGACGAGCGGGTCGCCCGTCCTGTCGGTCGGCGCGGTCCCGAGGGCGCGGCCGGGCGGGTTGCACCAGGCCTCGTCGCCGTCGCCGGTGAGCGGGCCCTCGCCGTTGCGGCTGGTGTCGATGACGAAGTGCTTGCCGTGGGCGGCCCCGGAGATGCGGGCGCCGTACTCCCGGCCGGCCGTGTCGGGCTGGAAGTTGGAGACGTTGAGGGAAAAGCCGTCGGCCTGGCCGAGCCCGGCCTGGTAGAGGGGTTCGACGAGCTTCATCGGGTCGGGGATCCAGGCCGGATGGCCGGCGTCCAGGTAGACCTTCGTGTTCCGGTTCCTCTTCAGCCGGGTGACGGCCTCGGAGAGGAGCCGCAAGCGCTCCTCGTGGTGGGCGGCCGGGGTGCAGCCGTCCACGATGTGCGGGACGGCGTCCGGCTCCAGGACCACCACCGCCCTGGCGTCGCCGACGGCGTCGGCGAAGGCCCCGATCCAGTTGCGGTACGCGGTGGCGCCGGCGGCCCCGCCCGCCGAGTGCCGGCCGCAGTCGCGGTGCGGGATGTTGTACGCGGTGAGCACCAGGACCCGGCCCGCCGCCTCGGCGCCCTTCGCGGCCCTGCGGATCGCGGGACCGGGGTCGTGGCCCGGTGCCCACAGGGCCATGGGCCGTTCCGAGATCCGGCGCAGCAGCCGAGCGTCGCTGTCGCGGCCCTGCACCTCCCAGGCGGCGACCTGCCGGGCGGCGTCGCTCTCCGGGTCCACCCAGTACGGGGATCCGGCGGGCGGGGCCTGCGCCGAGGCCTCGGGCGGCGCCTCCGCGGGCGCGTGCGGCGGGGCGGACTCCCCGCTGCCGCAGCCGGGGGCCGCGGCGAGCAGCAGGGCGAGGCCGAGCGCGGCGGCGAGGGGGCGGGGGCGGCCGGGAGGCGGGCGGCGTCGGGTTCGGGGTCGGCCTGGCATCCGGGTTCCTCGGGGCGAAGGGTCGGTGCGCGCAATTGCGGAATCGCAGACCGCCACATCGTGGCATGACGGTCGGTCACCCCCGCTCCGCGACACCGCACGCCGCCTACGTGCGGGGCGCACCGCCCGTCGTGAGGGCGATGGCGAGCGGGGTGCGCTCGTAGAGGATCCGGTGGCCGTGCCGGGCCGAGATCAGCAGACCGGCGGCGTGCAGAACCTTCAGGTGCGCCGACACCGTCGCGGGGGCGAGGCCGAGCCGGCGGGCCAGCTCCGTCGTGGAGGACGGCTCGTCGAGCGCGCACAGCACGTCGGCCCGGCCGCGGCCCAGCAGCCGCGCCAGCGCCCGCGGGGTCGGACCCGCCGACGCCGTCCACAGCGCGCCGATGCCCCGCGCCGGATACACCAAAGTCGGCTGCCAGGGCGGGTCGTACCCGCCGACCACCTCCGGCCACACGAACGCGCTCGGCATGAGGAGCAGCCCCTGCCCGCCCAGGGAGCGGTCGTGGTGGTTGGCGCGGTCGATGGTGAGCGTCCCGTCCGACCACCGCAGGTCCGGGTGGAGGCCGTCGAACAGCGCCTCCAGCCCGCCCGCCGCCAGCCGCCGCGAGTGGAACAGGACGTCGGCCTCCAGCAGCGCCCGCAGCCGCGGCCAGTGCGGGGCGACCAGCGCGGCCCAGGCCTGCGCGTAGAGGTCGGCCAGCTCCCGCACGGCGCGGGCCGGGTCGGCGAGCATCCGCCGCCCGAGGTCGCTCTCGGCGGCGCCCGGGGTACAGACCAGGGACCGCCGCAGGTCCTCCCGTACGGCCTGCGGATCGGCGGCCGCGGACCGGACCCGCGCCAGCTCCTGTTCGAAGGTGACGGAGGGTCCGACCGGCGGCGGGCTCAGGAAGTCCGGGTTGTGGCCGGCCCGCGGCATCAGCAGCCACAACGGCCGCAGGTCCAGCCCCTCGGCGGCCGCCCGGACCTGCCGCAGCCAGGGCAGGTGGTACGTCTGCCGCTCCGGCTGCAGCAGGGTCCGCACCGCCTCCTGCGTCTCCCACCGCGGCGAGACGGAGAACCGGCACCGCAACAGGTCCCCGGCCCCGAACCGGAAGTGGAACGCCATGCCTCTCCCCCCGGGGTGCGATTCGGCGTACGGCGAATCACTGCCGAACCCCCACCGTAGTCCCGCAGGGTCGCCGTATGTCCCTCACCGTCAACGAGGCCGCCGGCGGATACCGGTCCGTCTTCCGGGTCCGGGAGTTCCGGCCCGTGTTCGCCGCGCACCTGCTGTCCGTCCTCGGCATCGTCGTCGCCGAGATCGCCCTCACCGTCCTCGTGTTCCGCGCCACCGGCTCACCCCTGATGAGCGCGCTCACGTTCGCCCTCGGCTTCCTCCCGTACGCGCTCGGCGGGACCCTCCTCGCCGGGATCGCCGACCGCAGGCCCGCCCGCCGGGTCCTCGTCGGCTGCGACCTCCTCTGCGCCGCCTGCGCGGCGGCCATGGTCCTGCCCGGCACCCCCGTCGCCGGGCTGCTCGTCCTGCGCTGCGCCATGGCCTTCGTCGCCCCCCTCTTCCAGGGCACGCGCAACGCCTCCCTCGCCGACGTCCTCGGCCCCGGCGACGCCTACGTCCTCGGCCGCTCCCTCATGCGGATGGTGGCCCAGAGCGCCCAGCTCATCGGCTTCGGCCTCGGCGGGCTGCTGCTCACCGTCCTCGCCCCGCGCGCGGCCATCGCCCTGACCGCCGCCGGATTCCTGTGCTCGGCCCTGCTGCTGCGCTTCGGCACGGCGGCGCGGCCGGCCCGGACCGCCGCCGAGCGCACCTCCCCGCTCGCCGGGCTGCGCGCCGTCCTGGGCGAGCGCCGCCGGCGCGCCCTGATCCTGCTGTTCTGGCTGCCGCCCGTCTTCGTCATCGCGCCCGAGGCGCTGCTCGCCCCGTACGCGGACGCCGTCGGCGCGGGCACCGCCGCCCTGGGAGTGATGATGTGCGCGCTGCCCGTCGGCACCATCGCGGGTGAACTGTGGGCCGGCTCGGTGCTCGGCCCGCGGGCCCGCTCCCGGATCGTGGCCCCGCTCGCGGCCGCCGGCCCGCTGCCGCTGCTCGTGTACGCCTTCCGGCCCGGGGTGGCGGCCGTACTGGCCGCCCTGCTGCTGGCCGGCCTGGCGCACGCGTACACCCTCGGCCTCGACCAGTGGTACGTCGACGCCGTCCCGGACGCGCTGCGCGGCCGGGCGATGACCCTGCTGAGCACCGGGCTGATGACCCTCCAGGGCGTCGGCATGGCCCTGGCCGGGCTGGCCGCCGAGTTCCTGCCGGTGCACGTGGTCGTGGCGGGTGCGGCCGTCCTCGGCACGGCGGTGGCCCTGCTCCTCCTGGCCGAACTGCGGGCCGCGGGGCGGCAGGGCGGCCGACCGAGGAATGAGACGGGGCCCGCCGCCAAATGACCGCCCGGTAGGGTCGGATGCGTGTCCAAGCCGCTCAGCCTCCCCTTCGATCCCATCGCCCGCGCCGACGAGCTCTGGCAGCGCCGCTGGGGACCGGTGCCCTCGATGGCCGCCATCACCTCGATCATGCGCGCGCACCAGATCCTGCTCGGCGAGGTCGACGCGGTGGTCAAGCCGTACGGGCTGACCTTCGCGCGGTACGAGGCGCTGGTGCTGCTGACCTTCTCCAAGGCCGGCGAACTGCCGATGTCGAAGATCGGCGAGCGGCTGATGGTCCACCCGACGTCGGTGACGAACACGGTGGACCGGCTGGTGCGGTCCGGGCTGGTGGCCAAGCGGCCGAACCCGAACGACGGCCGGGGCACGCTCGCGTCCATCACGGACAAGGGGCGCGAGGTGGTCGAGGCGGCGACGAAGGACCTGATGGCGGTCGACTTCGGGCTCCGCGTCTACGACGCCGAGGAGTGCCGGGAGATCTTCGCCCTGCTGCGCCCCCTGAGGGTCGCCGCGGCGGACTTCGAGGAGTAGCGGACCGCGGGCGCCGGGCCCCCGTCAAGATCGAGCAAAACGGACGGTTAGGCTCGTCGGCATGAAGAAGAGCGTGCTGACCCGCTACCGGGTCATGGCCTATCTGACCGCGGTCATGCTGTTGATCCTCTGCACCTGCATGGTTTTCAAGTACGGCTTCGACACCGGCGCCGACCTGACCCTCGCGGTCTCGCAGGTGCACGGCGTGCTGTTCATGATCTACCTGGTGTTCGCCTTCGACCTGGGCTCGAAGGCCAGGTGGCCGTTCCCGAAGCTGCTCTGGGTGCTGGTCTCCGGCACGATCCCGCTGGCCGCCTTCTTCGTCGAGCGCAAGGTCCGCGCCGAGGTCGAGCCGCTGGTCGTCGACGCGATGGCGACCGCCGACGCCTAAAGGCGCACCCGAGCGCCGGCCGCGCGCCGCTCGTACGCGGACACCCCGGGGATACTCCCCGGGGTTTCCCATCGACATTTACTAGGACGTCCTAGTAAATTCATGGGTATGGACGCTGACGCCATCGAGGAGGGCCGCCGCCGCTGGCAGGCCCGCTATGACAAGGCCCGCAAGCGCGAGGCCGATTTCACCACGCTCTCCGGGGATGACGTCGATCCCGTCTACGGGCCCCGGCCCGGCGACGCCTACGAGGGATTCGAGCGCATCGGCTGGCCGGGGGAGTACCCGTACACCCGCGGCCTGCACGCCACCGGATACCGGGGCCGGACCTGGACCATCCGCCAGTTCGCGGGGTTCGGCAACGCCGAGCAGACCAACGAGCGCTACAAGATGATCCTGGCCGCCGGCGGCGGCGGGCTCTCCGTGGCCTTCGACATGCCGACCCTGATGGGACGCGACTCCGACGACCCCCGCTCGCTCGGCGAGGTCGGCCACTGCGGCGTCGCCATAGACTCCGCCGCCGACATGGAGGTCCTGTTCCAGGACATCCCGCTGGGCGACGTGACCACCTCGATGACGATCTCGGGCCCGGCCGTGCCCGCCTTCTGCATGTACCTGGTCGCCGCCGAGCGGCAGGGCGTGGACCCGGCCGTGCTCAACGGCACGCTGCAGACCGACATCTTCAAGGAGTACATCGCCCAGAAGGAGTGGCTCTTCGAACCCGAGCCGCACCTGCGCCTCATCGGCGACCTCATGGAGTACTGCGCGAAGGGCATCCCGGCGTACAAGCCGCTGTCCGTCTCGGGCTACCACATCCGCGAGGCCGGTGCGACGGCCGCGCAGGAGCTCGCGTACACCCTCGCCGACGGCTTCGGATACGTGGAGCTGGGCCTGTCCCGCGGTCTGGACGTGGACCACTTCGCGTCCGGCCTCTCCTTCTTCTTCGACGCGCACCTCGACTTCTTCGAGGAGATCGCCAAGTTCCGCGCCGCCCGCCGGATCTGGGCGCGCTGGATGAAGGAGGTGTACGGGGCGCAGAGCGAGAAGTCGATGTGGCTGCGCTTCCACACCCAGACGGCCGGCGTCTCGCTGACCGCGCAGCAGCCGTACAACAACGTCGTGCGCACCGCCGTCGAGGCCCTCGCGGCCGTCCTCGGCGGCACCAACTCGCTGCACACCAACGCCCTCGACGAGACCCTCGCGCTGCCCAGCGAGCAGGCGGCCGAGATCGCCCTGCGCACGCAGCAGGTGCTGATGGAGGAGACCGGGGTGGCCAACGTGGCCGACCCGCTGGGCGGTTCCTGGTACGTGGAGCAGCTCACCGACCGCATCGAGGCCGACGCCGAGAAGATCTTCGACCAGATCAAGGAGCGCGGCCTGCGCGCCCACCCGGACGGGCAGCACCCGATCGGGCCGATCACCTCGGGCATCCTGCGCGGCATCGAGGACGGCTGGTTCACCGGGGAGATCGCCGAGTCGGCGTTCCAGTACCAGCGCTCGCTGGAGAAGGGCGACAAGCGGGTCGTCGGCGTCAACGTGCACCACGGGTCGGTGACCGGGGACCTGGAGATCCTGCGCGTCAGCCACGAGGTGGAGCGCGTACAGGTGGAGCACCTGGCGGCGCGCAAGGCGCGGCGCGACGACGCGAAGGTCAAGTCCTCGCTCGACGCGATGCTGGCCGCCGCCCGCGACGGGTCGAACATGATCCCGGCCATGCTGGACGCGGTGCGCGCCGAGGCCACGCTCGGGGAGATCTGCAACGTGCTGCGGGACGAGTGGGGCACGTACACGGAGCCGCCGGGCTTCTGAGTCCCGCCCGTGTGGTGGAAGGCCGGTCGTGGGCGCCCCTTTCGGGGCCGCCGCGACCGGCCTTCGCCGTGTCCGGGTGCGAGGGGGCGCCTGGGGGCGTGAGGGGAGTCGGGCATGAGGCGTGCCGCGTGCCGCGTGTCAGGCGTGGGCCGGGCCCCGGAGGCCGTGCATCAGGAGGGCGGTGAAGGTGGAGACCCAGAGCTCGTCCACCGGCTCCGAGCTGACCAGCGCCCGGTGCACCACCGTGCCGGCGATGACGTCGAAGATCAGGTCCGTGGTGCGGCCGGCGAGGGTCTCGTCCTCCTCGTACGGGAGTTCACCGCGGGCCTGGGCCCGTTCGCGACCCAGTACGACGAGACGTTTCTGCCGGTCCACGATCGCCGATCGGATCCGGTCGCGCAGGGCCTCGTCCCGGGTGGACTCGGCGACGACCGCCATCAGGGCCGTACGGGCCTCCGGCCGCCGCAGCAGCGCCGCGAACTGCAGGACCACGTCCTCTATATCGGCTTCGAGGGAGCCGCGGTCGGGTAGTTCGAGGGAGTCGAAGAGCTCCGCGACGGCGTCCACGACCAGCTCGTTCTTGCCGGCCCAGCGGCGGTAGAGGGTGGTCTTGGCCACCCCGGCCCGGGTCGAGACGTCGCCCATCGTCAGCTTCGACCAGCCCAGCTCGACCAGCGCGTCCCGCGTCGCGGCGAGGATCGCGGCGTCCGCGGCAGCGCTGCGGGGGCGGCCGGTGCGTGCGGTCGGGGAGCTGGGGTTGCGCATGGCCGAGACCATACCCGTCGGTAGCCAGAGCGGCGGGTCCCGAAATGCTGTGCTTCAGATCACGGGGCGCGAAGGGGCGCGGGGAGTTACGCTACGGCTCGTAGCGTAAGAGCGACGACCACGCGAAGAGCTACCGGCGCCAGGTGGGGACCCGGCGCCAACACCGCACCACCGAGGGTACTGAAGAAGGCATTTCGGCCGATCTTTTTCGTCGGCGCGCGCACACGGGGGAGGATGTACGCATGCAGCCCAGAAACATGTCCATGAGCGGCGTCGTCGACCTCGCCGCTGTGAAGGCGGCCGGCGAGGCCAAGGCGAAGGCCGAGCAGGCCCGTGCCGAAGCGGCCCGGCAAGCCGCCCAGGGCGGCGCGCCCGCCTCCGCGGGTGCCGTGCCGCCGTCCGCGCTCGTGATCGACGTCGACGAGGCCGGCTTCGAACGCGACGTCCTCCAGCTCTCCGCCGAGGTCCCGGTCGTCCTGGACTTCTGGGCCGAGTGGTGCGAGCCGTGCAAGCAGCTCAGCCCGCTGCTGGAACGCCTGACCGTCGAGGCGAACGGCCGCCTCCTGCTGGCCAAGGTCGACGTCGACTCCAACCAGATGCTGATGCAGCAGTTCGGCATCCAGGGCATTCCGGCCGTGTTCGCCGTGGTCGCGGGCCAGGTGCTGCCGCTGTTCCAGGGCGTGGCGCCCGAGCAGGAGATCCGGGCGACCCTGGCGCAGCTGGTCCAGGTCGCCGAGGAGCGGTTCGGGATCATCGGCATCGAGGTGGACCCGAACGCACAGGGCGCGCCCGCGGGCGGCCCGGCCGCCGGTGAGGACCACGTCCCGGCGGGCCCGTACGACGCGCTGCTGGAAGCGGCCGTCGTCGCGCTCGACGCCGGTGACCTGGGCGGCGCGGTGCAGGCGTACAAGAACGTGCTGGCGGACGACCCGGCGAACACCGAGGCCAAGCTGGGCCTGGCGCAGGCCGAGCTGCTCGCCCGGGTCAAGGACATGAACCCGCAGGCGGTGCGCGCGGCGGCGGCCGAGGACCCGAAGGACCCGGCGGCCCAGATCGCCGCGGCGGACCTGGACCTGGTCGGCGGTCACGTGGAGGACGCCTTCGGGCGCCTGGTGGACACGGTCCGGGTGACGGCCGGCGCGGACCGGGACGCGGTACGGGTCCGGCTGCTGGAGCTGTTCGAGGTCATCGGGGCGGACGACCCCCGGGTGGGAGCGGCCCGCACGGCGCTCGCGCGGGTGCTGTTCTAGCCGCCGACGATTTATTGACAGATGGAGAAACAGCGGCTGCACTTTACCAAAACTTGGTAATGGCAGCTGCTGTTACTCGCAGTAAGTGGAACCCCGTGAACTGTCCGGTGTATCCGCAAATCCGCCACTCTGTCGTGGCCTTTGGTGACACCCAGCGTCGTCACCCGATGGCACCGGGTCGATCCCCGGTTATCTTGCCGTTACCCGCCAGTAACGAACCCCCTTGTGCCCCGGCCTGTAATGGACCACGATCGGCGACGCTCGGTCCTTCCCCGCAGACCCGCTCATCCGGAGCTGTGGCGGAGGGTCCCCACCGGGCCGGCCGGTGCCAGGGGCGCCGGCTGCTGGACAGGGGGGTCTTCGCCGCACCGGCGGAGCCTGTCCTCCTGGTTGCGCGAACGCGTGACCCAGTGGTTGTCGCTCGGGGGTGAACGCCGGTGTATCGGACGCGGCTCTGCCGCGGCTCGGCCGCCTGCGCTCCTTCCCGAGGACGTAGCACTTCTCCCATCCCAGGACGGGTACGGCCCGGACCGGAGATGTACGTCCGAGAAGGAGGAACGAATAATGAGTTCTCAGGTTCGTGGCGGGACCAGATGGAAGCGCTTCGCGCTCGTCATGGTGCCGAGCATCGCGGCCACCGCCGCGGTCGGTGTGGGTCTGGCGCAGGGTGCCCTCGCGGCGTCCTTCAGCGTGTCCGGCCAGGACTTCAAGGTCTCGGCCGACAAGCTCGACGGTGACGACCTGCTGCAGTACGGCAGCGTCGCCAAGGGCAAGGGCCTCGACGGCAAGGACACGGCGCACCCGGTCACCATCTCCGGGTTCCGCCACGCCGAGATCACCAACATGTGCCAGTCGCTGGTGACCCCGATTCCCGGCCTCGGCAACATCACGATGCAGCTGCGCACGGGCAACAAGGGCAAGCCGGCCGTCGCGGACAACATCTACCTGGATGTTGCCGAGCTCGACACCGACGCCACGTTCACCGACCTGGACATCGGTGTCGCGGTCGGCTCCGCGGCCGACGACAAGCACCCCACCGCGCCGCAGGCCGGCACGGTGGCGAACGGCGCCCTGTTCTCGCAGCGCGCCAAGAAGGCCGTGCTGACGAACGTGCGCCAGAAGGCCTGGGCGACGACGGCGGGCACCTTCACGCTGCCCGACCTCAAGCTGCGCCTGCTCGGCGGCGACCAGCCGTGCTACCAGGACGAGAAGTAGTCCGTCCCGGGGCGTGACCGGTAGAGGCGGGTGGCGGCCGTGGCCGCCGCCCGTCCCACCGGGCTCCCCCCAGTTCTCCGTACCACCGTTTCCAGGGAGCTGTTGTCCATGAACCCCCAGGCCCCGGTTCGCGCCGCAGACGACGCTTGGCTCACCGCGGTGTACTACCGCTTCCGCGCCTGGAGGGGGGTCCGGCCCTTCTGGGCGGGCCTCTTCACTCTCATCGGCGGCATTCCCATCGCGTACTTCCCGTACGCGGACCTCCGGCTGGGCAACGTCACCATCGCGATGGCGACGACCGCGGGCTCCGGATCGCTGATCATCGGCGTCCTGCTGATCACCCTCGGCGTGGCCCTCTGGTTCCAGCAGAGCATCCGGGTCTTCGCCGGAGTGGCGTCGATCCTGCTCGCCCTGGTCTCCCTGCCGGTGTCCAACCTGGGCGGCTTCTTCCTCGGCTTCCTGTTCGCCCTGGTCGGCGGAGCCCTCGCGCTGTCATGGGCGCCGGGCAAGCCGCAGGACGCGCAGGACGCGGACGACGCGGCGGCGGCCAAGGCGGAGACGTACGGGGGCGGTCCCCTGGGAGTGCCCGGCCCCCGCGACACGGAAACGGCTTACGCGACCGAGACGACTGCCCACGCCGATGGCGGGAGGAACAGTGCGGGGTGACGAGACGCAGCGGGACGTGACCCCGAGCGCAGAGTCCCGTGAACGAAGGGGTCCGCGGCACGCCGCGCCCCGGAAGTCGCTGCTGAACAAGATCCAGATACCCGTCGGCAAGACGATGGCGCTGGCGGCCATGCCGACCGCCGTCTTCGTCGGGATGGGCATGGCGCCGAAGCTGGCGCTCGCCGACGAGGAGATCCCCTTCGCGCCCGGACCGTGTGTGACGCGGTCCGACGAACCCGCGGAGTCGGCCTCTCCGAGCCCGTCCACGTCGCCCTCGCCGAGTGCGTCGCCCTCCGCGAGCCCCTCGCCGGGCGCCTCGAAGGCCGCGAAGACCCCGAAGGCGCCGCAGCCGTCCGCCACCAAGTCGGCGGAGACCACCACCCAGTCGAAGCAGACGGCCCCCTCGGCCCCGGCCGCCGCGCCGTCCGCGTCCAAGACGCCGAACCCGCTGGACCCCCTGGGCATCGGCGACAAGGTCAAGGGCATCGTCGACGGCATCACCACCCCGATCCTGGGCGCGCCCCCGTCGGCCACCCCGACCCCGACGCCCACGCCGACCAAGCCCGCCACGACGACGCCTCCGACGGCGAAGCCCGCCCCGGCGCCGGACCCGGCCGCGGACGCGATCCGCGACGCCGCGAAGAAGGCCGGTGTCGACGTCAAGGAGCTGTCCGAGGACGTCAAGGACACCGCGAAGACGCCGAAGGACGAGACGGGCAAGGCGGCCGACGAGGACGCGTCCAAGACCGAGGCGACGAAGGACGCGGACGGGAAGCAGCCCTTCCCCTGTCCGACCTACGACGCCAAGGCGCTGGCCGACGCCGAACTGGAGCCGGGGATCCCGCTCCTGCCGGACGAGCCCTGGTACCTCGACAGCTCTCTGCTGACCCTCTACGGCCTGGATTACCACGGCATAGTCGAGGTGAAGACGGCGGGCGGCAAGACGAAGAAGGTCCTGAAGTTCACGGCGGACTCGCTGGACATCAAGGACCTCTACCAGACGGTCGGCAAGACCGGGAACGTCGCCCACCTGAAGTCCCGTCCGGGCTCCACCTCGAAGATCCGCGGCGGCACGGTGACGATGTACACCGAGAGCCTCAAGGGGAACCTGTTCGGCCTGATCCCGATCGAGTTCACCCCGAACAGCCCGCCGCCCGTGAACGTCCCGTTCGCGTTCTTCTCGAACGTCAAGGTCGTCCAGGCCGGCCAGTTCGGCGGCACCCTCACGGTCCCGGGCCTCCACAACTACGTCGGCCCGCCGGAGTAGAAGTCTGAATCAAGACAATCGCACATCCAGACCCCGTTTCTCAGAAATGAGAAGCGGGGTTTCCACTTGAATGAAGCAATCTCTATTTCCTTTACCGGAGTTAAGGGTTTCATTAAAGTGATCTCACTGCTGCCGTAGCAGCAGTGCGTTGGGTGTCCAGGGGGAAGCCCGAGTCCTCGGTGTGCCTGTGGCATGCCTGCGCTCGTGACTTCCGTGAGGACCGAACACTCGATGCTGCTGCAATCCATGCACCGCTCGCTGCGCTGGACGGTGATCTGCGTGCTCGGTGTGGCGCTGGCACCGTAGCGGCGGGCGCGTCCGGTGTGGCGCCGCCGCTCTGGCCGGGCCGGGCCGTCAACGCCGGCTCCCAAGGGGCCCAGCCAGTGGGCCCGCCCCTCAAGACGTTCCCGCTCCTCGCACCCAATGCGAGCACCGGCAAACTTCGCGCCTACGAGGCGAACGGCACGGGGGGCTTGAAGGCCGCCTACGAGCTCGGGGGCGGGTTCGGCGAGGCCACCGCTCTCGTCTAGGCCAACGTCTCAGAGGGCGGCCGGGCGCACGATCTCTACCACCGTGCCAGCGGCACGCTCTACTACACCGCCGAGCACGGAAGTGACACCAAGGCCATCGGCGGGGGCTGGGACATCTACGACACCATAGTTTCAGTAGGGAACATGGGCGGCTCTGTGGAACCGGACCTCGTCAGCCGTGACGCCTCCGGCAACCTCTGGCTCTACCAGGGCAAGCCCGACGGCACCCTCGAGGCCCGGATCCGGGTCGGAGTCGGGTGGGGCGGAATGACCCTCGTGGGCCGGGGCGACTACACGGGTGACGGCAAGGCCGACCTACTTGCCCGGTTCAGCGACGGCACACTCAACATCTACGCCGGCACCGGCTCGGCCACGGTGGACGCAGTCGTCGGAACGCGCTATCCGGCGGGAGCAGGCTGGCAGTCCTACAAGACGCTCGCCTCCGCAGGCGATACGGATGGGGATGGCAGGACCGACCTGATCGCGGCGGACGCCGCAGGCGCGCTATGGCTGTTCAAGGGCACCGGCAACGCCGCCGCGCCGTTCGCCCCGCGCGTGCAGATCGGTACCAGCGGCTGGGCCGCCTTCGACGTCCTCTTCTGAGCAGAACGGCTGATACGGGTATGCGCAAGAACGCACAGCCGCCCAGTCGCCGGCGTTTCGGCTCCTGGACGCGCTTCCTTACCACCACGGCCCTGGCGACCGCCGCGGCCGTTACCTTCACCGGCAGCGGTGTGCAGCCACCGGGCGGCTTGCGCTCGGCTGCCGCCGCGGAGCCGGCGCCCTGCGATCTGGACGCCGCCCAGAAGGTCCGCGAGGCCCAGTGCCTGCTCGGCAACGTGCTGCGCAAGGGCGGCACGGAGATGAAGGCGCTGGCCCGCACAGGACTGAGGGGGACCGAGTCCGAGCTCCTCGCCGCCGCGGCGCGAAACTACTGGGACGACACGCCGCTGGCACTGGCATACAGGAAGGACCACGCCGCGGCAAGCGCCAAGTTCGCGGAGATGGACGAGCGCAACAAGGCCTGGCAGGCCAACCTGAACATGTACGACATCCCGCCGGGCTACACGAACACCGGGTTCCAGTGGCCGCCGAACGACCCGACCATTTTCAAGGCGACAGGTTACACGGACTGGATCGCGGACCGTTTCTGGGTGAGCGAGAGGGACTTCTACGCCGATCCACACCCCCTGGCGGGCAAGGAATCGGTCGACGCCGCCACCAAGATCGCCAAAGCGCGCTACTACCCGGAGACCTCGGCCACCTACGAGGACCGCAAGGCCTGGGAGCTGTACATGGCGGGGTCGACGCCCATGTACGCGGACGACGCGCGTATCTTCCTCCAGAACGGAGGCTTCCCGGCCAGCGCCCCGGACATGGACTCCATGGAGTTCCGCATCGACGTGGAGCAGCTGAAGACGCGCTTCGCCTCTTGCGCCACGCGCAATCCGCTCGACCCGCACAAGGTTCTCACGGCCGAAACGGCCATCGCCTCCCAGGAATGGCAGGCCGAGATCGCGGGTCAGAACGCGCAGCGCGACGTTATCCTCGGTGCCGAGCAGGCTGCGGCCAAGGACCTGCAGACCGCCGCGCAGGCCATGGCAGAGGCACTCGGCCAGTCCATGATCGCTAGTCGTCTGACCGACTGGGAAGCGCACTTCCTGAAGGTTCCGGCGGGAAGTGGACGCCCACCGGCAAGCGAATTCACCAAGGCCCGCACCGGGATCGAGCAGGCGCAGGCCCGCGCGACCGGTCGGCTGTACGTGGCTTCGCGCGCGGCTCAGGACGCCCAGGCGCAGGCCACCAAGGTGACCGCCGCGCAGGACGCGGCGTACGCCATCGCCGACCAGGCGGGACTGCCCCGCGGTCGGGGTCTGCTCTACGGCCAGCAGGCTGCCCAGATCACCAAGGCGTCGGCCGCAGCAGCCCAGGCTGCTGCCAAGGCAACCGAGACGGCCTTGAACGCCACGCGTGCCTCGGCAGCCGACAGCAAGACCCTGAACTCGCTGGCCATGACGCAGGCGCATGCCTCGAAGGCGGAATTCCGCCGCAAGGCCGCAGAGGAGGCCGCCGCGCAGGCGAAGTCTGCGGCGGAGGGCGCAGCCCTCCAGGCGGCGAAGGCCGCCGAGAATGCCACGAAGGCGAAGACGGCTCAGGTCAAGGCCGAGAACGTGGAGAAGGAGGCCAAGGCCGCTGCTGCCGACGCGAAGGCGAAGCGGGAGAAGGCCGAGTCCGAGCGGAACTACGCCAAGACGCAGAAGGAACTCGCAGACTCCGAGCGGGCGAAGGCCTCGGCGGCGGAAGCCAGGGCCCAGACCCAGCGGACTGAGGCAGGTAACAGGCTGACCGCGGCGCAGAGCGCCGGAACCACCGCGGAGAACCAGATGAAGGCCGCTGTCGATGCCGAGAAGAAGGCCGTGACAGCCCGGAACAACGCGATGGACGCGGAACAGCAGCGCGACGCTCTGGAGGCCAAGGCATACGCCAAGGAGTCCAAGGCCGCGGCCGACGAGGGCACGGACGCGGCCGGGGATTCCCGTACGGCGGCCACTGCCGCGCGCAAGGCCGCCGACGACGCTGGCACTGCGGCCACTGCCGCACGGGCCGAGGCGAACACCGCGACCGAGGCAGCGACCAACGCGAGAGCCGCTGCCACCCGTGCCAAGGGAGCGGCGGCGCGCGCCCAGGCGGCGGCGGACGCGGCCAAGCGGGACGTCGCGGTCACAGAAGCCGCCGTGCAGAAGGCTCATTCGGCGGCAGCTGATGCCATCGACGCGTCGGACGCGGCCAAGTGGAACGCGATTACGGCCAAGTCGCAGGCGGAGACGGCCCGGCAGAACGCAGATAAGGCCAAGACGGATGCCACCGTGGCCCGCAGCGAAGCTGTGGCTGCCGGAGCGGAGTCCGTCCGCACAGCGGGGTTCGCCTTCGCCACCGCGAGGGCGGCCGTGGCCGCGAGTGAGTCGGCCCTGCAGGTGGTCAAGCCGGCCAATGATGCCGTCGAGCTGGGATCCCCGTACATGGAGACCGACTCCTCGGCTGGCCTGGCGGTACTGACCGGACAGGCGGCCAAGACGGCGGCAGAGCAGCAAGCGGCCCTGGCCCAAGCCAAGGCGGACCAGGCAGCCAGGGCGGCGACCGAAGCGAAGAAGCTCGCTGAGCAGGCGGACGCCGACGCGAAGGCCGCGGCAGAGGCCGCGCTCCAGGCAGCCGACTGGGCGGCCAATGCGGCGAAGTCGGCGCAAGTCGCGCAGGCGTCGGCCAATGAGGCGGCAGCGGCGGCAAAGGCTGCGAAGACAGCCGAGACCAGGACGGTCGAGTACCACCGACAAGCCACGCAGGACGCCGCAGCGGCCCAGACCGCGGCCACCACGGCAGGTACTTACGCGTCCGCTGCTGACGCCGCCGCCACGGAGGCGGAGCGCGACGCCGCCTCGGCCCGCAAGGCGGCCACGGCGGCGGAGGCGGACGCGACGACGGCGAACACGGCGGCGACGAAGGCCGAGAACGACGCCACCACGGCGGAAGCGGCGGCGACGCGGGCCCAGCAGGCGGCGAAGGAGGCCCAGGATGCGGCGACCCGCACGGAGAACGAGAAGAGCCGCAATGCCATCGCCTCGGGAGGCGTAACCGGCTTCAAGGGAGTGTTCACACGCTCCACGATCGAGCCGATCGGAGACCCGGTCGACCAGAACAAGTGTGTCCTGGACGTCGGGTTCGACGGCTGCACGGTGAAGTTCAAACTGACCTACAACCTGACCATCGACTTCTACCTGTGCACGGACCCGGCAGCTCCGGAGAACGTGACGGAGGCGAACTGCCCAGCCGATTACGTGACCTGGCTCCGTGCCCAGAACATGGGTGTGCAGACTTATTACAAGGACGTCTACTTCAGTCGCCTGGAGATCGCCCTGATCTTCGACAAGGCGTTCCTGCAGACCCTCTGGCACATGCTCACGGACGACTTCTTCAAATGTGCCAAGGGCGACCTTGAGGCGTGCATGTCGGCCGGGATCGACCTGGCGATGGGCGCCGCCACCAAGCGTATGGAACTCCTGATGGAGGCCATGCAGGCCTACCGCACCGTCATGAGGACCGGCGTGGGGCTGGAAGACGCCAGGGCGCTCGCGAAGAAGGCCGAGATGGACCCGGCCACGACGGCCGCTCTCGAGCGGGAGGTCGATCTGTCCCAGCGGTTGTTCGGCTCGTGCGTGCGCAACAGCTTTCCCGCGTCGGTCCCAGTACTCATGGCGGATGGTTCGCACAAGCCGATCGGCGCGGTACGGGTCGGCGACGTGGTACTGGCGGGAGACATCGAGTCAGGTATGGCCAGGGCGCAACAGGTGACCGCCGCGTTCAAGCACAACACCAGCCGGCTGATCGACATCACTTTGACGGACGGCAGCCGTCTGAGCAGTACGGCGGGCCACCGGCTGTTCGTCGTAGGCCGTGGCTGGACCTATGCCTCGGACCTGGTGGTGAATGACCACCTGCTGAATTCGGAGGGCCGTGAGCAGGCGATCACCGCTCTGGGCGATAGTGTGAAAACTACTCCCGTGGAGGTGTTCGACCTCACCGTCGACGGCCTGCACACCTTCTTCGTGCAGGCCCAGGGGTCGGCACCTGTCGATCTCCTCGTCCACAACTGCCTGGACATCGTCGGCGACGAGGGCGTTTCAGGTGCACACACCATGACTGAGCATGTCGGTCTAAGCCGGGCGAAAATCTTGGAAAAGCTGGAGAAGAGTCCCGTTGCCACCGAGTGGAATGATCAGGCGACGGCGGTTTCTTCCGTGCAGCAGGCTTTCGATGAGTGGAGCGCGGTTCCCGGTAACCAGGACAAGCTGCGCGGATGGCTGAAGAAGCAGCAGGGGAAGACCACCTTCGATCCGCGCTTCGACCTGTACGAGATCTCCTGGAAGCTGGAGGCGAAGGGATCCCTGGGCAGAGCGTGGCGGAGGGGGCCGGATGATGCCAACGGTAACCCCACCATCTATTCGACACCGGTCGGAAACGAAGTATCCATTCAGATCAAACAGGTGAAGAGGAAGGTCGATGGAAGACACCAGGACGGATACGTCGTCTACACCGCCTTCCCGAAATAGAGGACATGAAGGTGTATCAGGAACACCGGCGACTCGGATCGGACATCGGGCTCAGCGGCCTGATGAGAACGTTCCACTTCGTGCGCACGAACCGGATGTCGATCGCTCTGGCCAGCGTGGGCGCCTTCGCGGATCGCGAGGACGGCGCGTTCGCCCATCAGCTGCTGGAGGACGCCAAGCGGCTGCTGGCTTCGGACCTGTCAGGCCCGGAGCTGGCCACGCTCTGGCACGGGGGAACGTCCCGGGACTTCGACCTTGAGGCCCGTGGGATCGAGGGACGTCAGTGGATCACTTGGATCGAGGAGATCGCCGAATACCGCATCACCTGGAACGTCGGTGACGCTCCCATCCCGCCGGATCCACCGCCCGCCCGCGGGCTGACGGAAGCGGTACTGGGTGAGATCGCGTCGGTTGCTCCGGCGTTGGAGGTGGCCACAGCCGGCCGCCCCTATGCCGCGGTGCCCGGTGTGGTTCCGGCGCTCCGGCGGGTCGTGGCCGAGGTCGATCCGGATCTCGGCTTCAGGCTCCTGCTGCGCGTGCTCAAGGCCTATTTCCTGCGGGTCGACCCGGCGCTCGTCGCGGCCTACCACGCCCTTGCAGAGCGACTGGGGATGGAGGAGGAGCTCGTCGACGACGGGAACTTCAACGTCGGGCCCGATCTCGGCTGAGCACGCGCGACGCACCGAGGGCGGCACCCCGGTCCTGACAAGGATCCGGGGTGCCGCCCTCGGTCTCTGTGCGGCAGAGGTGCGGCCGGCGTCAGGCCTGGGGCTGGCCGCCCAGGTGGTGGACGCGGACCATGTTGGTCGTGCCCGGGACGCCGGGGGGCGAGCCGGCGGTGATGACCATCGTGTCGCCGGCGTTGTGGCGGCCCAGCTTCAGCAGTTCGCCGTCCACCAGGTCGACCATCGCGTCGGTGGTGTTCACGTGCGGGACGATGTAGGACTCCACGCCCCAGCTCAGCGTGAGCTGGTTGCGGGTGTTGACGTCGGTGGTGAAGGCCAGGATCGGCTGGCTCACGCGGTAGCGCGACAGGCGGCGGGCGGTGTCGCCGGACTGCGTGAAGGCGATGAGCGCCTTGCCGTCGAGGAAGTCCGCGATCTCGCAGGCCGCGCGGGCGACGGAGCCGCCCTGCGTACGGGGCTTCTTGCCCGGGACCAGCGGCTGCAGGCCCTTGGAGAGGAGCTCCTCCTCGGCCGCCGTGACGATCTTCGACATCGTCTTGACGGTCTCGATCGGGTAGGCGCCGACCGAGGACTCGGCCGACAGCATGACCGCGTCCGCGCCGTCGAGGATCGCGTTGGCGACGTCGGACGCCTCCGCGCGGGTCGGGCGGGAGTTGGTGATCATCGACTCCATCATCTGGGTCGCGACGATCACCGGCTTGGCGTTGCGGCGGCACATCTCGATGAGCCGCTTCTGGACCATCGGGACCTTTTCGAGCGGGTACTCGACGGCCAGGTCGCCACGGGCCACCATGACCGCGTCGAAGGCGTCCACCACGGCGGCCATGTTCTCGACGGCCTGCGGCTTCTCGACCTTGGCGATGACGGGGACCCGGCGGCCCTCCTCGTCCATGACCTTGTGGACGTCCTTGACGTCGTTGGCGTCGCGGACGAAGGACAGGGCGACCATGTCGCAGCCCATCCGCAGGGCGAAGCGGAGGTCGTCGACGTCCTTCTCCGACAGCGCGGGGACGTTCACGGCGGCACCCGGCAGGTTGATGCCCTTGTGGTCCGAGATGACCCCGCCCTCGATGACGATGGTCTTGACCCGCGGGCCCTCGACCTCGGTCACCCGCAGCTCGACGTTGCCGTCGTTGATCAGGATCTGGTCGCCCTTGGCGACGTCGCCCGGCAGGCCCTTGTAGGTGGTGCCGCAGATGGACTTGTCGCCCGGGACGTCCTCGGTGGTGATGGTGAACTCGTCACCGCGCACCAGCTCGACGGGACCCTCGGCGAAGGTCTCCAGACGGATCTTGGGGCCTTGGAGGTCGGCGAGGACGCCGACCGCGCGCCCGGTGTCCTCGGAGACCTTCCGGACGCGGTCGTACCGCTCCTGGTGTTCTGCCTGGGATCCGTGGCTGAAGTTGAATCGGGCCACGTTCATACCTGCCTCGATGAGCGCTTTCAGCTGCTCATACGAGTCGACGGCGGGGCCCAGCGTGCAGACGATTTTGGAACGGCGCATGGAGCGGATCCTATCCGTTTGTTTCGTAGCGGAATATTCCGTCTGGTGGAAAGTCCAAGTGACTACTGAGTAACCAGCGCGTACGCCTGGGTGGCGATCTCCAGTTCCTCATCCGTCGGGACCACGGCCACCGCCACCCGCGCGGAGTCCGGCGACACCAGCCGCGGCTCGGAAGAGCGCGCGGCATTGGCCTCCGGGTCCAGCGCGAGCCCCAGCTCCGCGAGGCCGTCGACGGCAGCTTCCCGGACCTGGTGCGCGTTCTCGCCGACCCCCGCCGTGAACGCCACCGCGTCCACCCGGCCGAGCACCGCCGAGTAGGCGCCGATGTACTTCTTGAGGCGGTGGACGTACGCCGCGAAGGCGAGCCGCGCCGACTCGTCGCCCTCGCCCGCCCGCCGCAGCACTTCGCGCATGTCGTTGTCGCCGCACAGGCCCAGCAGACCGCTCTTCTTGTTCAGGAGCGAATCGATCTCATCCACCGAGAAGCCGCCCACCCTCGCCAGGTGGAAGACGACCGCCGGATCCAGGTCGCCCGAACGGGTTCCCATGACCAGGCCCTCCAGCGGGGTCAGGCCCATCGACGTCTCCACGCACACCCCGCCGCGGACCGCCGAGGCCGAGGCCCCGTTGCCCAGGTGCAGCACGATCACGTTCACGTCCTCCACCGGCCGGCCGAGCAGGGCGGCCGTCGCCCGCGAGACGTACGCGTGCGAGGTGCCGTGGAACCCGTACCGCCGGACGGCGTACTTCTCCGCCGTCGCGGCGTCGATCGCGTACCGGGCCACGTGCTCCGGCATCGTCGAGTGGAAGGCCGTGTCGAAGACCGCCACCTGCGGGATGTCCGCGCGCAGCGAGCGCGCCACCTCGATGCCGGTCACGTTCGCCGGGTTGTGCAGCGGGGCGAGCGGGATCAGGCTCCGGATCTCCGCCAGCACCTCGTCGTCGATCACCGTCGGCTGGGTGAACCGGGTCCCGCCGTGCACCACCCGGTGCCCGACGGCCGCCAGTTCGGGGGAGTCCAGGCCCAGCCCGTCCGCGGCGAGCTCCGCCGCGACGGCCTGGAGCGCGGCCTCGTGGTCCGCGATCGCACCGAGCCGCTCGCGCTTGCCGCCGCCCGCGCCCGGACCGGTGAGCGGCTCGTGCACCAGGCGCGATTCCTCCTCCCCGATCCGTTCCACAAGGCCCACGGCCAGGCGGGCGGAGTCCGCCATGTCGAGCAGCTGGTACTTCACCGACGAGGAGCCGGAGTTGAGGACGAGTACGCGCGATGCGGTGGTCACGATGGGCGTCTTTCCTTGTCTCGGGAGGGAGGGGAGCCGGGGAGGGGCCGGGCGGGTCAGCCGGTGGGTGCCGGCGCGGGCCGCGCGCCCTGCGCCTGGATCGCGGTGATCGCCACGGTGGTGACGATGTCCTGCACCAGGGCGCCGCGCGAGAGGTCGTTGACCGGCTTGCGCAGACCCTGGAGCACCGGGCCGACCGCGACGGCGCCCGCCGAGCGCTGCACGGCCTTGTACGTGTTGTTGCCCGTGTTGAGGTCCGGGAAGATCAGCACGCTCGCGCGGCCGGCCACCTCCGACCCGGGCAGCTTGGTCGCGGCGACCGAGGGCTCGACGGCGGCGTCGTACTGGATCGGGCCCTCGATCAGCAGGTCGGGGTGCTGCTCGCGGACGATCTCGGTGGCCTTGCGGACCTTGTCCACGTCCGCGCCGCTGCCCGAGGTGCCGGTCGAGTACGAGAGCATCGCGATCCGCGGCTCGACCCCGAAGGCGGCGGCGGTCGCCGCCGACTGGACGGCGATGTCGGCGAGCTGCTCGGCGCCCGGGTCCGGGTTGACCGCGCAGTCCCCGTAGACGAGGACCTGGTCGGCGAGGCACATGAAGAAGACCGAGGAGACGATCGAGGCGTCGGGCTTGGTCTTGATGATCTCGAAGGCGGGCCGGATGGTCGCGGCGGTGGAATGCACCGAGCCCGAGACCATGCCGTCGGCGAGGCCCTCCTGGACCATCAGGGTGCCGAAGTAGTTCACGTCGGCCACCACGTCGAGGGCCAGCTCCACGGTCATGCCCTTGTGGGCACGGGCTTGCGCGTAGTACTCGGCGAATCGTTCCCGCAGCGGGGAGGTCGCCGGATCGATGAGCTGCGCGGCGGAGATGTCGATGCCCAGGTCGGCGGCCTTCTTCAGGATCGCCTGCTCCTCGCCCAGCAGCGTCAGGTCGCAGACCCCGCGGCGCAGCACCACGTCCGCGGCGCGCAGCACGCGCTCCTCGGTGCCCTCGGGGAGCACCACGCGGCGGCGCTCGGCGCGGGCCCGCTCCAGCAGCTCGTGCTCGAACATCATCGGCGTGACGCGCTCGGAGCGCGCCACCGACAGCAGCCCGCGCAGCTCGGCGGTGTCCACGTGCCGCTCGAACAGGCCGAGCGCGGTCTCCAGCTTGCGCGGGGTCGCGGAGTTCAACCGGCTCTGCAGCGAGAACAGTTCGGCGGCCGTCGGGAAGCTGTTGCCGGCCACCGAGACCACCGGGGTGCCCGGGGCGAGCTTGGAGGCCAGGGTCAGGATGTCCGGGCCCGGGCGCTCGTTCAGGGTCAGCAGTACGCCGGCGATCGGCGGGGTGCCCGAGGCGTGCGCGGCCAGTGCCCCGATGACCAGGTCGGCGCGGTCGCCGGGGGTGACGACCAGGCAGCCGGGCGTCAGGGCGTTCAGGAAGTTCGGCAGCATGGCCCCGCCGAAGACGAAGTCCACGGCGTCGCGGGCCAGCCCGGCGTCGTCACCGAGGAGCACCTCGGCGCCGAGCGCCCGGGTGATCTGGGCGACGGTCGGGGCGGAGAGCGACTTGTCGTCCGGCAGCACGTAGCAGGGCACGGGCAGGCGGGCGGCCAGCTGCTCGGCTATGCCGTCCCGGTCCTCGGCGGCCACCCGGTTGACCATCATCGCGACGACGTGGCAGCCGAGGCTCTCGTACGCGCGGAAGGCGCTCTGGGCCTCGGCGCGCACGGACTCGGCGGGGTGCTTCGTGCCGCCGACGACGGGCACGACGACGGCCCCCAGTTCGTTGGCCAGGCGGGCGTTGAGCGCCAGCTCGTCGGGGAGGTTCGTGTCGGCGTAGTCGGTGCCGAGGACGAGCATGACCTCGTAGTCGCGGGCCACCCGGTGGTAGCCGTCCACCAGCCGGGACACGAGCTCGTCCGTGCCCTTCTCGGCCAGGATGGCGGAGGCCTCGTGGTACTCCATGCCGTAGGCCGCCCGGGCGTCCTGGTCGATCCGGTAGCGGGACTTCAGGAGCTCGAAGAGCCGGTCGGGTGCGTCGTGGAGCAACGGCCGGTAGACGCCGACCCGTGCCGTCTGGCGGGTCAGCAGCTCCATGATCCCCAGCTCGACGACTTGGCGGCCGTCCCCCCGCTCGATACCGGTCACGTACACGCTGCGCGTCACGCGTGGTCTCCGTCCCATCGTATGGATGTCGTGGATGTAGTGGATGTGGTGGTTTTTTCCCCGTTAGAGTGGGCCTGACCTCTTGACAATACCTCGGCGGGGAGATAGGGCGCCCGCCGGGAAAGGCCTGTCCACAGGGGTCGAAAGGCCTGGTCGGCGGAGCAGCGCAGAACGCGCCGCACCCCCCGCCCGTGGAACAATCGGACACGCTTCACCATGACGAACACGACGCCCTTCAGATGTACGGCTGTCCGCCCGCACGCGTACGGCCCGGTACGACCAGGAGCAGGAGACACAGCACGATGCGCATCGGAGTTCTCACCGCAGGCGGCGACTGCCCGGGGCTGAACGCTGTCATCCGTTCGGTCGTACACCGCGCCGTGGTCGGCCACGGCGACGAGGTCATCGGCTTCGAGGACGGCTTCAAGGGCCTCCTGGACGGCCACCACCGCCCCCTCGACATCAACGCCGTCAGCGGCATTCTGGCCCGCGGCGGCACGATCCTCGGTTCGGCCCGCATGGAGCGCGCGCGGCTGCACGAAGCCGCGGAGAACGCCCGGGAATTGGCGAAGCGCTACGGCATCGACGCCCTCATCCCGATCGGCGGCGAGGGCACTCTGACCGCCGCCCGGATGCTGTCGGACGCCGGGATGCCGGTCGTCGGCGTGCCGAAGACCATCGACAACGACATCTCCTCCACCGACCGCACCTTCGGCTTCGACACCGCCGTCATGGTCGCCACCGAGGCCATCGACCGCCTCAAGACCACCGCCGAATCGCACCAGCGCGTGATGGTCGTCGAGGTCATGGGCCGGCACGCGGGCTGGATCGCCCTGGAGTCCGGCATGGCCGGCGGCGCCCACGGGATCTGCCTGCCGGAGCGCCCCTTCGAGGTGGACGCCCTGGTGAAGATGGTGGAGGAACGATTCTCCCGCGGGAAGAAGTTCGCCGTCATCTGCGTCGCCGAGGGCGCGCACCCGGCCGAAGGCTCCATGCCGTACGAGAAGGGCGCCATCGACCAGTACGGCCACGAGCGCTTCGCCGGCATCGGCAACCGCCTGGCCGTCGAGCTGGAGCACCGCCTCGGCAAGGAGGCCCGCCCGGTCATCCTCGGCCACGTCCAGCGCGGCGGCGTCCCCACCGCCTACGACCGCGTCCTCGCCACCCGGTTCGGCTGGCACGCGGTGGAGGCCGTCCACCGCGGCGACTTCGGCAACATGACCGCCCTGCGCGGCACCGACATCGTGATGGCACCCCTGGCCCACGCGGTCACCGAACTGAAGACGGTCCCGGACGACCGCATGTACGAGGCCGAATCGGTCTTCTGACCCGCCTGACGGGGCCGGACGTCGTCCCGCCCGACGGGACCTGCGCCCCGAATCGCCGGGACCTGCGCCCCGCCCCCTCGGGACCTGCTCCCCGCCCCCTCGGGACCTGCGCCCTGAACCGCAGAGCCGAACGGCCTCCAGTCCGCCTGCCGTATTGCGCCCCGGAGATCAGCTCTCCGGGGCTTTCTGCCGCGCTCGTACCCGGCGGATATGATTTTCGCCCCGGGGGCCGGGGGTGGGGGGCTGAGCCGTGCGGACGGACCGGGCCGTTGTGTCCGGCCCCGTCATCCGTTCCCACCGCTCGATGGAAGGCGCCCGTCTCCCGTGGCCACCCGCTCTGCCGTTCCGACAACCGAGCCCGTCGACATCCGGGCGCAGCGCCCGGCCGAGGACGGCGCCGGCAGCGGGAGGCGGTGGCCCGTCCTCGGCGCGGCCGTGGCGCTGTCCTGGGCGCTGCCGCTCCTGCTCCACACGCTCTCCCTCGACGTGGTGCTCCTCCCCGTCCTGGTGCTCGCGACCGCCTCCCTGATCCGCGTCGGCGGGGGGCTCCTCGACCGCCTGGTGGTCGCGGTCTTCCTGCTCTGCGGGGCGGTGATGGCCTTCGGCCTGCTCTTCTCCGTCTGGCCGTGGGGCCTGGCACCCGTCCCCGGAACGGGCCTCCTGCTGAGCGTCCTGTCCGTCACCGGCTGGCTCGCCGGCCGCAGGCCCCGGATCCCGCTGCGCCTGCGCGGCTCGGACGCTCTCGTACTCGGCACGGTGGCCGTGGTCTGGCGGTACTTCCACCACCCGCTGGCCGGCAAGTCGACTGCTGACCGGCTGGCGTACTTCGCCACGTCCGAGGACCGGATGGGCCACTTCTCGTACTTCGACGGCATCCACCACCTCGGCGGCTACGCGTTCCTCCACCAGGAGGCCGCCAAGGCGTACATGATGACCCCGTCCGAGGCCGTCTACCCCCAGGGCTACCACTTCCTGCTGGCCTGGGCCGACGTCCTGGTCACGTCCTCGACCGACGGCGGCTCCGGCCTCGACATGACGCACCGCTACCTCCTTTACGTCCTGGCGGGCTACGCCCTGCTCTGCGGGGTGCTCGTCTGGGCCGCCCGCTGGATCGGCGGCCCGCGCCTGCGCGGCTGGCGCACGGCGGCGGTCTGCGCGACCGTGGCGGCGGTGATGATGTCCGGCTCGATGGCGCAACTGGTCGCATGGGGCTTCGACTCCGAGACCTTCGGACTGCTCTTCCTCGCTGTCGCGCTGGCACTGCTCGTGCGGCCGGCGATGGGCCGCGCCGAATTCGTCCTCGTCGCAGTGGCGGCCCTGGTCTCCGTGACCTTCGTCTACAACCTCTACGGCGTCCTCGTCGGCATCACCCTGGTCGCCGTCCTGGTCGTCCACCGGCGGCGCTTCGCCCCGCACCGCCGCCTGGTCATCGGTGCGCTGGCGGTCGGCACCCTGGTCGCGGGACTGCCCAGTGCCATCTCGGTCCTCGCCGAGCTGGACGTCTCGAAGACGTCCAACCTCGCCGGACCGATGGTCATCCCCGACCGCCCGGTGTTCATCGGCTGCGGACTGCTCGCCCTGGCGGCCGCGTCCCTGCCGCTGAACCGCAGGACGGGCACGGGGCAGATGGTCCTGGCCCTCGTCCTCGGTGCCACCGCGGTGATCGGCCTCTTCGGCGCCTGGCAGAAACACACCATCGGCTACTACTCGTACTACTTCGAGAAGCTGACCGCCGCCGGGCTCGTGATCGCCCTGGTCTCGCTGGGCATGGTCGGGCTGATGCTCCAGCCCACCGCGCGCACGACGGGATCTCCGCTCCGCCGGAGGGCCGGCCTGCTGCTGCGGTCCGGTGTGGCGACGGCCGCCGCCCTCGCACTCTTCGGCCACGTCCAATGGGGCGTGCCGTCCGGGTGGGGTCACCCCTCGGCCTGGTACGACAGCCAGATGGTCAAGTGGGCCCGGGGCGAGCACGAGAACGACATCGGCCCGGCGGCCAAGACGCTGACCGGGCGCGATCTGAAGGGTGTCGACTCACCCGTGATAGCCCTCTACGGGGACGACAGCTACCTGAACCTGCGGGCGACGTTCCTCGCGCAGCTCCTCTCCCACCGGGCGGGCACGATGGTCGGGCTCTACGAGGTCTACCACGTCAAGATCGGCGGCCCGGCCGCCGTCGACGAGAAGGAGTACCAGGCGTCGCTGGGCCGGCTGAAGGGTGCGATCGCGTCGTGCCCGACCCCGCCGACCGTCCTGGTCGGAGACCAGATGGCCGCCGACCGGCTCAGGCAGGACCTCGGCCGCGCGGGCAGCGCCGCGACCGTGGTGTTCGCGCCGCTGAAGTAGGCGCGGCCCGGTTCAGGTCACTGGCGGGGGCCGGAGGCGTAGGACCAGAAGTGGGCCACTATGTCGGCCAGGAACTGGCGGCCCGCGTCGCCCGTGCCGGCGTCGCCCGATGCGCCGCCCCAGCTCAGCGTGGCCACCATCTTCGACTGGTAGTCCCCGTGCAGCCGTTCCAGGACCGGCTCCAGGTGCTGCTTCGGCACCGGCAGCAGCTTGGCCAGCGGCTTCACGTACGCCTGCCAGCGGGTGGTCACCGCGTTGCGCAGCAGCTCGGCGAGCTCGTCCTGCTTGCCCGTCGCCGCCACGAACTGGGCCAGCGACAGCCCGAGCACCTGCGCCAGGGCCACGGACTGCCGCTCGTTGCCCTTCCAGCGCCCGGTGTCCTCCATCTTCTGGTACGCGGCGGTCTCCAGCCCGATCCGCCGGGCCAGCTCGTCCGCGGCCATGCCGCGGGCCATCCGGTGCTCCCGAAGGGTCACGGGCTCGGCGAGCAGTTCACCGGGGGCGCACCACAGGACACCGGCCAGCGCCGTGAGCTCGGCGGAACTCGGCGATATCTCACCGCGCTCCCACGCCATCACGGTCTCGGGCTCGACGATCAGTCCGTACTGGGCGCGCAGGCCATAGGCGACATGACCGGGAGCCATGCCCAGGGCTGCGCGGAGGCGACGCGCGGCGGGGGCATTGAAGGGAGGGCTGGAGTGCACAGGGCACACCGTAGGAGTGCCCAAGGGGTGGCGACTACAGACCGTTCAAACAAGCCCAGAACTCGTAGGAACGTCCTAGGGAGTTCCACGCGGGGGGCGAGCTTCCCGGCGACTGTCCGGTAATCGGACCAGCACTAGATCCATTTCCCAGCGTACGGTCCCGGCCGACGGTGCGAAACCCCTGCGCACGATGTTCACGGATCTTCCGCACCCCCTCCTGAACCGGACTTCCGCCCCGTGCGTGATCCATGTCGGGGCCCTCGCGTACGGGGGTGGCGAGGGCCCCGCCCCTCCCCCCGTTCCGCTGCTTGCCTTGACGTCGGCGTCAAGCCTTACGGTCGGGACATGCGAATCGGCGAACTGGCGGAGCGGGCCGGGACCAGCACGCGGACCCTGCGGTACTACGAGTCGCGCGGACTGCTGCCCGCGCGCCGCGCCGGCAACGGCTACCGCACGTACGACGAGGACGACCTGCGGCTGCTGCGCCAGATCCGCATGCTGCAGGACTTCGGCTTCGAGCTGGAGGAGACCCGTCCGTTCGTCGACTGCCTGCGCGCCGGCCACCCCGCCGGGGACTCCTGTCCCGCGTCCCTGGCCGTGTACCGGCGCAAG
Source organism: Streptomyces sp. NPDC051109 (assembly GCF_044455885.1). Lineage (NCBI taxonomy): Bacteria > Bacillati > Actinomycetota > Actinomycetes > Kitasatosporales > Streptomycetaceae > Streptomyces > Streptomyces sp. NPDC051109. Next base: position 236,673 of record NZ_JBITFF010000005.1, read on the forward strand.
CTCGCCGAGCTCGACGGGCTGATCGGCCAGCTGGCCGACGTACGGGAGCAGGTCGCGCGGCAGCTCGCCGCCGCCGAGGACGCCGCCGGGGAGGCGGCGTCTCCGCGCTGTGAAATGACCGGACCATAAGAGAGGGTGAACGAGATGATCCACGCCCAGGGTGTCGCCGAGGTGACCGACCAGGACTTCGAGGCGGAGGTGCTCGCCGAGCGGGGGCGGCCCGTCCTCGTGGAGTTCACCGCCGACTGGTGCGGGCCGTGCCGGCAGCTCGCGCCCGTGCTGTCCGCCGTCGCCGCCGAGGAGGCCGACCGCCTCAAGGTCGTGCAGATCGACGCAGACAGCAACCCCGCCACCGTCGTCCGGTACGGGGTGCTGTCCATGCCGACCCTGCTCGTCTTCCGCGACGGCGAGCCCGTGAAGCAGATGGTCGGGGCCCGCGCCAAGCGCAAGCTCCTTCAGGAGCTCGAGGACGTCACCGCCGTCACGGCCTGAGCCAGACCGTCGCCAGGGGCGGGAGCGTCATGCGCAGGCTCGCCGGGCGGCCCTGCGCGGGCACGGGCTCGGGCCGCAGCGGCTGCAGATGGCGCACGCCGCTGCCGCCGTACTGCTCCAGGTCCGTGTTCAGGACCTCCCGCCACCACGGCACCTCCGCCGGGACGCCGATCCGGTAGCCGTGCCGCACCACCGGCGAGAAGTTCGAGACGCACAGCAGCTGCGAGCCGTCCTGCGCGTACCGCAGGAACGCGAACACGTTGTCCTCCGCCGCGTCCGCCTCCACCCACGCGAAGCCCTCCGGCACCGTGTCCCGCTCCCACAGCGCGGGCGTCGCCGTGTACGTGCGGTTCAGATCGCGCACGAGGTCGCGCACGCCCCGGTGGTCGTCGGCCGCCGTGTACGAGGAGTCCAGCAGCCACCAGTCCGGCCCGTGCGCCTCCGACCACTCCGAGCCCTGCGCGAACTCCTGGCCCATGAACAGCAGCTGCTTGCCGGGGTGGGCCCACATGAAGCCCAGGTACGCGCGGTGTATGGCCCGCTGCTGCCACCAGTCCCCGGGGATCTTCGACACCAGCGAGCCCTTGCCGTGCACCACCTCGTCGTGCGAGATCGGCAGCACGTAGTTCTCGCTGTACGCGTAGATCATCCCGAACGTCATGTCGTGGTGGTGGTACTTGCGGTGCACCGGGTCCTTCGTCGCGTACCGCAGGGTGTCGTGCATCCAGCCCATGTTCCACTTCAGCCCGAAGCCGAGCCCGCCGGCGTCCGTGGGCCGGGTCACGCCCTCCCAGGCCGTGGACTCCTCCGCGATCGTCACCACGCCCGGACAGCGCCGGTACACCGTCGCGTTCATCTCCTGGAGCAGCGCCACCGCGTCCCAGTTCTCCCGCCCGCCGTGCTCGTTCGGCGCCCACTCGCCCTCGCCGCGCGAGTAGTCCAGGTAGAGCATCGAGGCGACGGCGTCCACCCGCAGCCCGTCCACGTGGAACTCCTGGCACCAGTACACGGCGTTCGCGACGAGGAAGTTGCGGACCTCCTTGCGGCCGTAGTCGAACTCCAGCGTCCCCCAGTCGGGGTGCGCGGCCCGCCGCGGGTCGTGGTGCTCGTACAGCGGCCGTCCGTCGAACTCCGCGAGCGCCCACTCGTCGCGCGGGAAGTGCGCCGGAACCCAGTCGACGATCACACCGATCCCGGCCCGGTGCAGCGCGTCCACCAGGAACCGGAAGTCGTCCGGACCGCCCATCCGCGAGGTCGGCGCGTAGTACCCGGTGACCTGGTAGCCCCACGAGCCCCCGAAGGGATGCTCGGCGACCGGCATCAGCTCCACGTGCGTGAAGCCCAGCTCCTTGACGTACGGCGGGAGCTGCTCGGCCAGCTGCCGGTACGAGAGCCCCGGCCGCCAGGACGCCAGGTGCAGCTCGTACACCGAGAACGGGGCCTGGTGCGGCGGGAGGGCCCCGCGGCGCGCCATCCACTCCGCGTCCTGCCACTCGTAGTGGGACGCGGTGACCACCGAGGCGGTGGCCGGCGGGACCTCCGCGGAGCGGGCCATCGGGTCGGCGCGCAGGGTGTGGCTGCCGTCGGGCCGCGTGATGTCGTACTTGTAGAGCGTGCCCTCGCCCACCCCCGGCAGGAACAGCTCCCACACGCCGCTCGCGCCCAGCGAGCGCATCGGGTACGCGACCGAGTCCCAGTACGAGAAGTCCCCGGTGACCCGGACCCCCTGGGCGTTCGGCGCCCACACCGTGAACCGGGTGCCGGCCACGCCCTGGTGCTCCATCGGCCGGGCGCCGAGCGCCGTCCACAGCTCCTCGTGCCGGCCCTCGCCGATCAGGTGCAGGTCCAGCTCGCCGAGCGCGGGCAGGAACCGGTAGGGGTCGTGCACCTCGATCTCGGCGTCGGCGTACGCGACCAGCAGCCGGTAGTCCGGCACGCCGGTCAGCGGCAGCAGCCCCGAGAACAGCCCGTCGCCGTCGTCGTGGAGCTCGGCCCGCAGTCCCTTGGCGATGATCGTGACCGCCTTGGCGTACGGGCGCAGCACGCGCACGACCACCCCGTCCCGCCGGGTCCGGGCGCCCAGCACTCCGTGGGGGTCGTGGTGGCGGCCCTCCAGCAGCCGGGCCCGTTCCTCGGCGCCGAGCGCGGGTGCCGGCCGTACCCCGTGCGCGGGAGCCCGCCGGGCGCGCGGTGCCTGGGCTCTGCGCGGAGCCGCCGCGGCCGGAGCCGGGGGCGGGGACGGCGGGGTGGTGGCGGGTGACTGACGGGAGGGGCTCACGTGTGCGGCCTCCTAGGCGGCTGCGGGCGGGGGTGGGGCGAGAGGGAGGGGAAGCCTTCGCCGGGGGCGGGGCCGGCGCCCGGCTGCGCCCGGCCGAACCCCCGGTCCGATCCGGCGGCCAGCCGCCGGATGGCGGCCATCGGCACGTGCAGCCAGTCCGGGCGGTGCCGGGACTCGTAGCGCGCCTCGTACACCGCCTTGTCGGTCTCGTACGCGCGCAGCAGGACGAGGTCCTCGCGCGGGTCGCGGCCCGTGGTGCGGGCGTAGCCCTCGCAGAAGGCGGCCCGGCAGGCGTCCGCCCAGGCGGGGGCGAACGGACGGTGGGAGCGGGCCGCGTAGTCGAACGAGCGCAGTATCCCGGCGATGTCGCGGACGGCGGGTTCGGGGCGGCGGCGGTCGGCCAGCGGCCGGGCCGGCTCGCCCTCGAAGTCGATCAGCGCCCAGCTGCCGTCGGCGGTGCGCAGGGTCTGGCCCAGGTGCAGGTCCCCGTGGATCCGCTGGGCGGGCACCCCGGCCCCGCGGGACACGGCCAGCGCGTCGAACGCCCCGCGCAGCCCCGCCTCGTACGGCCGCAGCGCGGGCACCTCACGGGCGGTGGCCGCCAGCCGGGCCGTCATCCCGGAGGCGAGCCGGGCGGTCTGCTCCGGGCCCAGCGCGAGGGTGGGCAGGGCGTCGGCGAGCGCGCTGTGCACCTCGGCGGTGGCCCGGCCCAGCGCGTGCGCCTCGGCGGTGAAGTCGGCTCCGGCGCGCAGCCGGCCCAGCGCGAGCTGCCAGCCGTCGTCGGAGCCGCGCAGATAGGGCTGGAGCACGCCCAGGGTCAACGGTTCTCCACCGGGCAGCGCGGCCTCGTACCAGGCGACCGGCGCGGGGACGCGCGCGCACCCGGCGGCGGCCAGCGCTCTGGGCAGCTCCAGGTCGGGATTGACCCCGGGCCCGACCCGGCGGAACACCTTGAGAATGTAGGAATCCCCGTAGATCAGCGAGGAGTTGGTCTGCTCGCCGGACAGCGGCCGGGGGGCGAGCGCCGCCGGGATCAGCGCCATCGGGTCGCGGTCGAAGCGCAGCGGGCCGAGGGTGCCGGGCGCGCGCAACCGCTCCAGCAGCAGCGCGGCCAGCCGCGGATCACCCAGCCCCTCGTACACGCACTGGCCTGCGTACGGGCCCTGTTCGGCCCGCCCGATCAGCGCGGGCGCCAGGGTCGGCGGCAGTGCGGGTCGGACGCCGAGCAGCAGCTGGTAGCAGTCGCCGTCGACATCCAGGAGCAGGTGGACGAGCCGGGGGGAGGAGCCCGGCGGCAGCAGGTCCGCCGCCGAGATCATCCGGAGCCGGCCGATGCGCCGCCCCTTGCCGGCGAACCAGCGTTGGAGCGGCAGCCAGTCCCGGAGCATCGGCTCCAGCGGACTGAGTCCGGTCGTGCTCGTCGTCCCGGCGGATGCAGCCTCCGACATGGCGTCGCGTCCTTTCCCCGGGCCGTCACAGAATGCGGAGAGTGTCCCGGATCGCGTCAGTTGCTTCTCCGGTGGTGTACGAGTGTCGGGTCAGGATGATCCGTACAGGGGCGGGCGATTGACCCATTCGCGCGCCCACCCCGTACTCGGCGGCTACTCGCCCAGCAGGCGGAACCAGTAGAAGCCGTGCCCCGCGAGCGTGAGCAGGTACGGCCACTCGCCGATCGGCGGGAAGCGCACGTCACCCGTGAGCTCCACCGGGGTCCGCCCGTTGAACGACCGCAGGTCCAGCTCGGTGGGCTGCGCGAAGCGGGAGAAGTTGTGCACGCACAGCACCAGGTCGTCCCCGTACTCGCGCAGGAAGGCCAGTACCGCCGGGTTGGACGAGGGCAGTTCGGTGTACGAGCCGAGGCCGAAGGCCGGGTTCGCCTTGCGGACCTCGATGAGCCTGCGGGTCCAGTGCAGCAGTGAGGAGGGCGATGCCATCGCGGCCTCGACATTGGTGACCTGGTACCCGTAGACCGGGTCCATGATGACCGGCAGGTTCAGCCTGCCCGGATCGCAGGAGGAGAAACCGGCGTTGCGGTCCGGGGTCCACTGCATCGGGGTGCGGACGCCGTCGCGGTCGCCGAGCCAGATGTTGTCGCCCATGCCGATCTCGTCGCCGTAGTAGAGCACCGGCGAGCCGGGCAGCGACAGCAGCAGGGCGGTGAACAGCTCCATCTGGTTGCGGTCGTTGTCGAGGAGCGGGGCGAGCCGGCGCCGGATGCCGATGTTGGCCCGCATCCGCGGGTCCTTGGCGTACTCGGCGTACATGTAGTCGCGCTCTTCGTCGGTGACCATTTCGAGGGTGAGCTCGTCGTGGTTGCGCAGGAAGATGCCCCACTGGCAGCGGTCCGGGATCGCCGGGGTCTTGGCCAGGATTTCGGAGACGGGATAGCGCGACTCTCTTCGTACGGCCATGAAGATGCGCGGCATGACCGGGAAGTGGAACGCCATGTGGCATTCGTCCCCGCCGCGCGCGAAGTCGCCGAAGTAGTCGACGACGTCCTCGGGCCACTGGTTGGCCTCGGCGAGCAGCACGGTGTCCGGGTAGTGCGCGTCGATCTCGGCGCGGACCCGCTTGAGGAGCTGGTGGGTGCGCGGCAGGTTCTCGCAGTTGGTGCCCTCCTCGGCGTACAGGTAGGGTACGGCGTCGAGCCGGAAGCCGTCGATGCCGAGGTCGAGCCAGAAGCGCAGCGCCGAGACGATCTCCTCCACCACGGCCGGGTTCTCGTAGTTGAGGTCCGGCTGGTGCGAGAAGAACCGGTGCCAGTAGTACTGCTTGCGGACCGGGTCGTACGTCCAGTTCGAGGTCTCGGTGTCGATGAAGATGATGCGGGCGTCCTGGTACTGCTTGTCGTTGTCGGCCCACATGTAGTAGTCGCCGTACGGACCCTCGGGGTCCTTGCGGGACTGCTGGAACCACTCGTGCTGGTCGCTCGTGTGGTTCATGACGAAGTCGATGATCACCCGCATGCCGCGGTGGTGCGCGGCGTCCACGAACTCCACGAAGTCGGCGAGGTCGCCGAACTCGGTCAGCACGGACGTGTAGTCGGCGACGTCGTAGCCCCCGTCACGGAGCGGCGAGGCGAAGAACGGCGGCAGCCAGAGGCAGTCGACGCCCAGCCACTGCAGGTAGTCGAGCTTGGCGGTGAGCCCCTTCAGGTCCCCTACGCCGTCACCGTTGCTGTCGTGGAAGGACCGTACGAGCACCTCGTAGAAGACCGCCCGCTTGAACCAGTCGGGATCGCGGTCCTTCGCAGGGGTGTCCTCGAACGTGTCGTGGACGGGATCGTTGATCATCATGTGGTGGGTGACCCTCCGGTGGGCGGGGACGGTCGCAGGGCCACGAGCACGTGGGCGGGCGTTCGACCCGGCTCCAGGCGTACGTAGTTGGCCCTGCCCCAGTGGTAGGTCTCGCCGGTGAGCTCGTCGCGCACCGCGAGGGACCCGTGCCAGTCGAGGCCGAGTACCGGCATGTCCAACGACACCGTCGCCTCCTGGGTGTGGTGCGGATCGAGGTTGACGACCACCAGTACGGAATTGGCCCCCGCATGCTTCGAATAGGCGATCACCTGTTCGTTGTCGGTCGTGTGGAAGTGGATGTCGCGCAGCTGCTGGAGCGCCGGGTTGCGGCGGCGCACCCGGTTCAGGGAGGTGATCAGCGGGGCGATCGTGCGGCCCTCGCGGTCCGCGGCCGCCCAGTCGCGTGGCCGGAACTCGTACTTCTCGGAGTTCAGGTACTCCTCGCTGCCCTCGCGGACCGGGGTGTTCTCGCAGAGTTCGTACCCGGCGTAGACGCCCCAGGTGGGGGAGAGGGTGGCGGCGAGTACGGCGCGCACCTCGAAGGCCGGGCGACCGCCCTTCTGGAGGTACTCGTGGAGGATGTCGGGCGTGTTCACGAAGAAATTCGGCCGCATGACGGAGGCGGAGCGCGTGTCCGCGAGCTCGGTCAGGTACTCGGTCAGCTCGGCCTTCGTGTTGCGCCAGGTGAAGTAGGTGTACGACTGCTGGAAGCCGATCGCGGCCAGCGTGCGCATCATGGCGGGCCGGGTGAAGGCCTCCGCCAGGAAGATCACGTCGGGATCGGACTTGTTGATGTCCGCGATCACCTTCTGCCAGAAGACGACCGGCTTGGTGTGCGGATTGTCCACCCGGAAGATGCGGACGCCGTGGTCCATCCAGTACCGCAGGATGCGGACCGTCTCCTCGACGAGCCCGGCCATGTCGGTGTCGAAGTGGATCGGGTAGATGTCCTGGTACTTCTTCGGCGGGTTCTCGGCGTACGCGATCGTCCCGTCGGCCCGGTGCCGGAACCACTCAGGGTGCTTTTCCACCCAGGGGTGGTCCGGGGAGCACTGGAGCGCGAAGTCGAGCGCGATCTCCATGCGCAGCTCGCGGGCGCGGGCGACGAAGGCGTCGAAGTCCTCGATGGTGCCGAGGTCGGGGTGGACGGCGTCGTGGCCGCCCTCGGTGGAGCCGATGGCCCACGGCACCCCCGGGTCCCAACTCCCGGCTGAAAGAGTGTTGTTCGGGCCCTTGCGGTACGTACTCCCAATCGGGTGGATCGGTGGCAGGTACACCACGTCGAACCCCATCGCGGCGACGGCCGGCAGCCGCTCCGCGGCGGTGCGCAGCGTTCCGCTCACGGGCTCCTCGCCGGGCTCGACGACGGCGCCCTCGGAGCGCGGGAACATCTCGTACCAGGAGCCGTAGAGGGCCCGCTTGCGCTCCACGACCAGCGGCAGGGCCTTGGAGGCGGTGACCAGCTCCCGGTACGGGCGCCGGGTGAGGGCGGCCTGCACCGGGGGCGCGAGGGCGGCGGCGTACCGCAGCGAGACCGGGCGGTCCTCGTCGCGCATCGCCGCGGCGGCGGCCAGGACGTGCTCACGCCCGTCCTTCTTCGGGATCCGGGAGCCGGCCCGCTCGTAGAGCTCGGCGCCTTCGAGCAGCGTGAGCCCGGGGTCGATGCCCGCGGGGATCTTGATGGCGGCGTGGGCCTGCCAGGTGCCGACCGGGTCGCTCCACGCCTCGACGGTGTACGTCCACCTCCCTTCGGCCTCCGCGGAGACGCGCGCGCCCCACCGGTCGGTGCCGGGCGCCAGCTCGCGCATCGGCACGGGGGGCCGCAGCCGCCCGCTGGGGTCGCGGAGCACGACGTGGGCGGCGACGGCGTCGTGGCCCTCGCGGAACACGGTGGCGGAGATCTCGAAGACCTCGTCCACGACCGCCTTGGCGGGTCTGGCCCCGCAGTCGACGGCGGGGCGGACGTCCAGCACGGGAATGCGACCGATCATGATGGGATCACCTGGGGGCAGTTCGCGGGGCTCGGTGACAACAGCCCAGCCGGAGCACCGGCTGGTCGTGCACGCTCTGTTCGCTCTGTTTCTAGCCGCTCGGAAGACGGCTGGGCTGCGGGCATGGCCGCTCCTGTCCGCGTTCACTCGGGTGGCGGGAGAGGTGGTGGGGCGGGGTGCCGTGCGTGTACGCGGGGAGCCCTGCCCACTCTCACCCCGCTCAATCCGTGCTCTCGGTTAACTACTCGTACGTAGTGGTGAGGCCCAGACCAAGGTCTTGGCCGACATCCGCCGAGGCTCCGTCAAGTCCGTTGGGACTAACGGATGTACGCCCTGAAACCCCCGCCTCACCGGCATCACAGGCACCGTCTGTGACCGCGCATTTGGGGCGGTGAGGGTGGAATGTCCGCAGTGGCACCGCTCTTCGGAAGAGAGATCACGAGCGCCGTCTCGGCGGATTCCACGAAGCGTTTCGGCTGCCGGAATGTCCGAAATCCGCATCCCTTTTTCCGACGGATCGTTCTTGTTGCGTGCCACTCGTACGGTGGTCCTGCTCACCGCGGGCCTCGTCACCCTTATCGGTGTCCCGGGCACCGCGGCCGCGGACGCACCGCCTCGCTCTACGGCGACGCGGCCGATGCCGCCTGCCCCGACGCCGGGTCCGGTGCACGGGCAGCGCCGTTCCGCACCGTCCCGGCGGCCGCCGAGGCCGTCCCGCCGGGCCGGACCGGTCCGGTCCGGCTCCACATCGGGGAACGGCCGACCTGGACATCGCCCACGGCGGGCTCGAAGACCCCGTCGTACGGATGCGGCGTCACCCGCCCGGGCGCCCGCAGCCTCAACACCCGTCCAGGTGACACCGTTCCCAGCCACGTCGCCACCCCGGTGGCCGACGGCGGCGTCAGCATCTCCCACCGCGAAGGCGGCGGCACCCACGTGACCACCGACCTGCTCGGATGCTGCACACGGCCCCGACGCCCGCCGACCGACCCGCGGCACCCGGCCGCCCCGGCCGCCCGTGCACCGCACCCGGCGGCCGGGGCGGCGGCGGTCGGCGAACGAGGCACCGTGGCAGCGCGGGGGCCGGTGAGGCTAGCCTTCCCGGGGTGATGCGCGGACGCACAGCGTGGTGCGGCCGCTTCGATCCGCAATCGCCTGCGAAGGTAGAACGTGTGAAGGCTATCCGTCGATTCACCGTGCGCCCCGTCCTCCCGGAACCATTGCTTCCGCTTGCCGATCTCGCGCGCAATCTGCGCTGGTCCTGGCATTCCGAGACCCGTGAACTCTTCCAATCCGTCGACCCCGAGGGCTGGCAGGCCGCCGGCGGCGATCCCGTCCGGCTGCTCGGCGCGGTCTCCGCACCCCGCCTTGAGGAACTGGCCGGCGACCGGCGGTTCCTGCGGCGGCTCGCCGTCGTCGCCGCCGACCTCGACGACTACGTCCACGGGGGGAGGTGGTACCAGAGCCACGAGGACCATGCCGAGCTGCCCGCCGGGATCGCCTATTTCTCCCCCGAGTTCGGGATCACCGCCGCCCTGCCGCAGTACTCCGGCGGGCTCGGGATCCTCGCCGGGGACCACCTCAAGGCCGCCAGCGACCTCGGCGTCCCGCTCATCGGAGTGGGACTGCTCTACCGCCACGGCTACTTCCGCCAGTCTCTCTCCCGCGACGGCTGGCAGCAGGAGCACTATCCCGTCCTCGACCCCAACGAACTCCCCGTCTCCCTGCTGCGCGACGGCGAAGGGGCACCGGCCCGGGTGACCCTGAGCCTGCCCGGCGGCCGGGCCCTGCACGCGCACATCTGGCAGGCCCGCGTCGGCCGCGTACCGCTGCTGCTCCTCGACTCCGACGTCGAGGACAACGACTCCGGCGCCCGCGAGGTGACCGACCGGCTCTACGGCGGCGGCAGCGACCACCGCCTCCTCCAGGAGATGCTGCTCGGCATCGGAGGCGTGCGCGCGGTGCGCACGTACTGCCGGATCACCGGGCATCCCGACCCCGAGGTGTTCCACACGAACGAGGGACACGCCGGCTTCCTCGGACTCGAACGCATAAGGGAACTGGAAGGGGAGCAGGGGCTCGGCTTCGAGGCCGCCGTCGAGGCGGTGCGCGCCGGCACGGTGTTCACCACGCACACGCCGGTGCCCGCCGGCATCGACCGGTTCGAGCGCGCCCTGGTCGCCCGGCACTTCGGACCCGGCGCGGAGCTGGCCGCCCTGCCGGTCGACCGGATCCTGGAACTGGGCGCCGAGTCCTACCCCGGAGGCGACCCCGGGGTCTTCAACATGGCGGTGATGGGGCTTCGCCTGGCCCAGCGGGCCAACGGCGTCTCCACCCTGCACGGGGCGGTCAGCCGCGGAATGTTCGCCGGGCTGTGGCCGGGCTTCGACCCGGCCGACGTGCCGATCACCTCCGTGACCAACGGCGTGCACGCCCCGACCTGGGTGGCCCCCGAGGTGGTCCGCCTCGGCGTCCGCCAGATCGGCGCCGGGCGGACCGAGGACGCGCTGTCGGTCGGCGGCTCCCAGCGCTGGGACGCGGTCGCCGACATCGCGGACCAGGACGTCTGGGACCTGCGGCGCGTGCTGCGCGAGCAGCTGGTGCAGGAGGTGCGCGACCGGCTGCGGGCCTCGTGGCTCCAGCGCGGGGCCGCGGAGGCCGAACTCGGCTGGGTGGACTCCGTACTCGACCCGGACGTGCTCACCATCGGGTTCGCCCGGCGCGTGCCCTCGTACAAGCGGCTCACGCTGATGCTGCGCGACCCCGAGCGGCTGCGCGCGCTGCTGCTCCACCCGGACCGGCCCGTGCAGATCGTCGTCGCGGGCAAGGCGCACCCGGCCGACGACGGGGGCAAGCGGCTCGTGCAGGAGCTGGTGCGGTTCTCCGACGATCCGAGGGTGCGGCACCGGATCGTCTTCCTGCCCGACTACGGCATGGCCATGGCGCAGAAGCTCTACCCGGGCTGCGACGTCTGGCTGAACAACCCGCTGCGGCCGCTGGAGGCCTGCGGGACCAGCGGGATGAAGGCGGCGCTCAACGGCTGCCTCAACCTGTCCGTGCTGGACGGCTGGTGGGACGAATGGTTCGAACCGGACTTCGGCTGGGCCATTCCGACGGCCGACGGGCTCGGGACGGACGAGGACCGGCGCGACGACCTGGAGGCGGGCGCCCTGTACGAGTTGATCGAGGACCGGGTCGCGCCGCGGTTCTACGACCGGGCCGGGCGCAGCGGACTGCCGGTGCGGTGGATCGAGATGGTCCGGCGCACCCTCGTCTCGCTGGGGCCCAAGGTGCTCGCGGGCCGCATGGTGCGGGAGTACGTGGAGCGGCTGTACGCACCGGCCGCGCGCGCCCACCGGGGTCTGGACGCGGACGCGGCACGGGACCTGGCCTGGTGGAAGGGCCGCGTCCGGGCGGCCTGGCCGCGGGTCGTCGTCGAGCACGTGGAGGCGCTGGCCGCCGCTCCGGTGAACGGCACCGCCGAGCTCGGGGCCACCCTCACGCTGCGCGTGCGGGTGGCGCTGGACGCGCTCACGCCCGAGGACGTCGAGGTGCAGGCCGTCGCCGGGCGGGTGGATCCGCAGGACGTGATCCGCGACGGGCGGTCCTTCCCGCTCAAGCCGACCGCCGGGCCCGACCTGGAAGGGCGCTGGATGTACGAGGGCCCGCTGGCCCTCGACCGCACGGGGCCCTACGGGTACACCGTCCGGATCCTGCCCGCGCACCCGATGCTGGCGACACCGGCCGAACTGGGGCTGGTCGCGGCCCCGGCGGACACCGAATCGGCCGGTGACGCGGGCGCGGGGGGCGGCGTACTCCTGCGCTAGCGGCCCCGAGCCGACGGGGCCCGGGCTCCGGGCCCCGGTTCCGGGGTCAGGGGGCGGGCGGCGGATCGACCAGCCGCCCGCCCTCCACCAGCATCCCGGCCCGCTTGATGTTGCGCAGGGTCGGGATCACTTCCAGGTGCTGGACGCCGGGCACCGCGCCGATCCGCTCCGTCATGTACGTGTACAGGGCGTCGGTGTCCCGGCACACCACCACCGCCATCAGGTTGGCCGTGCCGGTCACCGCGGCCGCGAAGGGCACCTCCGGGTGCGCGGCGAGCGCGGCGCCCGCCTCCGCCAACCGGGCCGGGGCCGCGGTCAGCAGCAGCGTCGCCTCCGCCTCGAAGCCCAGGGCCGACGGGACGAACTCCACGTCGAAGTAGAGCGCCCGAAGCTCCCGCAGCCGGTCCAGCCTGCGGCGGGCGGTGGACTCCGACAGGCCCGAGGCGCGCGCCAGCTCCGGATAGCCGGCCCGGCCGTCCTGGGCGAGCACCGCCAGCAGCGCGAGTTCGGCTTCGTCCAGGGCGTACCGCTCCTGCTCCGGCCCGCGCACCACGGGGATCCGCGCCGGCGGCCGTTCCAGCGCCGCGATCTGCCCGGGCCGCAGGACGTCCAGACCGCACCACTGCGCCGGGCCGCCGATGTAGACCCGCAGGATGGTGTGGGCGCTGACCCCGGTCACCCGGCGGGTGCGCGGGAGCTTGTCCAGCAGCAGGCCGTCGCGGTCCTGCCGGGTCCGGGCCTTGGTCAGGCAGTTGATCTCGGTGCCGCCGGAGCCGAGCTTCACCCAGGAGATGTCCGGCCGCCGGGCCAGCGCCTCGGCCACCGCGAGCGCGGCGTCCGGCGCGCACTGCACGCGCAGCCAGGATTCGAAGAGCCCGACCCGGTTGCCCAGGGGCAGCCCGACCACCCGGAGCAGGCCCGAGGTCCGCAGCCGGCGGTAGCGGCGCACCACCGTCTGGTCCGAGACCTCCAGCACCTCGGCGATCCTGCTGAACGCGGCCCGGCCGTCGATCGTCAGGGCCTGCATCAGGGCGCGGTCGAGGTCGTCCAGCTGTACGGGCGTGGTCATGGTTTCCATCATGACAGGGGTGGTGATGGGTGAAATCCGGCAGGCACGGGGGTCTGGGTGGGGGATCTTCCGTCCGGATGGGAGTTTGGAACCACAGCCACAGCCACAGCCACAGCCACAGCCACCCCACCCCCTGCCGGGCCTCCGGGTCCCGAGGAGTTCTCCCATGCGTAAATGGCTCCCGCTCACCGCGGTGTGCCTCGGGGCGTTCATGCTCCTGGTCGACGTCACGATCGTGATGGTCGCCCTGCCCGACATGGCCGCCGACATGCACACCGGTTTCGCCGGCCTCCAATGGGTCATGGACGTCTACGCCCTGGCCCTCGCCGCGCTGCTGCTCGGCGCCGGCTCGCTCGCCGACCGGATCGGCCGCCGCCGCGTCTACCTCGGCGGGCTCGGGGTCTTCGCCGCCGCTTCGCTCGCCTGCGGTCTGGCCGGCGGCCCGGCCGCGCTGATCGCCTTCCGCGCCGTCCAGGGCATCGGCGGCGCCGCGATGTTCGCCACCACCATGGCCCTGCTCAGCAGCGCGTACCAGGGCCGCGACCGCGGGGTCGCCTTCGGCGTCTGGGGCGCGGTCAACGGCGCCGCCGCCGCGGCCGGCCCGATCATCGGCGGGCTGCTCACCGAGCACTTCGGCTGGCGCTGGATCTTCTTCATCAACCTCCCCGTCTGCGCCCTGGCCGTCTACGTGACCCTCATGTCGGTCGCCGAGTCCCGCGATCCGCGGGCCAAGGGCCTCGACCTGCCCGGCATGGCCGCGTTCACCACGGGCGCGGCGGCCGTCACGTACGCGCTGATCCGGGTCGGCGAGAACGGCTGGACCGGCGCCGCCACCCTCGGCCTGTTCGGCCTCGGCGCGGCCGCCTTCGCCGCCTTCGTCCTGGTCGAACTGCGCAGTTCCCACCCGATGCTGGACCTCTCGCTGTTCCGCAGCCGCTCCTTCGTCGGCGTCATGGCCGGGGCGCTGCTGCTGTCCGGCGCGGCGTTCTCGTACCTGATGTACGTCTCCTTGTGGCTGCAGTCCGCGGAGGGGATGGGCCCGGTCTCCGCCGGGCTGGTGCTGGTGCCGCTGAGCATCTCCTCGTTCGCCGTCTCCGCGGTGGCCGGGCGGCTGCTGCACGGGGCTCCGGCGCGGCTGACCATCGGCGGCGGGCTGCTGCTGATCGGTGCGGGCGCGCTCCTCCAGGCCTGGATGACGGACGCGGGCGACGGCTGGGCGGCCTTGGTCCCCGGGCTGGTGGTGACCGGGCTCGGCGTGGGCATGGCGACCCCGGCGCTGGCGGCCGCCGCGATGGGGGCCGTGGCCCCGTCCCGGGCCGGCATGGCCGGCGGGGCCCTGAACACCGCGCGGCAGCTGGGCATGGCGCTCGGCATCGCGGTGCTCGGCGCGGTCTTCCAGGCCGGGCTGCGGGACGGTCTCAGCGGCACCGGCCAGGGGCACGGCACGGCCGAGGCGCTGGCCTCCGGGCGGGCCGGGCAGCTGCTGGCGGCGGGGCCGGCGGCCAGGGTCTGGGTGGAGGAGGCCTTCGCGAGCGGGCTGCGGGGGACGTTCCTGGTCTCGGGGCTGATGGGGCTGGCGGGGGCGCTGCTGGTGCTGGTGATGGTCCGTACGAAGGCTCCGGGGCAGGCCCCGGCCCGTGCATCGGCGCCGCTCGCGGGCCCGGCCGCCGCCGGTGCTCCGGCATCCGAACGCGCATCCGCGTAGCGGGTGCGGGCGGGTGAACCTTCGAACGTGCTGCGCATGCCGAAACGTTCCGGCATGGGCCGGCGCTCCTACGCTGCCCGCTGGATGCCACTGGACCGGCATTCAAATGCCCACAGAACGGACTGCCTTCCCATGCGTCTTCGCCCCACCGCCGTAGCGCTCCTCGGCGCTCTCACCCTCGTCCTGCCGACCGCCGGCCCGTCGCTGGCCGGCGGCCACGACGACCTCGGCCGGCTGCAGTACATCATCGACAACGACGAGCGGGCGCAGATCCGCCCGTCGGACAACGACACCTGCTACGAGTTGACGGGCACCTCGCGCAACCGCCCTGCGACGGCGGTCCACAACGACACCGAATCGCGGGCCCTGCTCTACCCGAACCACGCGTGCGGCGGCCGGGTGGAGCGCGAGCTGCAGCCGGGCGACACGGTGTACAACGTCGAGGTCCTCTCGGTGAGCTTCGTGCCGACCCACGGCCGCCGTGACGACTGGGGCGACAACCGCCGCGACGACTTGGGCGACAACCGCCGTGACGACTGGCGCGACGACGAAGACGACTTCCGCTCGCACCGGACCCCGATGGACCAGCCCGGGCAGGAGCAGGGCAAGCAGGAGGAGCACGGCCAGGACGAGGGCAAGGAGCAGGGCAAGCAGGAGGAGCACGGCCAGGACGAGGGCAAGGAGCAGGGCAAGCAGCAGGAGCACGGCCAGGACGAGGGCAAGGAGCAGGGCAAGCAGGAGGAGCACGGCCAGGACGAGGGCAAGGAGCACGGCCGGCACCAGGAGCACCACAAGGGCGGCCACGACCTCTTCGACTTCATCTTCCGCGGCAGGGGCTGACCTCCGGACCCGCTGAGCGCGAGGGCCCGGCACCCACGAGGTGCCGGGCCCTCGCGGGCTTCCGTTCCGGTCTCCGGCGCCCGGGCCCGGGGACGGTCGCTCGCCGAAGGTCCCGGCTCGGCGGGGGAGCGGGTCCCCTACCGCACGGGCACATGGAACAGGGCCGTCCGGGAGGGTTTCTCCCGGACGGCCCCGCGCTTTCATGGGGTCAGCCGATCGGCTTCACCTGCCCCGGTGGGGTCAGAAGGTGAGCTTCCAGCTGTTGATGTAGCCGGTGTCCAGGCTGGCGGCGTCCCGGACGCGGAGCTTCCAGGTGCCCTGGGCGACCTCGGAGGAGGCGTTCACGGTGAAGCTCTGGACGATGTTGTCCGCGCTGCCGCCGCTGCGGTTGCGCAGGTTGTAGACGGAGCCGTCGGGGGCGACGAGGTCGACCACGAGGTCACCGACGTAGGTGTGGACGATGTTCACGTCCACCTTGAGGGTGCTCGGGGCGTTGCCCGTGCGGGTCACGGCGATCGGCGACTCGACGGTCGCGTTGTCCGCGATCTGGTAGTCGTTCGTGTTCTCGAACACGTTCTGCTGGGACGTGCCGACGGCCCAGGTGAAGGACGCCGTGCCCGTCTTGCTCGCCGAGTCGGTCACGGTCACCGTCACGTTGTACGTGCCCGCGGTGGTGGCCGTACCCGAGATCAGACCGGTCGAGGAGTTGATCGACAGGCCGGCCGGCAGGCCGGTCGCCGCGTAGCTCAGCGCACCCGGGTTGGTGCTGGTCGCCTGGACCTGCAGGCTCACGGCGGTGTTGATCTGGGTGGTCTGGGTGGCGATCGGGGTGACCGAGACGCCGGAGACGATGCGGGCGCCGACGTTGATGCCCGCCCAGGCGTTGGCCACGTTGTTGTACGTGGTCGAGCCCTGGCCGTACAGGTCGGCGGCGGCCTGGAGGGTCGCCGTACGGGCGGCCGCGTAGTTGGTGTTCGACTTGAAGTAGCCCACCGTCAGCGCGCGGAACCAGATCTTCGCGGCGGCGTCACGGCCGATCGCGGTGACCGGGAGGCCGTCGGAGGTCGGCGAGTTGTAGCTCACGCCGTTGATGACCTTGGCGCCGGAGCCCTCGGACATCAGGTAGTAGACGTGGTTGGCCGGGCCCGAGGAGTAGTGGACGTCGATGCCGCCGATGCCCGAGTACCACGCGTCCTTGGAGCCGCCGTCCTTGCTCGGCTTGTCCATGTAGCGCAGCGGGGTGCCGTCGCCGTTGATGTCGATCTTCTCGCCGACCAGGTAGTCGCCGACGTCCTGCGGGTTGTTGGCGTAGAACTCGACGTTCGCCGCCATGATGTCGGAGGTCGCCTCGTTCAGGCCGCCGGGCTCACCGCTGTAGGTCATGTTGCCGGTGACCGAGGTGAGGCCGTGGGTCATCTCGTGGGCGGCCACGTCGATGGACGTCAGCGGGTGCGTGTTGCTCGTACCGTCGCCGTACGTCATGCAGAAGCAGGAGTCGTCCCAGAACGCGTTCACGTACGCGTTGCCGTAGTGGACCCGGCTGTACGGGGCCACGCCGTCGTTGCGCAGGCCGTTGCGGCCGTGCACGTTCTTGTAGTAGTCCCACGTCAGCTGTGCGCCGTAGTGCGCGTCGGCACCGGCGGTCGCGCGGTTGGACGCGGCGCCGTTGCCCCACACGTCGGTCGTGTTGGTGAAGAGGCTGCCGGTGCCGGAGCTGCCGCCGTTGAGGTCGTACGTCTTGTGGTTGCCGCGCCCGGCGTCGGTCAGCGTGTAGTTGCTGCCCGACTGCGAGGTGCCCATCGTGACCTGGCCGCTGTACATGGTGTTGCCGGTGCCGGTCTCGATGGCCTGCCACTGGGTGATCTTCGCGCCGGTCTTGGCGTCGGTGACCACGTGCAGTTCGCTCGGGGTGCCGTCGTCCTGGAGGCCGCCGACGACGGTCTCGTAGGCGAGGACGGGGGCGCCCTCGGCGGCCCAGATCACCTTGCGGGCGCTCTTGGACGCCTTGGCGTCCTTGGAGCCCGCGGCGTTCGCCGCCGAGACGGCCTGGCCCTCGGCGCCGGCCGGGGTCACGGTCGCGGTGGTGTCCGCGACCTTGATCTCGTGGTTGGTCGCCTTGGTGATGCTCTTGGTGACGCCGCCCTTGGCATGGACCGTCAGGTCGCCGCCGAGCACGGGGAGTCCGCCGTAGGTGCGCTCGTACGTGGTGTGCGTGGTGCCGTCGGCGTCCTTGACGACGTCGCGTACGACCAGCTTCTCCTGCTCGCCGAGGCCGAGGGCCTTGGCCGCCTGGACGGTGGTCGAGTTGGCGTCCGCTATGAGCGTCGCACGCTCGGACGGACTGAGGTTGACGGCAGACGCGCCCGGGTTGGGCTGAGCGGCGTTGCGTGCCTGCGACGCGGTGGCGTCGGCGCTGGCGGTGCCGGCCTGGATGCCGACGGCGAGCAGTGCGGCGGCGGCGACGAGAGCGCCGGCCGCGGTGGCACGCCTGTGGGGGGTGTGACTCAACGCAGACTCCTTCTGCAAGGGGTTCCGGACGGCTGGGTGGGCCTCCGGGCAGAGCAGGCTGGTGCGGAGAACGGATCGAAGAGTGCCAGCTGCGGGCGTCGATGTCAGGGCCGCGTCAAAATGTTGGCTGGAAACGGTTCGTTGACCGACGAGACGTATCCGGTATCCGGACCATTCACCTTCGCGTGCGAAAGGGGGCTCCGATATCTGGAACGGTTGGTACCGGTTGCTAACACTTGCGCAACAAGAGGTCTCGTTCGCGCAATCGGCATTTGTCGTACGGGTGTTTGTCGTACTGTTTCCCGGTGCGCCAGTTGTCCGGAGCCAGGGGAAGCCGCGGGCACGCGCCACTGTCATAGACCACGTGCCAGGGGGGCCCATGAGGCATGTCCATTTTCCTGCGCAAAGACTGGCCGGAGCGGCAGCAGCGACCGCGGGGCTCGCGGCAGCCCCGGCGAGGCGGATCGGCGACAAGGCCCGCTGGTACCTGCCCGCTGCCCTCACGGCCGACTTCCTCGGCGCCGCGATCCCCGTAGGGCTGGTCTTCCAGGCGGCGCAGCAGGTCCGGCCGGTGTACTGCGCCCTCGGCGCCGCGCTCGCCTGGACCGGGGTGCAGGCGGTGCGCCGGCGCTACGCCTCGCGCGCGCTGGGAGAATCCCGCGGAGTGCTGCCCGTCCTGCACGACTGGCTGATTCTCATCGGTGTTCTGGCCGTGGCCCGCGTAGTGACCGGCGAGAGCACCCCGCGGCTGTCCGCGCTCGGCGCCCTGGTGCCCGCCCTCCTCATCACCGTGGCCTGCCACAAGCTGACCTACCGCCACCTCTCGGCGGCCCGCCGCGAGGCGCACGCCGTCAGCCGGGTGCTGGTGGTCGGCGAACCCGGCGCTGCCGGGGCCGTCATCGAACACCTGGCCGCGCGCACCGACCACCCCTACGTGGTCGTCGGCGTGGTGCCGGTCGGCGCCGGTCCGCTCGAAGGCGGGGTGCCCGTCGCGGCCCGGCTCGAAGAGACCGTGCCCGATGCCCCGAACGCGGACTCCGCCGCCGTCCTCGGCGCCGTCCGCAGCCACCACGCCGACCTCGTCCTGGTCGCCCCGGGCGCGCGGATCGCGGGGGAGCGGCTGCGCAAGGTCGCCTGGGCGCTGCACGACGCGGGGCTGGAACTCGCCGTCTTCCCCGGGCTCGTGGAGGTCTCCGTCAAGCGGTTGGAGACCCTGTCCGCGGGCGGTCTCGCCGTCCTGCGGGTGGCGCCGCCCGTTGGCCGGGGCGTGCAGACCCTGCTCAAGTCGGTCCTCGACCGCACGGGGGCGGCCGTCGGGCTGCTGCTGCTCTCGCCGGTCTTCCTCGGCATCGTCCTGGCGATCCGGCTCGGCTCGCGCGGCCCGGCGTTCTACCGACAGCGGCGCATCGGGCGCGACGGCGTCCCGTTCGTCATGTGGAAGTTCCGCACCATGGTCGTGGACGCGGACCGGCTGAAGCACGAGCTGTCCGGGGCCAACGAGAACGACGGCCTGATGTTCAAGATCCGCCGCGACCCCCGGGTGACACGGGTGGGCCGGCTGCTGCGCCGCACCTCCATGGACGAACTGCCGCAGCTGTTCAACGTGTTGAGCGGGCACATGTCACTGGTCGGCCCGCGCCCGCCGCTGCCGGAGGAGGTGGCCCAGTACGACGAGGTCGAACTGCGCCGGCTCACCGTGCGTCCGGGCATGACCGGGCTGTGGCAGATCAGCGGACGCTCGGACCTCTCCTGGGACGAGACGATCCAGCTCGACCTGCAGTACGTCGACAACTGGTCCTTCACCAGCGACGTCGACGTCATGGGCCGTACCCTCCGAGCCGTCGTCGACGGCCGCGGAGCGTACTAAGGGGTTGCCGGCACGTGCGTTCAGCCCTGCTCGCGCCACCACCGGTAGGTGGCGGCGATCCCGTCCCGCAGCCCGATCTCCGGCTTCCAGCCCAGCGAGGTCAGGCGGGTGACGTCGAGGAGCTTGCGCGGCGTGCCGTCCGGCTTGGACGTGTCCCAGGCGAGCCGGCCGCGGAAGCCGGTCACTTCGGCGACGGTCTCGGCGAGGGCCTTGATGGTGAGGTCCTCGCCGCAGCCGATGTTGACCGGCTCGTCCCCGTCGTAGCCGCCCAGCAGCACCGCGCAGGCGGCCGCCAGGTCGTCCACGTGCAGGAACTCGCGGCGCGGCGTGCCGCTGCCCCACAGAGTGACCTCCTCGCGGCCCTCGGCGGCGGCCTCGTGGAAGCGCCGGATCAGGGCGGGCAGGACGTGCGAGGTCTCCAGGTCGAAGTTGTCGCCCGGACCGTAGAGGTTCGTGGGCATCGCCGAGATGTACGAGGCCCCGTACTGCTTGCGGTACGACTGGACCTGGACGATCCCGGCGATCTTCGCCAGGGCGTACGCCTCGTTGGTCGGCTCCAGCGGGCCCGTCAGCAGGGCGTCCTCGCTGATGGGCTGCGGCGCCAGCTTCGGGTAGATGCAGGAGGAGCCCAGGAACAGCAGGCGGCCGACCCCGGCGGCGTGCGCGCCGCCGATGACGCTGAGCTGGATCTTGAGGTTGTCCTCCAGGAACTGCACCGGGTAGGTGCTGTTGGCCATGATCCCGCCCACCTTGGCCGCCGCCAGCACGACGGCGTCGGGGCGGACGTCCCTCAGGTACGCCTCCGTGGCGGCGGCGTCGCGCAGGTCGAGGTCGGCGCGGCCCCGGGTGAGCACCTCGTGGCCGTCGGCGGTGAGCCGGCGGGCGACCGCGGAGCCCACGAGGCCGCGGTGGCCCGCGACGAAGACGCGGGCGTTCGGGGGCAGGAGCGGCAGCGAACTTGTCATACCGCCGATGATGCCAGTCCGCCGCGGCGGGGTGCGGACGAGGTCCGGCCGCCGGACGGGGCCGCCCGGCCGCCGCGAGCGGAATCCGGGCGAAGGGGGCGGGTGCGGGGCCGTGTACGGTACGCATCCAGCCTCGTACGGGTGGGGCGGCTGGGGCGGGGCCCCGCTCACCAGAACAGACCGACACGATCCCCAGGGGGACCCCAGATGGGCAAGACCGCACTCATAACCGGCGTCACCGGGCAGGACGGCTCGTACCTCTCCGAGCTGCTGCTCTCCAAGGGCTACACGGTGCACGGCCTGGTGCGGCGGTCCTCCAGCTTCAACACCGAGCGGATCGACCACATCTACCAGGACCCGCAGACCGCGAACCGGTCCTTCGTCCTGCACCACGCCGACCTCTCCGACGGCGTCGCGCTCGTGAACCTGCTCCGCGAGATCCGGCCCGACGAGGTCTACAACCTCGGCGCCCAGTCGCACGTGCGGGTGTCCTTCGACGCCCCCCTCTACACCGGGGACGTGACCGGGCTCGGCGCCCTGCGCCTCCTGGAGGCGATCCGGGCCAGCGGCGTGGACACCCGGATCTACCAGGCCTCGTCCTCCGAGATGTTCGGGGCCACCCCGCCCCCGCAGAACGAGAAGACCCCGTTCCACCCGCGCAGCCCGTACGGAGCCGCGAAGGTGTTCGCGTACTGGACGACGGTGAACTACCGCGAGGCGTACGACATGTTCGCCGTCAACGGGATCCTCTTCAACCACGAGTCCCCGCGCCGCGGCGAGACCTTCGTGACCCGCAAGATCACCCGCGCGGTGGCCCGGATCAAGGCCGGCCTCCAGGAGCACCTCTACCTGGGCAACCTCGACGCGGTCCGCGACTGGGGCTACGCCCCCGAGTACGTGGACGCCATGTGGCGGATGCTCCAGCAGGACGAGCCGACCGACTACGTCGTCGCCACGGGCGTGGCCGCCACGGTCCGCGAGTTCGTGGAGTCCTCCTTCGCCCACGCGGGCCTCGACTGGGCCGAACACGTGCGCTACGACCCGAAGTACGAGCGCCCGAGCGAGGTCGACGCCCTTATCGGGGACGCCTCCAAGGCCAACGAACTGCTTGGCTGGAAGCCGACGGTCCTCGTGGCCGAGCTGGCGCAGATCATGGTCGATGCCGACATCCGGCAGGTCGAGGACCAGCTGGCGGGCGCGACGGTCCGCATCGACCGCTGAAGGCCTTATATTTCCCCTACGATTTGCCGTGTCCCGGTCATCTCCACTGGTATCGGTGGGTGTGGCCGGAGCAAACCCGTCGTATGTCCGCTGTGCGCCCTCCAGCCTGAACCGTTCATTCCAAGTTGGTATGCAATGGGTCAAGGGAGGTGACCGGGTCCTCACGCGAGCCCTAGTCTGCGCCAGTACATATGGCTGTTCGGATAGTTCAAGCCATCAAACCGGGCAACTGCCCTGGGGGGCTCATGCGTAGATCCAGAGGGCTGACTGCTGCCCTCGTCCTGTCACTGGCCGGCGCCGGCACCGGCATAGGTCTGGTGCTGATGCCCGAGGCGTCCGCCATCACGCCTCCCGTGGCATTCACCGCCGACGAGCTGCCCACCTGGCAGCCCAACGGCGTCGTCTTTGCGATGGCCCAGGCCAACGGGACCGTCTTCGCCGGCGGCACCTTCTCCGCCGTCCGCCCGCCCGACGGCACCAGCGGTGCCGAGCAGGAGGCGGTCAACTTCGTGGCGCTCGACGCCGCGACGGGCAACCCGACCTCGTGCAAGCTCGCCTTCACCATCGGCGACGGCAGCGCGACCGTGCGCGCCCTCGAAGTCTCCAAGGACAAGAAGACCCTTTACGCGGGCGGGTACTTCGGCGCCGTCAACGGCACCCCGGTCTCCAGCCTGGCCGCGATCGACATCGCGACCTGCACCCCCAAGGCCGCCTTCCACCCGGGCTTCCCCGCCACCGTGCGCGGCCTCGCCGTCACCGACGACACCGTCTACGCGGCCGGCGACTTCGGCACCGTCGAGGGCCAGACCCGCGAGCGGTTCGCCGCCGTGGACACCGGCTCCGGCGCCCTCAAGCCCTTCACCGCCAACGCCGACGAGCCCGGCCGCGCGGTCGAGGTCACCCCGGACGGCAAGAACGTCCTGCTGGGCGGTGACTTCTTCGACGTCAACGGCAAGAGCACGCACGCCCTGGCCGTCGTGAACGCCACCACCGGCGCGGTCACCAAGACGTACAGCAACATCCCGTCGAACTCCGTGGTCAAGGACATCGCCACCGACGCGACCGGCTTCTACACCGGCAACGAGGGCTCCGGCGGCGGCGTCTTCGACGGCCGCATCGGCCTGAACCTCAGCGACTTCAGCGAGAAGTGGCGCGACCGCTGCCTCGGCGCGACCCAGGCCGTCCTGCCGTACGACGGAGTCCTCTACAGCTCCTCGCACGCGCACGACTGCTCGCTGGAGGGACAGTTCCCCGACGGCAAGCGCAACTTCTTCAACGCGCAGCTGACCAACTACGAAGGCGCCGCCCCCGCGCCCGTGGACGGCTTCGTGCGCAGCCCGCGCAAGCTCGGCTGGCACCCCACCGCCAACGACGGCATCGGCGAGGGCATCGGCCCGCGCGCCATGACCATCGCCGAGAAGAACGACGTCAAGTACATGTGGGCCGGCGGTGAGTTCACCGCCATCAACGGCCGACCCCAGCAGGCGCTCACCCGCTTCGCCTCCACCGGCGACGTCGGCGCCCCGACCACCCCGGTCGCGAGCGCCGGCAGCGTCAAGCCCGGCGAGGTCCAGGTCCGCTGGCGCACCAGCTACGACGCCGACGACAGCAAGCTGACGTACCGGATTTACCGCAACGGCTCGTCCAGCCCCATCGCCACCGTCGCCGCCGAGTCCCTGGAGTGGCAGCGTCCGCAGGCCTCCTGGACCGACACCACGGTCAAGGCCGGCCAGTCGTACACCTACCGCGTGACGGCCACCGACGCGGCGGGCAACACCAGCGCCCTGTCGGCCAACGCCGCGGTCACCGTCCCGACCTCGGTCCAGTCGTACCCGGACCAGGTCCGCGCCGACGGCGCCACCCTGTACTGGCGCTACGACGACACCGTCAGCCCGTACGTCGCCGACTCCTCGGTCGCCGGCAACACCAGCGGAGTGCAGCTCAACGCCCCGGCCCTGCGCCAGACGCCCGGCGCGATCAGCGGTGCCAGCACGGCGATGGGCTTCAACGGCACCAGCCAGCAGGTGTACAGCGACCACCGCCAGACGGTGGGCAGCGCGTTCGCGGTCGAGACCTGGTTCAAGACCGGCACCACGCGCGGCGGCAAGCTGATCGGCTTCGGCAACAACACGGACCGCAGCAGCGGCTCGTACGACAAGCAGATCTACATGACCAACACCGGTCGTCTGGTCTTCGGCGTCAGCAACGGCTCGGCCCGCACCATCACCACCGGCCTGTTCGACACGTACAACGACAACAAGTGGCACCACGTCGTCGGCAGCATGGGCGCCGGCGGCATGGAGCTGATCGTCGACGGACAGAGCAAGGGCACGCTGAGCAACGTCACCAGCGCGGTCTCGTACGAGGGCTTCTGGCACGTCGGCGGCGACAACCTCGGCGGCTGGCCGACCAAGCCGACGAGCAACTTCTTCGCCGGCCAGATCGACGAGACGGCCGTCTACCCGAAGGCGCTCACCGCGGCCCAGGCCAAGAGCCACTTCGACCTGGCCAAGGCGCCGTCCGACTCGGTCTCCAAGGTCTCCGCGAGCGAGGACACCTACGTCAACCAGGGCGCCCCCAGCGCTGCCAACGGTGCGACCACCTCGCTGGCCGTCCGCGGCACGTCGGCGTACGAGACGTACCTGCGCTTCAACCTGCCGGCCGCGCCGGCCGGGCAGGTGCTGAAGTCCGCCTCGCTCCAGATCAAGACGTCGACCCAGGCGAACGCCGGTACGACCGACAAGATCTCCGTGGTCCCGGTCACCGGCACCTGGAGCGGCGCGAGCACGACCTTCACCACCAAGCCCGCCCTCGGCACCACCGAGCTCGGCGCGTTCGCGAGCGTGCCGGACGGCTCGGCGATCCAGAGCACCCCGCTGGACACCGCCGCGCTCACCCCGGTGCTGGGCACCGCCTACAGCCTGGCGCTGACGAGCACGGGCACCGACCCGCTGTGGATCTGGTCCATGGAGTCGACGGCAGCGGACGCCGCTCCGCAGCTCGTCCTCACCTTCGGCCCGAAGTAGCCGCCGAGGCCGATGCGGGGCCCGGCACGCACGACGTCCGGGCCCCGCGCTCCACCCCCGAGTTCCGCCGATCAACTGGCACGTAATACAGGAGCCCCAGAGATGTACCGACGCTCCGCCGCGGCTGCTGTTCTGCTGGCCGCGGCTCTGACCCTGACCGCCTGCAGCTCGGGCGGCGACGGCAAGGCCGACGCCGAGGCGGCGAAGCCGAAGCCGCCCGCCGCATCGGCGGTCCCGGACCCGGCGGACGCCTCGGCGGCGCCGGTCTCTCCCGACGCGAAGCCGACCGGCCCGGTCCTGCCGGACTCGAAGCTCACCCCGAAGACGGGCAGCTTCAAGCCCAACGAGAAGCAGTACCTGAGCGGCCGGGTCCCGGAGAAGATGGACCCGGCGGCGGTCCTCCAGACCGGCCAGGAGTCCTGCCAGCGGGTGGAGCGCACCGCGAAGCGCGACAAGGACGCGGCGACCGGGGCCGTCGTGGCCGGGGAGATCCCGGGGGCGAAGGACGCGATCACCTACCTGTGCCCGGAGCAGAAGCCGATCCTGGACGCGGCGTCCAAGGGCTTCGCCGACGGCACCCGCCAGTCGCCCGCAGCGGGCACGTACCGGGCGCTGACCCAGGCCACGACGTGCACCTGGGAGGCGAAGGGCAAGGACGGCGCGGTCCTGGCCTCGGGCCCGGAATCCCCCCCGAAGGCCGGCGACAAGATCACCGCCGCGATCCCCTCGGGCACCGCGACCTTCACCTCGACGGGCTGCTACGCCTGGATCCCGGCCTAGCGAGTCTCGTCGAAGTGGCGTCGGCGGCCCGGAGGACGGGGCCGGCGGGGCCGGACGGGACTTGGACGACACTCCCCAGCCCCGCAGTACGCGTAAGAGGACGCCGCTCCCAGCCCGAACTCCGGGCCGGGGGCGGCGTTTTCGTACGCGCTTCCCGGGTAGCCGCGCGGTCAGACGACCACGACTGCGGAGGCGAATCACATGGGAGGCATCGGCGGCTGCATCGCGCTGATCGTGGTGGGGGCCATCCTCACCTTCGCGACGGACTGGAAGATGGAGAGCGTCAACCTCGACGTCGTCGGGCTGATCATGATGGCGGCGGGCGCCGTCGGCCTCGCCGTCTACGCGAGCGTCTTCAAGCGGCGCCGCGCCGCGGCGCTCCCGGTGGTGGACGAAACCCACCGCGAGCTGTAGCGCGTCAGCGCAGAGCGGCCTCGTAGACCGGGAGCAGGGTGTCGAGGACGGCGTCCATGGAGAAGGAGTCCGCGGCCAGTTTGCGGGCCGACTCCCCGGCCTTGGCGTTCTCGGTGGGGTCCAGGAGGGCCAGGACGGCCTCCGCCACTCCGTCGGGGCCCGGGGTGACCGCTCGGCCGGCGCCCGCGGACGCGATGTCGCGGGCCAGGCCGTTGGAGTGCGTGACCACGGACGGGACGCCCACCGACAGGGCTTCCAGGACCGACATGGGGAACGGCTCGTCCACCGACGGCAGGACGTAGACGTGGGCGCGGCGCAGCTCCGCCAGGACCTCGGCGGTCGACAGCGCGCCCGGGACCGTGAAGCGGGACGCGAGCCCCAGCTCGGCGATCCGCGCCCGGACCGCCGCCAGTTCGCCCTCGTCCGGGCCGGCCACCACGAACTCCGCGTCCGGGTGGGCCGCCAGGACCGCCGGGGCCGCGTCCACGAAGTCCACCGGGCGCTTACGGGCCTGCAGGCGCGCCGAGTACAGGATGCGCGGGGGCCCGGCCGGGGCCGGCCGCTCCTCCTGCGCGGGCGTGCCGTTCACCAGCCGGACGGCCCCCGCGAGCGCGCCGCCCACCACCGCGTCGAGGCCCTCCCGTTCGTGCGGGGTCAGGTACAGCACCGCGTCCGCGCCGCGCAGCAGCCTCCGTACCGCCACCGCGTCCAGCACCTTGGCCAGCGCCTTCTCGCTCGGGTCCACCATGCCGTGGGTCTGCAGCACCAGCGGCTTGCCGGCCCGCAGCGCCGCGAGGGCCACCGGCAGGGTCACCAGGTCCCGCGCCAGGTGGACGTGGACCACGTCCGCGTCCCGGACCAGCCGGCCCGCCGAGGCCAGCAGGGCCGGCGAGGTCATCCCGCTGAAGCCCAGCGGCAGGATGCGGCGGGCCGGGAACAGCTTCGCCGGCACCCCCTCCACCGAGGTCGGCCACGGATCCGGGAAGCCCTCGCCGAGCGCCAGCAGCCCGGCCTCGTGGCCGCGCGCCCGCAGCCCCTTGGCCAGGTTCAGCGCAACCCGGACCGGCCCGCCGAACGCGTGCGAGGGGGAGTGGAGCGTGACGGCGTGCAGGACTCTCACTTGGGCTCCTCGGCCTTCGGCTCCTCGGCCTTGGGCTCCTCGACCGGGCGGCGCTGCCCGTCCATCGTCTGCAGGGTCAGTGCAGGAAGGTTTCTGTGGACCACTGATCCGGCGCCCGCCACCGCGCAGCGGCCCACCGTGACCCCGGCCAGCACGGTCGCCCGTACGGCCACCCACGCACCGTCCTCGACCACGATCGGCGCGTTGCGGTAGCGGAAGTCGGCGGCCCGGTGGTCGTGCGAGCCGGTGCAGAGCATGGCCTCCTGAGAGATGCAGACGTTCGCACCGATGGTCACCGGCTCCAGGTTCAGCAGCCAGGCGCCCTCGCCGATCCAGGTGTGATCGCCGACGGTGAGCTTCCACGGCCACAGCACCCGTACCCTGTGCCGGATCAGCACGCCCTCGCCGATCCGCGCGCCGAACGCGCGCAGCAGCGCCACCCGCAGCCGGGCCGGGCAGAACCACGCCATGAACAGCGTGTTCATCACCGCGAACCAGAGCGCCTGCGTCAGCAGCCCGCGCCCCTTGTCGTATCCGGCCAGGGTGAAGGCAGGAAGATCACGCAACTGTCGCCCCTCATCGTGCGCTGCGGGCTCGTCGCGCTCCGCAGGCGCGCCTCCCCGGGCGCCGCCCGCTCAGACTAGACTGCGCGCGGACCAGGCACATGGGGTGGGGGCAGCAGTGGCAACGGACGTACGCAAGCCCCCGGTGACCCCGCCGGTTCCGCCCGCCCCCGCGCCGGAGGACGTGCACCGGTGGGGCCGGGTCACCACCCCGCGCACCCTGCTCTCGCGCGCCCTGTCCGTCCCGCTCATCCTCGGCTTCACCGTCTTCCTGCCGCTGATCGTCGCCGTCCAGTCCGGCGACGGCCAGCGCGACGCCGCCTTCTGGCTCCAGCTCCTGCTCACGATGTACGCGGGAGCCCGGCTCTCGGCGATGGTCCTCACCAGCCGGCGCAAGCTGCTCCAGGGCTCCTTCTGGCTCTTCGTCTACATGGCGATGGGCGTGGCCCCCCTCGCGCAGGCCGTCCTGGGGCGGGTCCCGACCCCCGTGGTCGGCCCCCGCTCCGACCTCACCGTCGCGATCGGCCTGGTCCTGCTCGGCTGCACGGCGTTCGACGTCGGCGTCCTGCTCGCCCGCCACCGGCCGACCGGGCGGGCCGGCGGCTCCCAGCGGGAGCCGCGGCCGGTGATGGCCCACCGGCGCCGCCTCCAACTGCTGACCGGGCTCGCCTTCCTGTGCAGCGCCGCGTTCATCATGAAGCTCGGCGGCCCGGCGGTGTTCTTCTCCAGCCGCCAGGAGATCATCGCGGGCATCGAGGAGGCGGGCGTCTCCAACGGCGACGGCCAAGCCGGCCAGGCCCTGCTGCGCGGCTTCGGCACGGTCCCCGCGCTGCTCGCCCTGCTGCTGTACACGCGCTGGCTGATCACCTCGACGTACGCCCGGCGCAAGGTGTCGATCATCGTCACCTGGGGGGCGCTGGCCCTGCTCAACCTGGTGGTCAACAACCCGATCTCCAACCCGCGGTACTGGTTCCTCACGGTCATGTTCGCGATGCTGTTCACCGTCTTCCCGGTGAGCGCCGCGATGTACCGGGTGGCGCTGTCGATGGCAGTGGTGATCGCCCTGCTCGTGTTCCCGTTCGCGGACCGCTTCCGGTACGACGAGAAGAACTACAAGCCGGTCGAGACGACGTCGTTCCTGGAGCCGATGGCGCTCAAGGACTACGACCAGATCGGCATGTTCGCGAACACCATCACGTACTCCAACTCCGGACCCGGGCACCTGTACGGGCGCCAGCTCGCGGGATCCGTCTTCTTCGCGGTGCCGCGCTCGGTCTGGCCGGGCAAGCCGAAGGACACGGGCGTGATGGTCGGCGAGTGGATGGGGACGGTCAACACCAACCTCTCGTCCCCGATCTGGGCCGAGCTGTGGCTGGACTTCGGCCCGCTGGGCATGGGCGCCGGCCTCCTGGGCGTGGGGTACGCGGCCGCCCGCGTGGACCGCCGCTACGCGAAGCGCGCCACGCGGCGCTCGCCTCCGGGCAGCCTGATCTCGGTGGTGGTCCCGCTGGTCGCGGGCTACTCGTTCATCCTCCTGCGGGGCCCGCTGCTCCAGGCCTCCGGCCGAGTGGCGATCGCAGCCCTCTGTCTGGCGCTGGTCGCGACGTACCGCCAGGACAAGACGACCGTCCTGCGCTAGACGTTGTCGCCGGGCGAAGACCCGGCAGGTCAGGCCGCCGTCGTCACGGGCGGCTCCGGCGCGCGGGCCGGGACGCGGGAGACGCGGAGCCAGGCCGCCGCGGCCTTCAGGGCCGAGCCCGCCGCCAGCCCCCAGGCGGCGCCGGCCACGCCGGCCACCGCGTAGCCGCCCAGCAGCAGCGCCACCGACAGCAGCGAGAACACCACCTGCAGGGACAGCGTCGCCTTCGGGTTCAGCACCCGCAGGGTCAGCAGGGCGCACGTGCCCAGGCCCATCACCGCGTACTGGGCTCCCGTGGCGGGGAGCAGGGCGGACGCCGCCGCCCACGTGTCGCCCAGCAGCTCCCGGCCCAGGCCGTCGGGCAGCGCGTACAGAGCCGCGCCCCAGCCGGCGCCCAGCGCCGCCAGCACACCGCCCATCGCCGCCGTCAAACGGACCACGCCGCGCTTGCCCGACGCCCGCCCCACCACGGGCGGGCCGAACGCGTTCGCCGAGTTGAACAGCACGTTCAGCGGTCCGAACAACGTCGTCGCACCCCGCAGCGCGCCCACGGCCAGAGGGGTCGCGAACAGGCCGAGCCCCAGCACCGCCAGCTGGCTGGAGCCGTTGCCCACCACGAACTCGACCACGAACCGCTGCCCCAGGTGCCCCCGCCGCACGTACGGCCGCAGATCGGCGACCGAGCCGCGGACGTACGGGCGCAGCAGCCAGAGCCCCAGCGCGAGCGCCGGAAGCGCCGAGACCCCCCACACCAGCACCAGCCGCCCCGCCGAAGCCCCTTCGGGCTGGAGCAGCAGCGCCGCGACGACGCACACCAGCCGCAGCCCGTCCGCGGCCAGCGCCCGCTCGGGCGTGCGCAGCGCGGAGAAGCAGTACCGCAGCCCGTCCTGGACGAGCACCAGCGGCAGTACGAGGCCCAGCGCGAGGAAGGCCCAGCCGCCGGCGCCGGGCACGGCGAGGCCGACGACGGCCAGCGCCGCGCCCGCCGCCGCCGAGGCGGCCCCGGTGAACGCGAGGCCCGAGCGGCAGACCGCGCCCAGCCGGTCCTCGTCCTTCTCCAGCACCACCGTCTGGCCCACGTACGCCATGTTCAGCCCGAGGAGCACGCTGAACGTCACGTACACCATCGAGAAGTCGGCGAAGCCGGACGCCGAGGAGAGCCGGGCGGCCAGCACCAGCACCAGGATGTTGGTGGCGCTGGACGCGGCCTGGTCCAGGACCGAGGAGACGGCGGCGAGGCCGCGCCGGCTCACCTGCGGCCCATGCGCACCGTGCGCAGGGCCACCGTGTCCGTGCCGTCGCCCGGGATGTGCTGCTCCGGTTCGGCCTGCCGGCCCCCGCTCTGCTGCCCGTGGTTCGGCTGCCGCGTGAGCGGCTGCGCCTGCGGGCCGGACGGCCGGGAGGCCTGCGCCGGGGCGGCGGACGCGCCCTTCGCCTTGCCGCCGCGGCCGGCCCGGCCGCGCTTCTCGCCCGGCAGCGGAGCGTGCAGCACCGCGCCGAGCACCGTGCCGCCGGCGCCGCTGATCAGCTCGCGGATCCGGGACAGGTCGGTGCGGTGGACGGCGCGCGGATCGCAGACGACCAGGACGCCGTCGACGCGGTCGACGAGCGCGAGGGCGTCGGCGTAGGAGAGGACGGGCGGCGCGAGTACGACGACCGTGGAGTTGGGGGAATCGGCCTCGGAGATCAGCCGGGTGGCGCGCGGGGAGGTCAGCGCGCGGGCCACGTTGCGCACCGGCTCGCCCGGGATCAGGTCGAAGGCGCCGGACTCCCCGGCGTCGACGACGAGCTGGCGCCCGTCGGGCCAGTCGGTGTCGCCGTGGGCCGCGGCCGCTCCGCCCTGCGCCTGGCTCCAGCGCGGCCGCGCGCCGGCGCCGGTCGGCAGCTGGCTGGCCAGGACCGGCGTGCGCAGGTCGGCCTCGATGAGCAGGACGTCCTTGCCGGTCTCCGCGAAGGAGGCGGCCAGGTTCACCGCCACCGCGGCGGCGGTCTCGCTGCTGCCGCGCGGGGCGACGACCAGCAGGCGGCGCCGGTCGGCGAAGCGGGAGTCGTAGGCGAGCCGGAAGGCCACCGAGCGGAACTCCTCGGCGAGGCGGGGGTCCTCCTCGCCGGCCGCGAGCAGCGGACCGCCGCCGGTCTTGGAGCGCGGAAGGTAGCCGAGTACGGGCGCGCGCAGGGCCCGGGCGACATCGCCCTCGGAGCGCGGCGCGGGGTCGAACACGAGCCGGACCCACGCGGCGAGCAGGCCCAGGGCGAGGCCCACGGCCGCGCCGAGCGCCAGCGACATCACGAGGCCCGGGCCGTCGGTGTCGGACGGCGGGGTCGCGGGGCTGGTGACCCGGCCCGGGCTCATGTCCAGGGCCTGGAGCTTGGCGATGTTGCTGTTGAGGGTGTTGACCTTGCTCTGCAGGTCGGTCTTCGAGGCGTACGCGGCGTCGCGGCCCGTGCCGGCCGGCATGGTGTTGATCTGCTTGACGAGCTCGTCCAGGTTCTTGGCGACCGGGTCGCGCTGGTCCTGGTAGCCCTTGACCATCTTGTCGCGCGTGACGTCGAGGGAGTCCTGCCGCTTGAGCAGGTACGCCTCGGTCATCGCGTTGGCGCGGGTGGCGGCCTCCTTGGCGGAGGACGCGGTGTACGTGAAGCGCAGCACCATCGTCTGCGGCGGGTTGGTCACCTGGAGGCCGCTGCGCAGGCCGGCGAAGTCCTTCGAGGTCACGCCGAGCTTCTTCGCGGCCTCGTTGGCTATGGAGGAGCTGAGCGCGACCTGCCGCTCCGAGCCGATGTTGATCGCCTTGTCGGGCGCGAGGCTCGGGTTGAACGGGTCGTCGGTGGGCGCGCGCAGCACGATGTCCGCGGTGGCGACATAGGTGTCGGACGTGGATATGCCGAGGTAGACGCCGCCCAGCAGGCCGACGCCGATACCCGCCCCGAGGAGGCGGCGGTAGCGCAGGAGCTGTTTGAACTGGTCCCTGAGGAGGTCCGGTTCGTCCTCCGCCGGGACCGACGCGGGGCGGTTGGTCTCGATCACGGCTGCGGACCCCCAAGTGCTTCGTCTATCAGTGCGTCGATGCGGGCCAGGCCCGCGTCACGGCTCAAGTGGGCCGCCACGTGCCGCGGCCCGGCCGCCCCGAGCGCATCCGCGCCCTCGGGGTCCTCGGCGAGGGCCCGTACGGCCTTCAGCAGGGCGTGGGGGTCCTCCGGTGGTACGAGCACCCCCGCGCCCGAGCGTTCCACTTCCTGGGCCGTGCCGCCCTCCGCCGCCACGGACGCGATGACGGGGCGGCCGGCCTGGAAGTAGGAGGTCAGTTTGGACGGCACGCTCATGTCGAGCACGGCCGCGTGCTGCGTCACGGCGAGGACGTCCGCCGCCGCGAGGATATCCGGGAACTCTCCGTCGGCGGCAGGGGGGATGATGTCCAGATTCGGGACGTCTGCCGCGAGGTCGGCCAGGGCCGAGCGCTGACTGCCGTCGCCCATGAGGACGAAACGGACACCCGGATCCAGCCGGGCGGCGCCCACGAGCACTTCGAGGCCTTGCTTGAGGCCCATGTTGCCGGAGTGCAGGACGACCGGCTCGCCGGGGGCCCAGCCGAGGTGGCGCCGGGTCTGGCCCCGCGGCCGGGTGGGCTGCGGGACGTGGGACCAGTTGGGCACGAGGCGGATCTTCTTCGGATCCACGCCCATGCCGACGACCCGGTCCACGAAGGTCTCGTGGATGACGCCGACCAGCGCGGCCCGCTTCAGGGCGAACGCCTCCGCGCGCCCCGCGATCGCGGCCGCCTTGTCGCCGCCGCTGATCCCGCTCTGCGCGGCGGCCGCGCCCATCAGGTCCTGGACGACCGGGATGAACGGGACCTTCCAGCGGGCGGCGAGCCGGGCCGCGAGGACGCCGCCGGCCAGGCTGGGCATCTGGGCCATGACCGCGTCCGGGCGCGGCATCCGGGGCGGCGCCACGGAACCGTGCAGCAGAATCGATCCTTCAAAGAGGGCCCGCTTGACGGCGGTCTGGCGCGGCGGCACGGTGTGCGCACGCCGGTGCACTGTGACCCCCGCGCGCCGTTCCGTGCGCCGGAGCGCCCCCTTGTACTCCGGCTCCAACGACCACGACGGGTAGTGCGGCATGCCGGCGAGCACGTGGGTGTCGTGGCCGAGATCCGCCCAGTGCTCCGCGATCTGGGTGGCGTAGGGCCCAATCCCCGCGTGCTCGGGAGCGTAGTTGGTGGAAACCAGCAGTAGGCGCCGGTGACCGGATCTCGACACTGAACGTCCCCTTCTCCCCAGGATGATGCGCACGTCACCCTATTCGTTCACCGACAGCCTGCGGAACGTGCACGCTATTGTCTGCTAATCCACCACACCGGGGGGTGTGGTCGCTGGGGGGTAACTCATGACGGAGCGCGACATGTCCGACCTTGGCGCACCTGCGCACAGACCGTACCGAGTGGGGTACGCCCCAGGTGCGTACGATCTGTTCCACATCGGACATCTCAATATCCTTCGGCACGCCCGGAGCCAGTGCGACTACCTGGTCGCCGGGGTGGTCTCCGACGAGATGGCGGAACTGGCCAAGGGGCGCCGCCCGATGATCCCGCTCGTGGAGCGGCTGGAAATCGTCCGCAGCGTCCGGTACGTGGACGCGGCGTTCGTCGAGACGGTCCCGGACAAGGTGGAGACCTGGAAGCAGGTCCGCTTCGACGTGATCTTCAAGGGCGACGACTGGAGGGGCACTCCCAAGGGCGACAGGCTGGAGAGGGACTTCGCCGCCGTCGGCGTCGACGTCGTCTACTTCCCCTACACGGTGCACACCTCCAGCACCCAGCTGCGCCGGGCCCTGGACGCGCTGTCCGAGCCGCTCAGCGCGGAACGGCGCTGAGCTCCCGGAACCACTTCGCGAGGAACGCGGCCAGGAACAGCACGGCGACCGCGCCGAGTCCCGCGTACGCCCAGCGGAACAGCCCCCCGCCCCCGAGCGCGACGAACACCAGGCAGAACACGCCGTAGTCGACGGGCAGCAGCGCCACCGCGCGCACGGTCGAGGGCGCGGCGGCGGGGCTCCCCGGCGCCGGCTTCGGCTTGAGCTTCTCGGTCAGCAGCCCGCCGAAGAAGGTGACGACCGAGGCGAACTGGAAGCCCAGCGGCACCAGCAGCCAGCCGTCCTGGCCCGTCCCGTACTCCTCGGGGAAGCGGTAGAACGCGATCAGCACGCAGCTGTGCAGGGCGGTCAGCTTGGCGCAGTCCACGACGTGGTCCAGCCACTCGCCCGCGGCGCTGCCGCCCCCGCGCAGCCGGGCCAGCTGCCCGTCGGCCGAGTCGAAGGCGAAGCCGACGGCGAGCGCGGCCCACACGGCGGCGCCCAGCCCCCACGAGGGCGCGGCGAGCGCCACGCAGGCCGCGGCGGCGAAGCTGAAGGCGGCGCTGACCAGCGTCACCTGGTTCGGGGTCAGTCCGAGCGCATACGACACGGCGGCCAGATACCGCCCCGCGGGCCGGTTGACGAACCGCGAATAGAGCGACACCCCCTTCGCCGACTTCTGCGCCCCGCGCAGCTCCCGCAGCGCGGTCCCCACTCTCGCCATGCGTACCCCTGATCCCTGCCGATGTGGCACACGCGTACGGGTGCACGTGTGTACGAGGCCACATCATCGCAGGACCGGTGAGGGTTCCCGCTCCGGTTCAGCCGACCACCCGCAACACCCGGCCACCCGCCTCAGCCGACCACCCGCAACAGCAGCACCGACCGGGCCGGCACCGTCAGCGTCTCACCACCCCGGTGCCGGGTGCCGGGTGGCGCGGCCTGGTCCTCCCGCGCGGTGTCCAGCACCAGTTCGTAGACCGCCGCCCACGGCGCGCCCGGCAGCACCCACGCCGCCGGCCGGTCCCCGGCGTGCAGCAGCGCCAGGAAGCTGTCGTCGCTGACCTGCCGGCCCCGCTCGTCGCGGCCCGGGATGTCCCGCCCCGACAGGTACATCCCGAGTGCGGCGGCGGGGGCGTACCAGTCCCGCTCGGTCATCTCCGTGCCCGCGGGTGTGAACCAGGCCAGGTCCCGCAGCCCGTCCGCGCCCTGCGGCCGCCCCGAGAAGAAGGCCCGCCTGCGCAGCACCGGATGCTCCTGGCGCAGCGCCACCAGCCGCGAGGCCAGTGCGAACAGCTCCCGCCAGGCCGGATCCTCCAGCAGCGACCAGTCCACCCAGCCCGTCTCGTTGTCCTGGCAGTACGCGTTGTTGTTCCCGCCCTGCGTCCGCCCGAACTCGTCCCCGGCCACCAGCATCGGCACCCCGGTCGACAGCAGCAGCGTGGTCAGCAGATTGCGCAGCTGACGCCGCCGCAGCACCCCGATCCGGGCATCGTCCGCCTCACCCTCCACCCCGCAGTTCCACGAGCGGTTGTCGTTCGTCCCGTCGCGCCCCGCCTCCCCGTTGGCCTCGTTGTGCTTGCGCTCGTACGACACCAGGTCGCGCAGGGTGAAGCCGTCGTGCGCCGTCACGAAGTTCACCGAGGCGTACGGCCGCCGCCCGCCCCACGCGTACAGGTCGCTGGAGCCCGACAGCCGGTACCCGAGGTCCCGCACGTCGGGCAGCGCGCCCCGCCAGAAATCCCGCACGGCATCGCGGTACCGGTCGTTCCACTCCGTCCACAGCGGCGGGAACGCCCCCACCTGGTAGCCGCCCGAGCCCACGTCCCAGGGCTCGGCGATCAGCTTGACCCGCCGCAGCACCGGGTCCTGGGCGATCACCGCGAGGAACGGCGACAGCATGTCCACGTCGTGCATCGAACGGGCCAGGGCCGCCGCCAGGTCGAAGCGGAAGCCGTCCACCCCCATCTCGGTGACCCAGTAGCGCAGCGAGTCCGTGATGAGCCGCAGTACGTGCGGGCGCCCCGCGTGCAGGGTGTTCCCGCAGCCCGTGTAGTCGGCGTACCGGCGCTGGTCCGACTGGAGCCGGTAGTAGCCCCGGTTGTCGATCCCGCGCAGCGACAGCGTCGGGCCCAGCTCGCCCGCCTCCGCCGTGTGGTTGTAGACCACGTCGAGGATGACCTCGATCCCGGCCGTGTGCAGGGCCCGCACCATCCGCTTGAACTCGCCCACCTGCTGCCCGGTCGTGCCGGACGAGGAGTAGCCGGCGTGCGGGGCGAAGTAGCCGATCGAGTTGTAGCCCCAGTAGTTGCGCAGGCCCCGGCGCAGCAGGTGGTCCTCGTGCGCGAACTGGTGCACCGGCAGCAGTTCGACCGCCGTCACGCCCAGCTTCACCAGGTGCTCCACCGCCGCCGGATGGGCCAGGCCCGCGTACGTGCCGCGCAGCTCCTCGGGAACACCCGGATGGCGCATCGTGAACCCGCGCACGTGCAGCTCGTAGATCACCGAATCGGCCCACGGGGTCTTCGGCCGGACGTCGTCCGCCCAGTCGTCGTCATCGTGGACGACGACCCCCTTGGGGACGTACGGCGCCGAATCGCGATCGTCGCGCACGGTGTCCGCGATGTACTGCTGCGGCCAGTCGCGGACGTGCCCGTACACCTCCGGCGGCAGCGCGAAGTCCCCGTCGACGGCCCGGGCGTACGGGTCCAGCAGCAGCTTGGCCGGATTGAACCGGGCCCCCGTCCAGGGGTCCCAGCGGCCGTGCACCCGGAACCCGTACCGCTGCCCGGGACGCACCCCGGGCAGGAAGCCGTGCCAGATCTCGTGCGTCAGCTCGGTCAGCGCGCACCGGGTCTCGGCGCCCGCCGCGTCGAAGAGGCACACCTCCACCGCTTCCGCGCCCTGCGCCCACAGAGCGAAGTTGGTGCCCGCCGTCCCGTCGGGGCCGGTACGGAACCGCGCCCCCAGCGGGTGCGAGGAACCCGGCCACACCGGGGGCCCCGAGCGCGTGACGGCCCGTAAGGCCGCCTCGCGCGCCTGTACCAGCGGCCCGCTCCGCTGACCGTTGACATGCGGGGCGGGCGACTCCACTGAGGTCACTGAGGTCACTGACTCCACGGCGGCGGTATCCACCGCCTCTTGCTCGGCTGCGCTCGACACTGCCCGCCTCCACGGCTCCCGGGTACCGCCGGGGGAAGGGAGTGCGGCCCCGGCGTCCCTGCCCGGGCCCGCCCCCGTCTGGTCCTTCCCACTGTTCTGCCCGGAGAGATCTGCCCGGAACGTGGCCCGCGCTCACGTTTCCCCCGGAGGGGCCCGGTCGTTGGAGGGATCGTGACCATTCTGACGAGGCGGGCAGGGGCGGGCTTGGCCGCCGTGGCGGCATGGGCGGGCCTGTTGGGCGGCCTGGCCGGATGCACCGCGAGCGGCGGTTCCCCCGTCGAGATCCAGCTTCCCGGCAAACCCCGGTCGCCCGACGAGGCCATCCGGATCACCCCCGAGGACAACGCCAAGGGGGTTCCGGCCGAGGGGCCGCTGACCGTCAGAGTGCCCGAGGGCCGCCTCGAACGGGTCGTGGTGACCAAGGTCGAGGACGCCCAGGAGGAGCGCGTGCCCGGCTCCATCGCCCCCGACGGCCTCAGCTGGAGCCCCGACACCGAGGGCGGCCGGCTCGCGCTCGCGGCCAAGTACACCGTGGACGCGGTCGCCCTCGACGGCCACAACCGGCGCCAGGCCCGGCACACCACCTTCACCACCTACGTCCCCGAGGAGCGGTTCATCGGCTACTTCAAGCCCGAGAACCGCTCCACCGTCGGCACCGGCATGATCGTCTCCTTCAACTTCAACCGGTCGATCGCGAACCGCGCCGACGTCGAGCGGGCCATCACCATCACCTCCAAGCCGCCGGTACAGGTCGTCGGCCACTGGTTCGGCAAGGAGCGCCTCGACTTCCGGCCCAAGGCGTACTGGAAGCCCGGCACCGAGGTCACCATCACGATGAACCTGCGGGACGTGCAGGGCGCGCCCGGCTCGTACGGCATCCAGGACAAGTCCGTCACCTTCACGGTCGGCCGCTCCCAGGTCTCCCTCGTGGACGCGGAGGCGCACACGATGGAGGTCCGCCGGGACGGGAAGCTGGTCCAGACGCTCCCGATCAGCGCCGGGGCGCCGAAGCACACCACCTACAACGGGAAGATGGTGGTGCTGGAGATGTTCGACGTGACCCGGATGAACGGCCAGACCGTCGGGTTCGGGGGCGAGTACGACATCCCCGACGTCCCGCACGCCATGCGGCTCACCACCTCCGGGACCTTCCTGCACGGGAACTACTGGGCCAGCCCGGACACCTTCGGCTCCACCAACACCAGCCACGGCTGCGTGGGGCTGCGTGACGACAAGGGCGGCGGCTCGGACACCCCGGCCGGCTGGTTCTTCGACCGGACCCTGGTCGGGGACGTGGTGGAGGTCGTGAACTCCCAGGACAAGACGGTGGCCCCGAACAACGGGCTGGGCGGCTGGAACATGTCCTGGGCGGACTGGGTCGCGGGCTCCGCCATCACCTGAGGCTCGCCGGGCCCCTGCCGGAGGCGCCCGGCGCGCGGCCGCGACGGCCAGGAGTGCACCGAACCCGGTACGGAGGACCGAGCCCGCCGCCGTCCGCCGGGCGTTCCCCCTCTTGGGACGGAACGGTGACAAGACCGTTTCTCTTCGTCATCCCCCCGTGTGATTTCCTGTCGACATGCGCGCGACTGTCCGCGCGCGGGGGACATGGGGAGAAGAAGAGTGAACCTGCAGCCGATACGCGGCCGCGCCCGCCGCACCGGCCTGCCGGCCCTCCTGCTCGGAGCGGCACTGCTGCTCACCAGCGCGTGCAGCGGAGGCGGCAACACGGGTGGGGGAGGCGGCGACAACAGCGGCGCCGGCGGAGGCGGCAAGAACGGCACCGAGGCGTCCAAGGCCGTCGTGAACGTCAAGCCGGACGACGGGGCCAAGGAGGTCGCCACCAGCGGCGTCCTGAAGATAACCAGCACCGGCGGCAAGCTCACCACGGTGACCGTCGCCGACACCAAGGGCAACGCCGTCGACGGAAAGCTCGCCGCGGACGGCGCGAGCTGGGAGCCCGGCCGCAACCTGGCCGCCGCCACCGAGTACAAGGTGCACGCCGTCGCCAAGGACGAGGCCGGCCGCGAGTCCGCCAAGGACACCACGTTCACCACCCTCACCCCGACCAACACCTTCGTCGGCCACTACACGCCCGAGGACGGCGAGACCGTCGGCGTGGGCATGCCGGTGTCGTTCAACTTCACCCGCGGCATCACCAACACCGAGGCCGTCGAGAAGGCCATCACGGTGACGGCCGAGCCGTCGGTCCCGGTCGAGGGCCACTGGTTCGGCAACGACCGCCTCGACTTCCGCCCCGAGAAGTACTGGGCCGCGGGCACCAAGGTCACCGTGAAGATCGCCCTCGACGGCGTCGAAGGCCGTCCCGGCGTCTACGGCAAGCAGACCCGTACGGTCACCTTCACCATCGGCCGCTCGCAGGTCTCCACGGTCGACGCGAGCGAGCACACGATGCAGGTAGTCCGGGACGGCCAGGTCCTCAAGGACCTCCCGATCACCGCGGGCGCCCCGTCGACGACCACGTACAACGGGCAGATGGTCATCAGCGAGAAGTACAAGGTGACCCGGATGAACGGCGCGACCGTCGGCTTCGGCGGCGAGTACGACATCTCGGACGTCCCGCACGCGATGCGCCTGTCGCAGTCGGGCACCTTCGTCCACGGCAACTACTGGGCCTCCTCGGGCACGTTCGGCTCCGAGAACGTCAGCCACGGCTGCGTGGGCCTCAAGGACGTCCGCGGCGCGGGTGACGGCAACCAGCCCGCCGCCTGGTTCTTCAACGAGTCGCTGATCGGCGACGTCGTCATCGTGAAGAACTCCAAGGACAAGCAGATCGCCCCGGACAACGGCCTCAACGGCTGGAACATGGACTGGGCGGAGTGGATCAAGTAGTCCTCTCCCGTACGTAGTCGAGTGGCCCGGTGCTGTGACCCACAGCACCGGGCCACTCGCGTTAGCCACCGCTAACCTTCCGCGTATGACCCTCTCTCTCGAAGTCTCCGAAGGCGTCGGCACCCTCCGCCTGGACCGGCCGCCCATGAACGCCCTGGACATCGCCACCCAGGACCGGCTGCGCGAGCTCGCGGTGGAGGCCACCGACCGGGCCGACGTGCGCGCGGTGATCATCTACGGCGGCGAGAAGGTGTTCGCGGCCGGCGCGGACATCAAGGAGATGCAGACGATGGACCACGCGGCGATGGTCGCCCGGTCCCGCGCGCTCCAGGACGCGTTCACCGCGGTGGCCCGGATCCCCAAGCCCGTCGTGGCCGCCGTCACCGGCTACGCCCTCGGCGGCGGTTGCGAGCTCGCGCTGTGCGCCGACTACCGGATCGCCGCCGACAACGCGAAGCTCGGCCAGCCCGAGATCCTGCTGGGCCTGATCCCGGGGGCCGGCGGCACCCAGCGGCTGTCCCGGCTGATCGGCCCGTCCAAGGCCAAGGACCTGATCTTCACCGGCCGCATGGTCAAGGCGGAGGAGGCGCTCGCCCTCGGGCTCGTGGACCGCGTCGTGCCCGCCGCCGAGGTGTACGAGCAGGCGCACGCCTGGGCCGCCAAGCTGGCCCAGGGCCCGGCGATCGCGCTGCGCGCCGCCAAGGAGTGCGTGGACGCGGGTCTGGAGGCGGACATCGACACCGGCCTGACCATCGAACGCAACTGGTTCGCGGGCCTGTTCGCCACCGAGGACCGCGAGCGCGGCATGCGCAGCTTCGTCGAGGAGGGCCCGGGCAAGGCGAAGTTCGTCTGACCGCAAAGCCGTTGGTCCTCCCTAGGGGTGGATTAGCCAGGCCTTAAGGGAGCCTTAAGGACTGGTGGAGATCCACTGCGAGTGATCTTCCGGGAGCGGTGGGTCACCGCAGATCAGGGTGGTCCGACAGCTCTCCGCTTGCCTGGCGCATATGACGGAACACCCCCTCGGAATCGATGATTCCGGGGGGTGTTTTCCCAAGGAACGGCCCGGGCGGGCGCATCGGCCCTCCATGATGGGTGCATGGCGGGCCTGGAGGGTGTGGAACAGCCGCGGCAGCGCAACGGCGCTTCCGCCGTACGGCTGACGGCGGCTCTTGAGGACGAACAGGGTCTCAAGGCACTGGAGTTGTACGGGAATCCGGCTGAGGCGGAAGTGAACCTCCCGTCCATGCCGGAGTCGGCGAGCACGGCCCGCCGGCTCGCCCAGTACGTGGTGATCCGGTTCTGGGGCTTCTCCCCGCAGGTGTCCGAACACACCGTCCTGCTGGTCTCCGAGCTCGTCGGCAACGCGGTGCGGCACACCGGTGCCCGGTCGTTCGGCTTACGGATGCACCGGCGGCGCGGCTGGATGCGCGTCGAGGTGCGCGACCCCTCGCGCGGGCTGCCCTGCCTGATGCCGGTGCACGAGCTGGACACCACCGGACGGGGGCTCTTCCTCGTCGACAAGCTCTCCGACCGCTGGGGCGCCGACCTGCTGCCGCGCGGCAAGATCACCTGGTTCGAGATGCGGGTGGCCGACCGCTGACCGCCCCCGGCGCAGGACCCCGGAATGCCTGAAGCCCCCGGTCGCCGCGGTGGGGCGTCGTGGGGGCTTCATGGATGCGCCGAGGATCGAAGGGGGTGTGATCCTCGGCGTGGCGACTTCGCTCGGGTCAATGGGGAAGCCGTGATTCCGACTATGGCAGACGGGCGACCAAACACCAAAAGTCCCAACCTGGACATAAGTGTGCAAATAGTGAGAGTTTCGGGTTGAATCCTAGGTGAGGTGGGCCACTCACCTCGCAATCGATGAATAACTATCCGTCGCTCCGTGTGATTCATTGATCGAATATCGGACACTCCCTCATCCGGGTGTACTCCGATAGAGGGCCCGAAATGGGTCAATCGTTATCTTTCGCGTCATCCACCCCTTAAATGGGCAGGTGCTCTGCTACCCGGACCGCCGATCCGCCCTCCGCGCCGGAGCCGCGGCCGCCTTCGGCGTCCTCACCGCCGCCTGCGGCACGGGTGCCCGTACGCCCGCCGGCCCGCCCGCCGAGGCGCCCTCGGCGAAACCCGCCCCCGTGCGGGCCGCCGCCGTCCCGCGCCGCTACCCCGGCCAGCCCGACGAGATCGCGCACGGTCCGCGCGACCGCCCCCTGGTCGCCCTCACCTTCCACGGCAACGGCGACCCCGCCATCGCCCGGGCCGTGCTGGCCGAGGCCGAGAGGGCGGGCGCCCGGGTCACCGTACTGGCGATCGGCAGCTGGCTCGACGCCCACCCGGAGATGGCCCGCCGGGTCCTGGACGGTGGCCACGAGCTCGGCAACCACACCCAGCGCCACCTCGCGATCAACACCATGCCCGAGGCGGAGGCCTACGCCGAGATCACCGGCTG
This sequence comes from Streptomyces sp. NPDC051109, assembly GCF_044455885.1. Lineage (NCBI taxonomy): Bacteria > Bacillati > Actinomycetota > Actinomycetes > Kitasatosporales > Streptomycetaceae > Streptomyces > Streptomyces sp. NPDC051109. The sequence goes on from NZ_JBITFF010000005.1 coordinate 279,590, forward strand.
CGCGCAGCGGCTCAAGCGGCTCACCGGCTCCATCGGCACCTGGTTCCGGCCCTCCCAGACCCAGTACGCCACCCCGCTCGTCAAGGAGCTCGCCCGGCGGGCGGGCTACCCGCACGTCCTCTCGTACGACGTGGACTCCCTCGACTTCACCTCGCCCGGTGCCGCGGCCGTCATCCGCACCGTCACCGGCACGATCCACGGCGGATCGGTGGTGAGCCTGCACTTCGGCTACGCGGACACGGTCGACGCGATGCCGCCCCTCCTCGAAGAACTCGCGCGCCGCAAGCTGCGCGCGGTGACCACCACGGAGCTGCTGACCTCATGACGACCACCCGCCTTCCCCGGAAGGCCACCGTGCTGCTGGCCGGTCTGGTCCTCGCCGCCCTGGCCGGCTGCGGATCGGCCGACAAGGAGCCCGCCGAGGCGCTCGGCTCCGCGGCCCCGGCCCGGCAGCCCGTCAAGGCCGTCCCGGCCGTGCCGCCCGGCCTGGCCGGCATGCCGCCGCTCCTGGACCCGAAGGACGTGTACGCGGCCGACCGGCCGAACAACCTCTCGCCACTGGTCAAGGACTTCCCGTCGCGGGTCTACGTGCCGAACACCACCTCCAACACGGTGTCCGTCATCGACCCGAAGACGTACAAGGTCATCGACACCATCCCGGTCGGGATCCAGCCCCAGCACGTCGTCCCGTCCTGGGACATGAAGACCCTGTGGGTCAACAACAACCGAGGCCACACGCTCACCCCGATCAACCCGGCCACCGGCGAGGCGGGCGAGCCGGTCGAGGTGCACGACCCGTACAACCTGTACTTCACGCCGAACGGGAAGTACGCGATCGTGATGGCCTCCATGGACCGCGAGCTGGTCTTCCGCGATCCGCACACGATGAACCGGGTGAAGACGGTCCCCGTGACCTGCTTCGGGGTCAACCACGCGGACTTCTCCGCCGACGGCCGGTACTTCATCGTGAGCTGCGAGTTCTCCGGCGAGCTCCTCAAGGTCGACACCGAGAGGATGGAGGTCGTCGGCCAGCAGAAGCTGCCGTTCGAGGGCGCGATGCCGCAGGACGTGAAGGTCTCCCCGGACGGGAAGACCTTCTACGTCGCGGACATGATGGCGGACGGCATGTGGGTGCTCAGCGGGGACAAGTTCGACGTCCCCAAGCTGCTGCCCACCGGGAAGGGCACGCACGGCCTGTACGTGAGCCGCGACTCCAGGGAGATGTACATCTCCAACCGCGGCGAGGGCAGCATCTCCGTCTTCGACTTCAAGCAGAACAAGCTCACGAAGAAGTGGGAGCTGCCGGACGGCGGCAGCCCGGACATGGGCGGCGTCTCCGCCGACGGCAAGGTGCTGTGGCTGTCGGGGCGCTACAACTCCGAGGTCTACGCGATCGACACGGCGACCGGTCGGCAGCTCGCCAAGATCCGGGTGGGCGGCGGCCCGCACGGCCTGGCCGTCTACCCCCAGCCGGGCCGCTACTCGCTCGGCCACACGGGGATCTTCCGCTAGGGCGTCTCCGGCGGGTCGGGGCCGGAGAGCCCCGGGGGCGGCCCCCGGACAGGGCGGGGGGCGGGTGCCGCTACCCTTGGCCGGTCAACAAGCACCGAGAAGGGGTGGATCCCAGTGGCTGACATCGAGAGCGCGCGGGCGACGTTCGGCAAGTTCGACGCGGACGGTGACGGCTTCGTCACGGCGGACGAGTACAGCGCGGCCATGAAGGCGATGGGCGACGCGTTCGTCACCGGCGCCGTCGCGGACGCCGTGATCGCCGCCAAGGACGCGAACGGCGACGGCCGCATGAGCTTCGACGAGTTCTGGGCCGCCCTGAACAAGTAGGCGAGCCAGCCCTTGCGGAGCCCCCGTGCCGCCCCCTGTGGGACGGTACGGGGGCTCCGCGCCGCTCAGGCCATGCCCTCGACCTCGGCCAGGGCCTCCTCCAGCCAGCGCAGCCAGAACGTCTCCAGGCCGGTTCCGCCGTGCAGGACGAGCCTCCGCAGGCGGTCCTCGTCGGAGTCCCGCCCCGGCGGGAAGTCCTTCCGCTCGATGGCCTCGTAGACCGCCAGCTGCCGTCGGTGCAGCTCCAGGTGGCGCCGCAGCTCCGCGGCCAGCCCGTGCGGCCCCACCACGGCGGCCGCCCGGATCCGCAGCAGCAGCGGATCCCGGATGGCCTTGGGATCCTGGCTCTCGCCGACCCACCGCGCCAGCTCCGCGCTGCCGGCGTCCAGGACCTCGTACTCCTTCTTCTGCCCCCGTACGGGCACCTCGCTGGGCAGCGCCCGGATCAGCCCCGCCTCCTCCAGCCGGCCGAGCTCGCGATAGATCTGCTGGTGCGTCGCGGACCAGAAGTACCCGATCGACTTGTCGAACCGCCGCGTCAGCTCCAGCCCCGACGAGGGCTTCTCCATCAGGGCGGTGAGGATGGCGTGCGGCAGCGACATGCCGCCATCCTAGGGAAGCCCGCCCCTACTGCCAGGCGGACAGTGCCTCCGGGGTCTTTGGGCCCGGCGCCTGCGGGGCCAGGAGGGCGTGGGCGCGGAGGAAGGACGCCACCGCCGGGGACCAGGCCGGGCGCAGTCCCGCCGAGGCCAGGAGCTGAGGGTCCGACAGGAGCGTCTCCGCCGGGCCCGTGCGGATGCCCGACGGGGTCAGGACCGCCGCGTCGTCGGCCCAGCGGACCGCCAGGTCGACGTCGTGCGTGGCCATCACCACCGTGGTGCCGGCCGCGCGCAGCCCCGCGAGGGCGTCCAGCAGGCGCTCCTGCCCGTCCGGGTCCAGGCCCGCCGTCGGCTCGTCCAGGATCAGCACCCGCGGGGCCATGGCCACCGCCCCGGCGATCGCCGCGCGCTTGCGCTGGCCGTACGAGAGCAGGTGCGTCGGGCGGTCCCGCAGCGCCGTGATGTCCAGCGCGGCGAGCGCCGAATCCACCCGGGCGCGGACCTCGTCCGCCGCCAGCCCCATGTTCATCGGGCCGAACGACACGTCCTGCTCCACCGAGGCCGCGAACAGCTGGTCGTCCGGGTCCTGGACCACCAGCTGCACCGCCGTGCGCAGGCGGGTCAGCCCCGCCCGGTCGTACGAGACCGCCGTGCCGTCGAGGCGCAGGGACCCCGAGCCGGGTCGCAGGCCCCCGCTCAGCAGCCGCATCAGCGTGGTCTTCCCGCTGCCGTTGCGGCCCAGCAGGACCAGCGCCCGGCCCTGCGCGATGGCGAAGTCGACGTCGGCGAGGACCACCGGGCCGTCCTCGTACGCGTAGCCGGCGCCGGCCAGTTCCACCAACGGGTCCAACGGGTTCACAGGTACAGCCCCTTCAGGGTGAGGGTCAGGGTGATCAGGGCCGCCAGCAGGGCCCCCGACGCCGCCAGGAACCGCCACGACAGCGTCGCCTCCGGTACGAGGACCCGCAGCGTGCCGTCGTACCCGCGCCCGGCCAGGCCCTCCTGGAGCCGTGCCGCGCGGTCGAAGGCCCGTACGAAGGAGGTCGCGGCGAGCCCGGCCAGGGAACGCCACACCGCCGCCCGCCCGGACTGGCCCAGACGGGCCGCCTGGGCGCGCCGGACCTGGGCCATCGAATCCAGCAGCAGGAAGCCGATGCGGTACATGACCAGGGCCACGTCCACCACCGGCGCCGGGACTCCGGCCCGGACCAGCCGGGGCAGGACGTCCGAGACGGGCGTGGTGAACGCGAACAGCAGCACCCCGAGGGAGGCCGCCGAGGTCCGCAGCAGCAGATCCGCGGCATGCCGGGGGCCGTCGGGCGCGAGCGAGACGAACCCGGCCGGGCCGCCGACGGCGACGAGCAGCGGCAGCGCGCCGGTGAAGCAGAAGCCCAGCGGGATCCGGAAGGCCCGCCACAGCTGGCGCCCGGCCACGCCCGCCGGGCCGAGGAGCACGGCCAGCGTGGCGGCGGCGACCAGCGGCCCGCCGGGCCAGGGCGGCAGGCACACGGCGGTGACCGTCAGGCCGAGCCCCAGCAGGGCCTTCTCCAGAGGGTGGCGGCGGCGCCACCGACTGCCGTGCGCCGCCACGTCGATCGGCAGCACCGCCTACGACTCCGCGGCGGCGGGATCCGCCGCCGGGGCGGGGGCGGGGGCAGGAGCCGGAGCCGCGGCAGCGGCCTGGCGGCGGCCCTTTCGGACGCCGAAGTAGTACGCGAGCACACCCGCGCCCAGTGCGGCCTGGAGGGCGAACAGCGCCGACTCCACCTCCCCGGAGGGGGGTTCGTACAGCGGCGAGAACCACGGCTCGTAATCCGGCTTCAGCTCGGTGATAGCCGTCTCCGCCTGCGCGTCGGCGCCCGCGAACGGCTCCTCCTTGCCCTCGCCCATCCCCAGGGCGAGCGGCAGTACGGCCAGTGCCGCCACCAGGAGCAGCAGCAGGCCGTTGATCTTCGCGTTCCGGCTCATGCTCATCAGACCGCCGCCTTCTGCCCGCTGCGGCCGCTCAGCTTCGCCACGCCCAGCCGGACCAGGTCCGACTTGCTCGACTGCATCAGCAGCCGCATCACGAGGACCGTCAGCAGCCCCTCGCTCACCGCGAGCGGGATCTGGGTCACCGCGAAGATGCCCCCGAACTTCGCGAGGGCGCCCGGGAACCCGGAGCCCGGGTCCGGGAAGGCCAGCGCCAGCTGCACGGAGGTCACGCAGTAGGTGACGAGGTCGGCGAAGAAGGCGCCGAAGAAGACGGTCACCATCAGCGGGACGTCGAAGCGCTTCAGCAGCAGGTAGACCCCGTAGCCCGCCCAGGGCCCGGCGATCGCCATCGAGAAGACGTTCGCGCCGAGGGTGGTCAGCCCGCCGTGCGCCAGCAGCAGCGCCTGGAAGAGCAGGGTGATCGTGCCGAGCACCGCCATGATCGGCGGTCGGAACAGGATCGCCCCGAGACCGGTCCCGGTGGGGTGCGAGCAACTACCCGTCACCGATGGGATCTTCAAGGCGGACAGGACGAAAGTGAACGCTCCCGACGCCCCGAGCAGCAGCGTGCTCTCCGGGTTCGCCTTCACCTCGCGCGTGAGGGCGCGGACACCGTGGACGACGAACGGAGTGGACGCGGCGCCCCAGGCGACCGCGTGCAAAGGGGGCAGAAACCCCTCGGCTATATGCATGAGTGGCGAGACCTCTCCAGCACCTCGTGGATGGACAACGCGCCTCGGCCGGTCTCCTGGCTCACGGGTGCTGATGCCCTGGCTCCGCCTTCCCGGGCGGTGCGGAACCTCCCGCGCCGCCCAGTGGCCTCCCGCAGGATGGAGCCGGACTTCCCGTTCACAGTGGCGAGGGCCGCACCGGTTTTCCACCGGTTTCCCGAACACCAAGGCCAGACGACCCTAGTCGGACGGACGGACCGGCACCAACCCGGCCCGAACGGGTGCGGTCCGGTGGCGGTCCCGGCCGAGGCCGCGCAGGCTGGCGGCGTGGCCGCCGCATACGATTACTCCGACCTGACCGCCGTCTACGTCAACTGCACCCTCAAGCGCTCGCCCGAGCCCAGCAACACCGAGGGCCTCATCGACCGCAGCCGCGCCGTCATGGAGGCGGCCGGCGCCCGGACTTCGCTCATCCGCGCCGTGGACCACGACATCGCCACCGGCGTCTGGCCCGACATGACCGAGCACGGCTGGGAAACCGACCAGTGGCCGGTCCTGTACAGCCAGATCATGGACGCCGACATCCTCGTGCTGTGCGGCCCGATCTGGCTCGGCGACAACAGCTCCGTCATGAAGCAGGTCATCGAGCGGCTCTACGCCTGCTCCTCGATCCTGAACGAGCAGGGCCAGTACGCCTATTACGGGCGAGTCGGGGGCGCGCTCATCACCGGCAACGAGGACGGCGTGAAGCACTGCGCCATGAACGTCCTCTACAGCCTCCAGCACCTCGGCTACGCGATCCCGCCGCAGGCCGACGCGGGCTGGATCGGCGAGGCCGGGCCCGGGCCCTCGTACCTCGACCCCGGCTCGGGCGGGCCCGAGAACGACTTCACCAACCGCAACACCACCTTCATGTCCTGGAACCTGATGCACCTGGCCGCCCTCCTCAAGCGCGCGGGCGGCATCCCGGCGCACGGCAACCAGCGGTCGGAATGGGACGCCGGCTGCCGCTTCGACTTCCCGAACCCCGAGCACCGCTGAACCGCCTGCTTCGGATCACGCCGGTGCCTCGGTGCCTCGGTGCGTCGGCCGGCGCCGGCTCCAGCTGCGCCGGCAGGGGCCGGGCGTTCATGTGGTCCGACCCGGCGGAACGGAGGAGGGCGGGCACCCGGCGGACCCGCCCTCCCCCTCGCCTTCAGCGGCACACGTTGCGGTGGGCGACGTCCAGTACGAACCGCTCGGGCGCGTGCAGTGTGAAGGAGTTGACGGAGGGCTTGGCGCCGAAGGCCGCGCCGAAGGTCACGTAGCCCTCGAAGTCGCCGGTCAGGGCGAGGCCCTTCAGTTGCGGCAGGTGGATCCTGACCAGCTTCGGCCCGCGGTAGCTGCTGTCGCCCGCGCGGTGGTGCGCCGCGGCGGGATGCAGCCGGATCTCCAGGAAGTACTTCCCGGCGAGCGGGACGGGTGCGCCGGACCCGTCGTGCACCAGCCGCGGGACGCGGGTGACGGTGGCCCGGGGACCGTATCCCCGCAGGTCGATGACGATGCGGTCGTACGTGCAGTGTCCGCCCCAGCGGGCGTTCACGACGAGCGGCGTGGGCCGGGCGGCGGCCGAGGCCGGCGCGGCGAGGGTGATCCCGGCGGTGAGCAGCGCACCTGTGGCGAGTGCCACGAGCTGCCGGCGGCGGAGGTGGTTCATGACGTCCCCCTGATTCTTCGGAGGCGGGGACCGGTGTCACTGCTGAGGACACTCCCGGCGGGCTCATGGTTGCACCCAAACCGGACCAAAATTAAATAAACCGTCCCGAATCCGTCGCTACCGGGGGAGGAGGGTGCTGAGCTCGGCGTCGAGGTCGTAGTGCCGCCGCTCCTCGCCCCGGGGCACCAGCCCGACCAGCCGCCGGCACAGCGCCCGTACGTCCTTCGCCCGGGCGGACACCACGCAGCTCTGCGTGCCGTTGCTGAAGGCGAGGAAGACCCGCGGCTCCCCGCCCTGCCACCGCGGCCACACCTGGACGTCCCCCTCGCCCGTCGGGCAGGTCTCCCCGTCGAGCAGCAGGTCCCGGGAGAACACCCAGCGCGCCAGGTGCGTCCCGGCTCCCCGGAAGTCGAGCGCCAGCTCGTAGGGCCGGTCGCGGCGGTACGTGAAGGCCCCGCACACCGGCACGGGCCCGGGCGGGGCCTCCAGCCGGAGCGGGAGGACGCGGTGCTCGATGCCGTCCATGCGCTGCGCCTCTCTGTCGTGTCCCGGCGGGGGTTTGCGGCCCTCTCGGGCAAGCTAGCCCACCCCACGGCCGCCCCGGCGGGCCGAAGGTCCCGACCCCGGGGGCCGCTGGGCCCGTCTTCGCACAGGAACGGGTACGGGAACGCGGAGGGGCCCGCCCTCCGGGGGAGGGCGGGCCGCCGCGTCGCCGGTCCGCTACGGGACGGGGTGAACACGAACGAGTCGTCGGACTGCCCGACGGCGGTGAAGCCGGCGCCGTTGGCCTGGGCGCCGTTGCCCTGGTGGGACGCCCCGGAGCGCGGAGTTGCCGAGGTTGCCGCCGGCGAAGTCGAACGCGGGAGGGGCCCGGCGCACCGCGCCGGGCCCCTCCTGACTCATGCGTGCCGGATCAATGGATCAGCATTCGATGACGTTGACCGCCAGGCCGCCGCGGGCGGTCTCCTTGTACTTGACCTTCATGTCGGCGCCGGTCTCCTTCATGGTCTTGATGACCTTGTCGAGGGAGACCTTGTGGCTGCCGTCGCCGCGCATGGCCATCTTGGCCGCGGTGACGGCCTTGACCGCCGCCATGCCGTTGCGCTCGATGCACGGGATCTGGACGAGGCCGCCGACCGGGTCGCAGGTCAGGCCCAGGTTGTGCTCCATGCCGATCTCGGCCGCGTTCTCCACCTGCTCCGGGGTGCAGCCCAGGACCTCGGCGAGGGCGCCCGCCGCCATCGAGCAGGCCGAGCCGACCTCGCCCTGGCAGCCGACCTCGGCGCCGGAGATCGAGGCGTTCTCCTTGAAGAGCAGGCCGATCGCACCCGCTGCCAGCAGGAAGCGGACCACGCCCTCCTCGTCGGCGCCGGGCACGAAGTTCATGTAGTAGTGCAGGACCGCCGGGATGATGCCCGCGGCGCCGTTCGTCGGAGCGGTGACCACCCGGCCGCCGGCCGCGTTCTCCTCGTTCACGGCCATCGCGTAGAGGGTGATCCACTCCATCGAGAGCGCCTGCGGGTCGCCCTCGGAGCGGAGCTTGCGGGCGGTGTTCGCGGCCCGGCGCCGGACCTTCAGGCCGCCCGGCAGGATGCCCTCACGCGACATGCCGCGCGCGACGCACGCCTGCATGACCCGCCAGATCTCCAGCAGGCCCTCGCGGATCTCCTCCTCGGTGCGCCAGGCCTTCTCGTTCTCCAGCATCATCGCGGAGATCGACAGGCCGCTCTCCCGGGCCATGCGCAGCATCTCGTCGCCGCTGCGGAAGGGGTACTTCAGCACCGTGTCGTCGAGCTTGATCCGGTCCTCGCCGACCGCGTCCTCGTCCACCACGAAGCCGCCGCCGACCGAGTAGTACGTCTTCTCCAGCAGCGGGGCGCCCGCGGCGTCGTACGCGAAGAGCGTCATGCCGTTCGCGTGGTACGGCAGGGACCGGCGGCGGTGCAGGATCAGCTGGCTCGGCTCGTCGAAGGCGATCTCGTGCGCGCCCCCTATCTCGGTGCCGAGCAGGCGCAGGCGGCCCGTCTTGCGGATGCGCTCCACTTCGTCGTCGGCGCTCTCCACGTTCACCGAGCGGGGGGAGTGGCCCTCCAGGCCCAGCAGCACCGCCTTGGGCGTGCCGTGGCCGTGGCCGGTCGCGCCGAGGGAGCCGTACAGCTCGGCCCGGACCGCCGCGGTCTGGGCGAGTACGCCGTCCTTCTTCAGCCGGGTCACGAACATGCGGGCGGCCCGCATCGGGCCGACCGTGTGGGAGGAGGAGGGGCCGATGCCGATGGAGAAGAGATCGAAGACGGAGATGGCCACGGTGGCGGACTCCCTTGTCTGCTCGTGGGGCGGGAGGGGGCAGGAGAGGCGGTGCGGGTGGTTCGGGTGTTTCAGGAGGGGTGATTGTTCGGTTTTTGTCCGACAGTCGAGCTTAACGTGGTGAGGTGAACGGCTCGGCTGCCGGAACGGGTGCGCGAGGTTGCGGTTGGGCGTGGGTCAGGTCACGTTCCCGCTCCAGCGGCGTCCGCGGCGGGGGCCGCGCCGTCTCCAGGACGGGGTCGGGCCCTGGCAGACCGGCGGAGTGGGCCTGGACGCCCCGCGCGGCGCAGACGGGCGGCTCCGGTCATGGGAAAGGCCCGGCCCTGTGGGAAACAGGGCCGGGCCCCTCCGGGCCGGCGCCTAGAGCGTCGGGTACAGCGGGAACTTCGCGGCGAGCGCCGAGACGCGCGCCTTCAGGTCCTCGGCGTCGTAGGCGGGCTTCAGCGCCTGCGCGATGATCTCGGCGACCTCGGTGAAGGCCTCGGCGTCGAAACCGCGGGTGGCCAGCGCCGGCGTACCGATCCGCAGACCCGAGGTGACCATCGGCGGCCGCGGGTCGTTCGGGATCGCGTTCCGGTTGACCGTGATGCCGACCTCGTGGAGGCGGTCCTCGGCCTGCTGGCCGTCCAGCTCGGAGTTGCGCAGGTCGACCAGGACCAGGTGCACGTCGGTGCCGCCGGTGAGGACGTCCACGCCCACGGCCTTCACGTCGTCCTGGACCAGGCGGGCGGCGAGGATCTTCGCGCCCTCCAGGGTGCGCTCCTGGCGCTCCTTGAACTCGGGCGAGGCCGCCACCTTGAAGGAGACCGCCTTGGCCGCGATCACGTGCTCCAGCGGGCCGCCCTGCTGACCCGGGAAGACCGCGGAGTTGATCTTCTTGGCCAGCTCCTGCGTCGACAGGATGACACCGCCGCGCGGACCGCCGAGGGTCTTGTGCGTGGTGGTGGTGACGACGTGGGCGTGCGGCACCGGGTTCGGGTGCAGGCCCGCGGCCACCAGGCCGGCGAAGTGCGCCATGTCGACCATCAGGTACGCGCCGACCTCGTCCGCGATGCGGCGGAAGGCGGCGAAGTCCAGCTGGCGCGGGTAGGCGGACCAGCCGGCGACGATCAGCTGCGGCTTGGACTCCTTGGCGAGGCGCTCGACCTCGGCCATGTCGACCTCGCCGGTCTCGTCGACGTGGTACGGGACCACGTTGTAGAGCTTGCCGGAGAAGTTGATCTTCATGCCGTGGGTCAGGTGACCGCCGTGGGCCAGGTTCAGACCCATGATCGTGTCGCCCGGCTTCAGCAGCGCGAACATCGCGGCGGCGTTCGCCTGCGCACCGGAGTGCGGCTGGACGTTCGCGGCCTCGGCGCCGAACAGGGCCTTGATCCGGTCGATCGCGATCTGCTCGACCACGTCGACGTGCTCGCAGCCGCCGTAGTAACGGCGGCCCGGGTAGCCCTCGGCGTACTTGTTGGTCAGGACCGAGCCCTGGGCCTCCATGACGGCGACCGGAGCGAAGTTCTCCGACGCGATCATTTCCAGGGTGGACTGCTGGCGGGCGAGCTCGGCGTCGACGGCGGCGGCGACGTCCGGGTCGAGCTCGTGGAGGGGGGTGTTCAGAACAGACATCAGGATCCCCTGTGGTCAGTTGCCGGCGGTGAGCTTGGCGTACTCCTCGGAGGAGAGCAGGTCGGCCGGCTCCTCCGAGATGCGCACCTTGAACAGCCAGCCGCCCTCGAACGGAGCGGTGTTCACCAGCGCCGGGTCGTCCACGACGTCCTGGTTGAACTCGACGACCTCACCGGTGACGGGGGAGTACAGGTCGCTGACGGACTTGGTCGACTCCAGCTCGCCGCAGGTCTCGCCCGCGGTCACCGTGTCGCCGACCTCGGGGAGCTGGGCGTAGACGACGTCACCGAGCGCGTTGGCCGCGAACTCCGTGATGCCGACCGTCGCGACGCCGTCCTCGGCGTCCGACAGCCACTCGTGCTCCTTGCTGTAACGCAGCTGCTGGGGGTTGCTCATGACCTGATTCTCCTGGATGCGGGGGAGTGCGAACGAACAGTGGTCTTGCGTACTGAGACGGTCGGTACGGAGCCGGGGAGGGCGCCCGTACGGGACCGCCGCGGCACCGGTACGGCGTACGGGGCTACTTCTGCCGCTTGTAGAACGGCAGGGCCACGACCTCGTACGGCTCATGCGTACCGCGAATGTCCACGCCGACGCCGGAGGTGCCGGGCGCGGCGTGCGCCGCGTCCACGTAAGCCATCGCGATCGGCTTGCCCAGCGTCGGGGACGGGGCGCCCGAGGTGACCTCGCCGATGACCTGGCCGCCGGCCACGACGGGGAACCCGGCGCGCGGGACGCGGCGGCCCTCGGCGATCAGGCCGACGAGCTTGCGGGGCGGGTTCGTCGCGGCGCGCTCGGCGGCGGCCTCCAGGGCGGCGCGGCCCACGAACTCGCCCTCCTTCTCGAACTTCACGACCCGGCCCAGCCCCGCGTCGAACGGGGTCAGGGAGGTGGTCAGCTCGTGCCCGTACAGCGGCATGCCCGCCTCCAGGCGCAGCGTGTCGCGGCAGGACAGGCCGGCCGGGACCAGGCCGACGCCCTCGCCGGCCTTCGTCAGCGCCTGCCACAGCTCCACGGCGTGCTCGGGGGCGACGAACAGCTCGAAGCCGTCCTCGCCCGTGTAGCCCGTACGCGCGATCAGCGCGGGCACGCCCGCGACCGTGCCCGGCAGGCCGGCGTAGTACTTCAGCCCGTCCAGGTCGGCGTCGGTGAGGGAGGCGAGGATGCCGGGGGACTCGGGGCCCTGCACGGCGATCAGCGCGTACGCGTCACGGTCGTCGCGGACCTCGGTGTCGAAACCGGCGGCGCGCTCGGTCAGGGCGTCCAGGACGACCTGGGCGTTGGAGGCGTTCGCGACGACCATGTACTCGGTCTCGCCCAGGCGGTAGACGATCAGGTCGTCGACGATCCCGCCGTCCTCCTGGCAGATGTGCGTGTAGCGGGCGCGGCCGACGCCGACGGTGGAGATGTTGCCCACCAGCGCGTAGTCCAGGGCCTTGACGGCCTCCGGGCCGGTCAGCGTGATCTCGCCCATGTGGGAGAGGTCGAAGAGGCCGGCCTTGGTCCGGACGGCGTTGTGCTCGTCGCGCTCACTGCCGTACCGCAGGGGCATGTCCCAGCCCGCGAAGTCGGTCATGGTCGCACCGAGCGAACGGTGCAGCGCGTCGAGGGCGGTCAGGCGGGGGGCAGTGCTCATGGGTGTGGCTCCCGGGTCCCAGGGCATGACATGACGAGGACGTTCCTCCCCATCTGTCATCGGAACCTGAGAGGTTCGCCGAGAGTTCCCGGTCGGACCCGGGGAACGTCGACTTGCACCTTGGGTGGAGCGCACGCGGATGCCGTCGCGGGGGACGGCGGCGCGGCTCGCTTTTCAGATCTGCCTCATCCACGCGGTACGGGGCCTGAGAGATTCAAGGGAGGTACTTGCTCCTTCGGCGCCCGGGCAGCGCCTCACGGCGTGCCGGGACTCTCCCGCGCGGATTCAAGCGGCCGGTATGCAGTTGGTCCAGATGGCGCACATCATTGCACGCCGTCCGGGTGATCGGGGGTGCGGGCCCGAAAGAACGTGCGGAGGAAGGCGCGGAGGAAGTGCGGACGGGTGAGGACGGACCGGGGGCGCTTCCGGAATGCGGGCGGGATGCGCCGACCGGAACCGGGGGTGCCGGATTACCGTCTCTTTACACTCAGTGGGAATGGGGCCCTGCGGGGCCCGATGGGGGGAGGCGATCACTGTGCGGAGATTCGGAGTGCTGGCGTCGACCGGGACGGGATCCGTGGAGGCGGTGCCGGCGGCGCGGCGGGCGCGCGCCGAGGGCGCTGCCGTACGCGACCTGCGCGGCCGGGGCGCGCACGGACCGCAGTGGCTCGGCTTCGCGGAAGGGGACATCGTCGTGGTGTCCGGCCTCCCGGGCGGCGGCAAGAGCACGCTGATCAAGCGGGCCGCGGAGGACGGCGGCATCGACTCCCAGGACGTGCGCGAGCGCTGGGAGCGCCGGATGCCGAGGGCGCTGCCGTACGCGGTGTACCGGCCGCTGGTCCGCTTCGACCACTACTGGGGGCTCTGGCGGACCCTGCGCTCCGGCGCCTCGGCGGTGGTCCACGACTGCGGAACGCAGACGTGGGTCCGCAGCCTGCTGGCCGCGGCGGCGCGGCGCCGCGGCCGGGCGCTGCACCTGCTGCTGCTGGACACCAGCGCGGAGGAGGCGCTGGCCGGGCAGGCGGCGCGGGGGCGCGGGGTGTCGGCGTACGCGTTCGCCCGCCACCGGGTGGCGGTGGCCCGGCTGCTGCGCGACGCGGAATCGGGCCGCGTCCCGGCGGGCTGCACCTCGGCGGTGCTCCTGGACCGCGGTGCGGCGGCCCGGGTGAGCCGCATAGCGTTCCGGCAGCCGTAGGGCGGCCGCAGGCGGGCGGGGAGCGCCGACGGGCGGTCGGGGGCCCCGGCGGCGGTGTCGGTGCGAGCCGTTAATCTCGGGCCGACAGGGTGGGGCGAAACAGCGGAGGCGTACATGCAGGGCGGCGGCTGGCCGGACAACGAGCTGGAGCAGGTGCTCGGGGCGGCGCTCGGGCAGGCGGACGCCGGTGCCCGGATCGTCGAGGTGCTCGGCCGCAGCCGGCTCTGGGTGCCGCTGCCCGCCGGTGGCGGCCCGGACGCGGCCGGCGGCCTCACACTGCCCACCATGGAGATCAACGGAGCGCCGTACGTCCCCGTGTACAGCTCCGAAGCCCAGTTCCTCGCCTGCGTCGGTCCCGGCATGGACTTCGCGGTGGCCCCCGCCGTCGAGTTCGCCCGCGGCCTTCCCCCGCAGCTCGGCATCGCCGTGAACCCCGAGGGCGCCGTCGGGGTTCCGCTGCCCCCGCCCGCCGTCGCGGAGCTCTGCCGCACCGGCCGGACCCCCCTCGACGGCCCCGCCACCGGCGGCCGCGTCCGGCTCTACGAGCCCGACTGGCAGGAGGACCCGGTGGACTTCCTGGCGGCCGCCGCCGAGGAGTTCCGCGCCACCGGCGTGGTCGCCGCCGCGCACCGCTGCCTGGCCAGCGTCGAGGGCGGGGCCCCGGAGCTCTACGTCGGTGTCCGGCTGCTGGGATGGGAGCCCGCCATGCGGAACGCCCCGATGGACGCCCTCGGCCGGGCCCTGGCCCGCGTGGCGCCGCCCTGGCCCGTGCAGTTGATCCTCCTCGACGCCGCTCAGGACCCGGTGGTCGACTTCATCGCCGAGCGCGTACGCCCCTTCTACCTCGCGTAGCGCCGCTTAAGCTGGGTGCCGATACGGGTGGACGGGCGGACGAAGAGGGGTACCGGGTGAGTGCGTCAGGCACGGCCGCGGCCGGGCAGGTCGAGCACATGATGCGCCAGGTGACGCCCGGGCGCTTCGAGAGCTACGAGTCACTTCTGCACGCCCTCGCCGAGGGCCGCCTGTGGATGCTGCTCTGGCAGGGGCAGCCGGGCTCCCCGGACGCCCAGTACGGCGGCATGGAGGTCGAGGGCCTCGGGTACGCGCCGTGCGTGACCTCCCCCCAGGAACTGGCCGCCAGCGGCTGGAACAGGGGCTACGAGGTGGTCACCGGCCGGGACATCGCCCGGGCCCTCTACCCCGACCGCTGGGGCCTGTGGCTCAACCCGCACGCCCAGGGCGGCGGCCTCGGCATCCCCTGGGCCGACCTGCGCCGCATCGCCACCGGGCTCGACCGGATGCCGGCCGGCCCGCTGCGGCTGTCCGAGCCCGCCCTGGAGCTCCCGCAGTTCTACGGGCTGCTCACCCAGCACGCGCACCGCACCCCCGCCGTGCGCTCGCTGCGCCGCGCCTGGGTGCAGCCCTCGCTGGGCTCGCCGTACCTCGCGGTGGGGCTCGACCTGTACGACGCCTCCGCGCCCGCGCTGGAATCCGTACGGGAGATGATGCGCCAGTCGGTCGGCGCGGTGCCCGAGGGCGTGCCGGTGTGCACGGTGGCACTGGCCGACGAGCACGATCCCGTCGCGATGTGGCTGCGCGCCCAGACGCGCCCCTTCTACGACCGCGAGGGCCAGGCTCCGGCCTACTGACCAGGCCCCGGTCCAGGGACCGGGACGGCCGTGTCGAACCGACCGAGGCCGCGGGGAACGACCGTTCCCCGCGGCCTTCGGCTTGTCCGGATTTCGCCACCCTTGTGGGCCCAAAAGGCATGCTCCTACCGCGAGTTGGGCGCCATGTCCGATTGTGTACCGAACGGACGGTGTTGATCCGCTCAGGCGAGAGCGAAGTCCGGATAACGGGAACCCGACCCTCACATCACGGTTGCGCATCCATTCATCTGCGGGTCTGGCGGCTGATCGCAGCGCCGATGAAGACTCCCCACCCAAGAGCCGGTCAGTCCTCCAAGGCCCGGTTCGGCAAATGATTTTTTGCTTGTGGCTTTGCACCGCACTTCCCGCAGTTCCTGCACCTCACACGCGTCCTGCGTGTCACCACGCACTCCGAGCGCCACTCCGCACCAACGCCGCCACAGCGGCGGGCATGGGCCGGCAACCGTCGGCCGAGAGGGGTCCCCACCACGATGACGGCACCACTGCATGACACGAGCGCGGAATCGCCCGCACCCGTGTCCGTAGCCGACGTCCCAGCCAAGGCCATCGAAGGCCGCTCGCCCGGCCGCATCGCCTGGATGCGGCTCAAGCGCGACAAGGTCGCGCTGACCGGCGGCGTGGTCGTGATCTTCCTGATCCTGGTGGCGGTCTTCGCACCGCAGATCGTGAGCCTGCTGGGCCACCCGCCCAACGAGTTCCACGAGGACCTGATCGACCCGGACCTCGGCACACCGCTCGGCTCCTTCGGCGGCATGAGCTCCGACTTCCTGCTCGGCGTCGAACCCACCAACGGCCGCGACGTGTTCAGCCGGATCGTCTACGGCGCCCGCATCTCGCTGGTCGTCGCCTTCCTGTCGGCCTTCGTGTCGGTCACCATCGGCAGCCTGCTCGGCGCGCTCGCCGGGTTCATCGGCGGCTGGGTCGACGGCGTCATCAGCCGCGTCATGGACCTGCTGCTCGCCTTCCCGCAGCTGCTGTTCACCATCGCCCTGGTCTCCGTCGTCCCCAACTCCCTCTGGGGGTTCTCGGGTTCGGGTGTCCGGATGGGCGTACTGATCGTCGTGATCGGCTTCTTCGGCTGGCCTTACATCGGCCGCATCGTGCGCGGCCAGACGATCTCCCTGCGGGAGCGCGAGTACGTCGAGGCGGCGCGCAGCCTCGGCGCCGGGCGCGGCTACATCCTCATCAAGGAGCTGCTGCCCAACCTGGTCGCGCCGATCCTCGTCTACTCGACGCTGCTCATCCCGACCAACATCCTGACGGAGGCGGCCCTCAGCTTCCTCGGTGCCGGCGTCAAGCCGCCCACGGCCTCCTGGGGAAAGATGCTGTCCGACGCCATCCCCATCTACCAGGACGACCCCGCGTACATGGTGGTCCCCGGTATCACGATCTTCATCACCGTCCTGGCGTTCAACCTCTTCGGGGACGGGCTGCGCGACGCGCTCGACCCCAAGGGCAGCTGAACCGCTTCAACGATTCACCCACCAATGGAGGTTGGACCAACGTGATCCGCAGAAAGCAGGCATTCGCGATCACCGCCGTGATCGCCGCCCTGTCCCTGACCGCCGCGTGCGGTGGCAGTGACAGCGGCAAGAAGACCGAGGGCAAGGGCGGCGCCGCCTTCAACGCCGCCACCACCGGCATGGTGAACCCCTCGGACGCCAAGGGCGGGGAGCTCAAGCTCTGGTCGCCGCAGGACGTCGACTACCTCGACCCGGCGCGTGCCTACTACGGCTTCGTGTGGGACATCCAGCGCCTCTACGTGCGCCAGCTGCTCGCGTACGACAGCAAGCCGGGCAAGGACGGCAGCAAGCTCGTCCCGGACCTCGCCGAGGGCCTGCCGGTCCTGAGCAACGAGGGCAAGACGTACACCCTCAAGATCAAGGACGGCGTGAAGTTCGAGGACGGCACGCCGATCACCTCGAAGGACTTCAAGTACGGCATCGAGCGCGTCTTCGCGCAGGACGTACTGTCCGGCGGCCCCACCTACCTGATCGACATCCTCGACCAGGGCCAGAAGTACCCCGGCCCGTACAAGGACACCGACCCGGGCAAGATGGGCCTGAAGTCCGTCGAGACGCCGGACGACAAGACGATCGTCTTCAACCTGGCGAGCGCCAACTCCGACTTCAGCTACCTGCTGGCCATGCCGTCCTCCTCGCCGGTCCCGGCGGCCAAGGACACGGGCGCGACGTACACCAACAAGCCCGTCTCCACCGGCCCGTACAAGGTCGAGAGCTTCACCGCGAGCAAGGGCGCGACCTTCGTCCGCAACGAGAACTGGGACCCGAAGACCGACACGATCCGCAAGGGTCTGCCGGACAAGGTCTCCTTCACGGTGACCACCAACCCGGACGACATGGACGCGCGTCTGCTGTCGGGCGACATCGACCTCGCCATCGACGGCACGGGCATGCAGCAGGCCGGCAAGAACAAGGTCCTCAAGGACGAGAAGCTGAAGCAGAACGCGGACAACCCGTTCACGGGTTACATCCGCTACTTCGCCTTCCCGACCACGGTCGCGCCGTTCGACAACATCGAGTGCCGCAAGGCCGTCATCTACGCGGCCGACCCGAAGTCCCTGCAGACCGCCCGCGGCGGCCCGACCAGCGGTGACCTCGGCGCGAACATGCTGCCGCCCGGCATCCCGGGTGCCGACAAGGGCTACGACCCCTTCAACCTGACCAAGGGCGAGCCGCAGGAGGCCAAGGCCAAGGAGGCCCTCAAGGCCTGTGGCAAGCCGGACGGGTTCGAGACCACCATCGCGGTGCGCAACAACCGCGCCCCCGAGGTGAAGACGGCCGAGTCCCTGCAGGCCTCGCTCGCCAAGGTCGGCATCAAGGTCACCATCGACCAGTACGACGGCAAGCTCTCCTCCTCCGTGATCGGTTCGCCCGAGAACGTGAAGAAGAAGAACTACGGCATCATCGTGATGGGCTGGGGCGCCGACTACAACTCCGGCTCGGGCTTCCTCCAGCCGCTCGTCGACGGATCGTTCATCCAGCCCAACGGCAACAACAACTACACGATGATCAACGACCCGGAGATCAACCAGCTCTTCAAGACGGCCGCCGCCGCCGCGACTCCGGAAGCCGCCGCCCCGTTCTACACGGACATCAACAAGAAGGTCATGGAGAAGGCGCTCTACCTTCCCATCAACTTCGACAAGGCCTTCGTCTACCACAACCCGCGTCTGACGAACGTCTACTTCAACGACTCCATGGGCAAGATCGACCTCGCCACGGTCGGCATCGCCGCCAAGTAAACCGACCGGCCCGAGTCGTCGAGTCGTCACGTACCAACAGGCAAGTGCCTTCACCGCACATGCGCTAGTCCGAAGGGCAGGTGAAGGCCGCAGGCGGCGGCTGCCGTCCCCACGAGGGACGGCAGCCGCCCGCCCCGGGCGGCCGACTGCAGTGCTCGTCTACCTCATACGGCGAATGTTCAACGTCGTCGCCACGCTGCTGGTGGTCTCCATCGTCACCTTCGGCATCTTCTTCGCGGTCCCCAAGATCACAGGCAGCGATCCGGCCCTGATGTACGCCGGCCGCGAGACCAACGAGACCGCCCTGGCGGGCATCCGCGTGAAGATGGGCTTCGACAAGCCCATCTCCGAGCAGTACCTGACCTTCGTCAAGGGCATCTTCGTCGGCCGTGACTACGACGGCGGCACCGATGTCACCCACTGTGCCGCCCCCTGCTTCGGATACTCCTTCAAGACCGAGGCGCCCGTCTGGGAGACCATGGTCGACCGCATGCCGGTCACCCTCTCGCTGGCCCTCGGCGCGGCGGTCATCTGGGTGATCGCCGGTGTGGCCACCGGCGTGGTCTCGGCGCTCAAACGCCGGACCGCCATCGACCGCACGGTGATGGTCGGCGCGCTCGCCGGCGTCTCCCTGCCGATCTTCTTCACCGGCATGGTGGCTCCAGCGATCTTCGTCTACGGCCTCGGCTGGCTGGACGTGTCCAACTACAGACCGCTCACCGAGGATCCGGTGGCCTGGCTCAACTCCCTGATCCTGCCCTGGGTCACCCTGGCCTTCCTCTTCGCCGCCACCTACGCCCGCATCACCCGCGCCACGATGCTGGAGGTCCTCGGCGAGGACTACATCCGCACCGCCCGCGCCAAGGGACTCAAGGAGGGCGTGGTCATCCGCAAGCACGCCCTGCGCTCCACCCTCACCCCGATCGTCACGATGTTCGGCCTCGACCTCGGCGGGCTCCTCGGCGGCGCGGTGCTCACCGAGACGACCTTCAACTTCCAGGGTCTGGGGACGGCGGCCGTGGCCGCCATCGGCCAGGGCGACCTGCCCGTGATCATGGGCGTCACCCTGCTCGCCGCGCTGTTCGTGGTGATGGCCAACCTGATCGTGGACCTGCTGTACGCCGTCATCGACCCGCGCGTGAGGCTGACGTGACCGAGAACCCCACCACCGGCAGCGGGCCCGCGTTCGTGCCCGAGCAGGCCGGGCCGCCGTCCGACACGGCCTTCCTCTCCGTGCGCGACCTCAAGGTGCACTTCCCGACCGACGACGGCCTGGTCAAGTCCGTCGACGGACTCTCCTTCGACCTGGAGCGCGGCAAGACGCTCGGGATCGTCGGCGAGTCCGGCTCCGGCAAGTCGGTGACCTCGCTGGCCATCATGGGCCTGCACCGCACCGGCAACGCCCGCAGCCGCCCGCACATCTCGGGCCAGGTCGTGCTCGACGGCGAGGACCTCGTACGGGCCGACGCCGACCACGTGCGCAGGCTGCGCGGCCGCAAGATGGCGATGGTCTTCCAGGACCCGCTGTCCGCGATGCACCCGTACTACTCGGTCGGCAAGCAGATCATCGAGGCGTACCGGACCCACCAGGGCGTCGACAAGAAGACCGCCCGCACCCGGGCGGTCGAGATGCTCGACCGCGTCGGCATCCCCGAGCCCCACCGGCGCGTGGACGCGTACCCGCACGAGTTCTCGGGCGGTATGCGCCAGCGCGCGATGATCGCGATGGCTCTGGTCAACAACCCCGAACTGCTCATCGCGGACGAGCCGACCACCGCCCTCGACGTCACCGTCCAGGCGCAGATCCTCGACCTGATCCGCGACCTCCAGAAGGAGTTCGGGTCCGCGGTCATCATGATCACGCACGACCTCGGCGTGGTCGCCGAGATGGCCGACGACATCCTCGTGATGTACGGCGGCCGGTGCGTCGAGCGCGGCACCGCCGAGAAGGTGTTCTACGAACCCCGCCACCCCTACACCTGGGGCCTGCTCGGGTCCATGCCGCGCATCGACCGCGACCAGACCGAGCGCCTGATCCCGGTCAAGGGCTCGCCGCCCAGCCTCATCAACATCCCGAGCGGCTGCGCCTTCAACCCGCGCTGCCCGTACGCCGACGTCCCCAAGGGCGGCATCACCCGCACCCAGCGGCCCGAGCTCACCGAGGACGACAGCCGGCACTGGTCCGCCTGCCACATGTCGCAGGAGGAGCGGACCCGGATCTGGACCGAAGAGATTGCGCCGAAGCTGTGACCGACATGAAGAAGACGGACACCTCCGAGGAACCGCTGCTGAAGGTGACCGGCCTGGTCAAGCACTTCCCCATCAACAAGGGGCTGCTGCGCAGGCAGGTCGGGGCCGTCAAGGCCGTGGACGGCATCGACTTCGACGTCCGGCGCGGTGAGACGCTGGGCGTGGTCGGCGAGTCCGGCTGCGGCAAGTCGACGATGGGCCGGCTCATCACGCGCCTGCTGGAGCCCACGGGCGGCACGGTCGAGTTCGAGGGGCGCGACATCACGCACCTCGGTGTCTCCGGAATGCGTCCGCTGCGCCGCGACGTGCAGATGATCTTCCAGGACCCGTACGGCTCGCTGAACCCGAGGCACACGGTCGGCACGATCGTCGGCGCCCCCTTCAAGCTCCAGGGCGTCCAGCCGGAGGGCGGGCTCAAGGCGGAGGTGCAGCGCCTGCTGTCCCTGGTGGGCCTCAACCCGGAGCACTACAACCGGTACCCGCACGAGTTCTCGGGCGGCCAGCGCCAGCGCATCGGCATCGCCCGCGCGCTGGCCCTGAAGCCGAAGCTGGTCGTCGCCGACGAGCCGGTCTCGGCGCTGGACGTGTCGATCCAGGCCCAGGTGGTGAACCTGCTGGACGACCTCCAGGAGGAGCTGGGCCTCACGTACGTGATCATCGCGCACGACCTGTCGGTCATCCGGCACGTCTCGGACCGCATCGCGGTGATGTACCTCGGCAAGATCGTGGAGCTGACCGACCGCAAGTCGCTGTACGAAAACCCGATGCACCCGTACACCAAGGCGCTGCTGTCGGCCGTGCCGGTGCCGGATCCCCGCCGCCGGGGCGCGAAGAGCGGCCGCATCCTGCTGAAGGGCGACGTCCCGTCGCCGATCTCGCCGCCCTCCGGCTGCCGGTTCCACACGCGGTGCTGGAAGGCCACGCAGATCTGCACGACGCAGGAGCCGCCGATGCTGGCGCTGGCCACGGGCCACCAGGTGGCCTGCCACCACCCGGAGAACGCCGCCGACCAGGCCCCGGGGGACCCGGCCCTGCCGGGCGCCGCGGAAGCCCTGGCCACGGTCTCGGAGTAAGCACCCGCCGTCCCGGAGCCCTGCGCCCCGGGACGGCGGCCGTGTTTCCGCCCGGGGCGGCGGGCCGCGTACCCGTCGAACTCCCGGCCGGGCGAACGGCACAATAGGGCAGTGCTCCACGATCTCTTCCCGCCCGGGATCCAGCATGCCCTGGACCTCGCCGGCATCTTCGTCTTCGCCACCGCGGGCGCCCTGCTCGCCGTCCGCAAGAACTTCGACGTCTTCGGCATCTGCGTCCTCGCGCTGGCCACCGCCCTCGGCGGCGGCCTCTTCCGCGACCTCGTCATCGGCGCCGTCCCGCCGGCCGCCTTCGGCGAGCTCAGCTTCTTCGTCACCCCGCTGATCGCCGCGGCGTGCGTCTTCTTCCTGCATCCCGAGGTGCAGCGCATCAACCGGGCCATCAACGTGTTCGACGCCGCGGGTCTCGCCCTCTTCTGCGTGACGGGCACGACCAAGGCGTACGAGTTCGGTCTCGGGCTCACCGCGTCCGCCGCGCTGGGCGTCGTCACCGCCGTCGGCGGGGGCGTCCTGCGCGATGTGCTGGCCAACGAGGTGCCTTCGCTGCTGCGCGACCGCGAGATGTACGCCGTCCCCGCCATCGTCGGCGCCGCGATGGTGGCGCTGTCCATCGCCTTCCACATGCTCAACGCCGCGACCACCGCCGCGGCGATCATCACCACGTTCGTGCTGCGGCTCCTCGCCATGCGCTACCACTGGCGGGCCCCGCTGGCCTGGAACCGCCGCTCCTCGGTGGCCGAAGAGCCGTAACCAGCATGTAGCAAAGGAAAGCTACCGCTTAGTAGTAGCCGGCGGTAGGCTCGAATCCATGGCATACGCAGCGACCCAGGCCTCCATCGGCGACAGCGAATTCGACCGGGACACCGCCGTCGCCCCGCGCGCGGACGAGCCCGGCGTGTACGACGCGGAGCTCTCTGCCGGATGGACGATCATCACCGCCGTGAACGGCGGCTACCTGCTGGCCCTGGTCGGCCGGGCCCTGTCGGCGGCCCTGCCGCACCCGGACCCGTTCAGCGTCTCCGCCCACTACCTGACCTCGTCGGTGCCCGGCCCCGCCGTGATCCGCACCGAGGTCGTCCGCGTCGGGCGCACCCTCTCCACCGGCCAGGCCTCGCTCTTCCAGTACGACGAGAGCGGCGCCGAGATCGAGCGGATCCGGGTCGTCGCCTCGTACGGCGACCTCGCCTCCCTCCCCGACGACGTCCGCACCACCGCCGTCGCGCCGGTGTTCCCCGCGTACGAGGACTGCCTGGGCCCGGAGGCCGGCCCGGCCCCGATCCCCGGCAGCAACGCGATCGTGGACCGGCTCCGGCTGCGGCTGGACCCGGCGACGGCGGGCTGGGCGCTCGGCGCGCCGTCCGGCAAGGGCGAGATGCGGGCCTGGTTCGAGCTGGCCGACGGCCGCGACGCCGATCCGCTGTCGATGCTGCTCGCGGTGGACGCCCTGCCGCCGACCTGCTTCGACCTGGGCCTGATGGGCTGGAGCCCGACCATCGAGCTCACCGCGCACGTGCGCCGGCGCCCGGCCCCGGGCCCGCTGCGGATCTCCATCACCACGCGGAACCTGGCCGGCGGCTTCCTGGAGGAGGACGCCGAGGTCTGGGACTCCACGGACCACTTGGTGGCCCAGTCCCGCCAACTGGCCCGCGCCCCGCGCTGACCCCCGGAACCTGCCGCTCCGGGCCCCCGCCGCCCCGGGGGGTCCGGGGCCGGGGAGGGGACTCGTAGAATCAGGGGATCATGGCCTACCTCGACCACGCCG
Organism: Streptomyces sp. NPDC051109; assembly: GCF_044455885.1. Taxonomy (NCBI): domain Bacteria; kingdom Bacillati; phylum Actinomycetota; class Actinomycetes; order Kitasatosporales; family Streptomycetaceae; genus Streptomyces; species Streptomyces sp. NPDC051109. The sequence goes on from NZ_JBITFF010000005.1 coordinate 303,159, forward strand.
CCACCACCCCGATGCTCCCGGAGGCCGCTGCGGCGATGACCGCGCAGTTCGCCGCCACGGGTAATGCGTCCTCCCTCCACGCCGCCGGCCGCCGTGCCCGCCGTACCGTCGAGGAGGCCCGCGAGGCCCTCGCCGAGGCGCTCGGCGCCCGCCCGAGCGAGGTGGTCTTCACCGCGGGCGGCACGGAGGCGGACAACCTCGCCGTCAAGGGCCTCTACTGGGCCCGCCGCGACCAGGACCCCGCCCGGACCCGGGTGCTCGCGAGCCCCGTCGAGCACCACGCCGTCCTCGACGCCGTCCACTGGCTCGGCGAGCACGAGGGCGCCCGCGTCGAGTACCTCCCCGTCGACCGCTACGGCCGCGTGCACCCCGAGGACCTCCGCGAGGCCATCGCCCGCAACCCCGACGACGTGGCCCTGGCCACCGTCATGTGGGCCAACAACGAGATCGGCACCGTCATGCCGGTAAGCGAACTGGCCGACGTGGCCCGCGAGTTCGCGATCCCCCTGCACTCCGACGCCGTCCAGGCCCTCGGGCAGCTGGACGTCCGCTTCGGCGACAGCGGCCTCGCCGCGATGACCGTCAGCGGCCACAAGATCGGCGGCCCGTACGGCATCGGCGCGCTGCTGCTCGGCCGCGACCAGAGCCCCGTACCCGTCCTGCACGGCGGCGGCCAGGAGCGGCACGTACGCTCCGGCACCCTCGACGTGCCCGCCGTCGCCGCCTTCGCGGTGGCCGCCGTGATCGCCGCCGAACGGCGCGAGCGGTTCGCCGCCGAGATCGGCGCGCTGCGCGACGAACTGGTCGCCGCCGTGCTCCGCGAAGTGCCCGACGCCGTCCTCGGCGGCGACCCGGAAAACCGGCTCCCGGCCAACGCGCACTTCAGCTTCCCCGGCTGCGAGGGCGACTCCCTGCTGCTCCTGCTGGACGCCCAGGGCATCGAGTGCTCCACCGGCTCCGCCTGCACCGCCGGCGTGGCCCAGCCCAGCCACGTCCTGCTGGCCACCGGCACCGATCCGCAGCTGGCCCGCGGCACCCTGCGCTTCTCCCTCGGCCACACCTCCACCAAGGAGGACGTCGCGGCCGTGGCCGCGGCCATCGGCCCGGCGGTCGAACGGGCCCGCACGGCAGGTCTCAGCTAAGCCGCAGGGGGGTGCCCTCCCAGGAGGCCGCTTTCGGGTGTCACCCCTGGCCCCCGGCGGGGACGGGGGCCGCCGCGAGCTCCGAGCGGACCAGGCCGAGGTACCGGTCCCAGTCCCAGTGGGGGCCCGGGTCGGTGTGGTCCGTGCCCGGGACCTCGGAGTGGGCGACTATGTGCCTACGGTCCACGGGTATGCCGTACCGGCGGCAGACGTCGGCGGCCAGCCGGGCGGAGGCCGCGTACATCACGGCCGTGAAATCCTGCGGCCGGTCCACGAAGCCCTCGTGCTCGATGCCCACGCTGCGCTCGTTCATCGAGCGGTTGCCCGAGTGGAAGGCGACGTCCATCTCGCGCACCATCTGCTCCACGCGCCCGTCCTGGCCGACTATGTAGTGCGCCGACGCCTGGTGGAACGGATTCCTGAAGGCGTCCACCGAGGTCGCGAAGCTGCCCTGCGTGACATGCACGACAATGCGGTCCACCCGGTAGTCATCGGGCCGGTCCGCCATCCGCCAGTTCGCCGGCGAGGCCGACGTCCAGCCCACGCCCGGGTGGTCCACCTCGCCCTCCTTGCGGGGCTTGCCCACGCCCGGCAGCAGCCACCAGGCGCGCCGCAGCTCGTCCTGCCCGGCGATCGCCGCCACCGTGAAGACCCCCAGCCCCCCGAACAGCACCGCCCGGCGGGTCCTGCGCGGCCCGGCCTTCGGCGGGGTCCCGACCTTGCTCCCCATGTGATCCACCCCCTGCACGTGATAACGCGCTGTGACCCCGGCCGGTTCCCCCGTACTCTGGACGGTGCTATGACTCAGAACCTGCCGCGCACCGATCGCCCCCTTCGCGTCCTGGCCGCCATGTCCGGCGGCGTGGACTCCGCCGTCGCCGCCGCCCGCGCCGTCGAAGCCGGGCACGACGTGACCGGCGTCCACCTCGCGCTCTCCGCGAACCCGCAGTCCTTCCGGACCGGCGCCCGCGGCTGCTGCACCATCGAGGACTCCCGCGACGCCCGCCGCGCCGCCGACGTCATCGGCATCCCGTTCTACGTGTGGGACCTCGCCGAACGCTTCCGCGAGGACGTCGTGGAGGACTTCATCTCCGAGTACGAGGCCGGGCGCACCCCGAACCCCTGCCTGCGCTGCAACGAGAAGATCAAGTTCGCGGCGCTGCTCGACAAGGCCCTCGCCCTCGGCTTCGACGCCGTCTGCACCGGCCACTACGCCACCGTCGTCCTGAACGAGGACGGCTCGCGCGAGCTGCACCGCGCCTCCGACATGGCGAAGGACCAGTCGTACGTCCTCGGCGTACTCGACGAGAAGCAGCTGGCCCACGCGCTGTTCCCGCTCGGCGACACCCTCACCACCAAGGAAGAGATCCGCGCCGAGGCCGAGGAGCGCGGCCTGGCCGTGGCGAAGAAGCCCGACAGCCACGACATCTGCTTCATCGCCGACGGCGACACCCAGGGCTTCCTCGCGAGCCGGCTGGGCAAGGCGGAGGGCGACATCGTCGACGGGGAGACCGGCGAGAAGGTCGGCACCCACGAGGGCGCCTTCGGCTTCACCATCGGCCAGCGCAAGGGCCTTCGGATCGGCCACCCGGCCCCCGACGGCAAGCCGCGCTACGTCCTCGACATCTCCCCGGTGAACAACACCGTCACCGTCGGCCCCGTCGAGGCCCTCGACGTCAGCGCCCTGACCGCGATCCGGCCCCGCTGGTGCGGCTCCACGGCCGCCGCCCCGGGCACGTACACCGCGCAGCTGCGCGCCCACGGCGGCGAGACCGAGGTCTTCGCCGAGCTCGTGGACGGCGAGCTGCGGGTGCGCTTCACGGAGCCGGTTCGGGGGGTCGCCCCCGGCCAGGCGATCGTGCTGTACGACGGCACGCGCGTGGTCGGCTCCGCCACCATCGCGACGACCACCCGGGCCGCGGCCGCGTCCGTGTGACCCGGCCCAGGGGGTGTCTCGCCGATCACACCGGGCTCGCGGCGTGATCGACAGGACACGCCCTAGACGACCGTCAGGACGATCTTTCCGGTGGTCCGGCCGCGCTCGCCGATCTCGTGGGCCTTCGCCGCCTGCTCCAGCGGCAGCACCGTGTCGATCAGGGGCTTGAGCAGGCCCTGGTCGGCGAGGGCGGCGATCTCCTCCAGGCCCTTCAGGTCCGGCTCCACCAGGACCCAGGACGCGTGCACGCCCTGAGGGTCGGCCGGGAGGCCGTCCGGGCCGGGCAGGGTCACCAGGTGTCCGCCGGGCCTCAGCACCTTGAGCGAGCGCTGCCCGTGGTCCCCGCCGACGGCGTCGATCACGACGTCGACGTCGGTGACGGCGTCCTCGAAGTCGGTGGTGCGGTAGTCGATCACCTCGTCGGCGCCCAGCTCGCGCAGCAGCTCGTGCTTGCCCTCGCTCGCCGTGCCGATGACGTACGCCCCGCGGGCCTTGGCGATCTGCACGGCCAGGTGGCCGACCCCGCCGGCCGCCGCGTGCACCAGCACCCGCTGCCCGGCCGCGACCCCGGCCGTGTCCACCAGGGCCTGCCAGGCGGTCAGCGCCGCCAGCGGCAGGGCCGCCGCCTGCACGTGGTCCAGGGAGGCCGGCTTGCGGGCGAAGTGCCGGGCCGGGGCGACCACGTACTCGGCATAGCCGCCCGCCTGCCGCGGGAAGTTCGGCATGCCGTACACCTCGTCGCCCTCGCGGTACAGGGTCACGCCCGGGCCGACCGCCTCGACGGTGCCCGAGACGTCCCAGCCGACCATCGGGACCTCGCCCCAGCCGATGAGGCCGCCGCTGGCCCGGGTCTTCCAGTCCACCGGGTTCACGCCGGCCGCGTGGACCCGTACCAGGATCTCGTTCAGACCCGGCTCGGGCCGCTCCGTCTCGACCTCGGTGAGAACCTCGGGTCCGCCCCACTGGCTCACGACGACCGCGCGCATGACTGTCTCCTCAGGTGCATTCAGGGCCGGTCTTCCCGGCCGATGCACTCAGCTTGGCCGCCGACGGCCCCGCATGGTGTTGGCCGTACGGCCACCATGTGACAGGATCTGGCCATGTCCGTTTTGCATCGTGTTGCCGTACTCGCCCTCGAAGGCGTCGCCCCGTTCGAGCTCGGGATGCCCTCCCGGGTGTTCGGGAACGCCCGCCTCGCGGACGGCGCCCAGCTGTACGAGGTCACCGTCTGCACCGCCGACGGACAGCCCGTGACCAGCGACGCGGGCTTCACCATCGGCGTCACGGCGGGTCCCGAGGCCCTCGCCGCGGCCGACACGGTGATCGTCCCGCCCACCCACGCCATGCCCGGGCTGCTGCGCGGCGAGCCCCTGCCGCGGGCCCTCGCCGACGCCCTCGCCGGGATCCGGCCCGGCACCCGGATCGTGTCCATCTGCACCGGCTCCGAGGTGCTGGCCGCCGCCGGCATGCTCGACGGGCGGCGCGCCACCACGCACTGGGTGCACGCCCCGGAGTTCCAGCGGGCCTTCCCGCGGGTCCTCCTCGACGAGGACGTGCTCTTCGTCGACGACGGCTCCATCCTCACCTCGGCGGGCGTCGCCGCCGGCATCGACCTGTGCCTCTACCTCATCCGCGCCGACCACGGCACCGCCGTCGCCAACCGCGCCGCGCGGCTGTGCGTCGTACCGCCGTGGCGGGACGGCGGGCAGGCCCAGTACATCGACCGGCCCGTCCCCGAACCCACCGTCGCCACCACCACCGCCACCCGCGCCTGGGCCCTTGAGCGGCTCGCCGAACCGGTCGCGCTGGCCGAGCTGGCCGCCCACGCCCGGATGAGCCTGCGCACCTTCACCCGGCGGTTCCGCGACGAGGTGGGCATGACCCCGGTGCAGTGGCTCACCGTCCAGCGCCTCGAACTCGCCCGCCAGTTGCTGGAGTCCAGCGACCTGCCGGTCGACCTGGTCGCGCACCGGTCGGGCTTCGGCTCCGCCAACTCGCTGCGCCAGCACATGCGGGCCTCCCTGGGCATCTCCCCGATCGCCTACCGCCGGACCTTCCGGCCCGGCAGCCCGGTGCCCGTCGGGGCATGACCCCGGAGGTAATGGCCGTCCCCCCGCCGCCCTGAGAGGATCGGAGCAACAGACCGCTCCTGCACAGCGCTTGAGACCGGAGGCCATGACCATGACCGCGTACGCCATCGCCCACCTACGCCCCGGGACCATGAACGAGGACGTCGTGCGCTACATCGAGGAGATCCAGTCGACGATGGACCCCTTCGAGGGCCGCTTCCTCGTGCACGGAGCCGAGGTCGAGGTCATGGAAGGGCCCTTTCCCGGCACCGTCGTGATCCTCGGCTTCCCGGACATCGAGAGCGCCCGCGCCTGGTACGACTCGCCCGCCTACCAGGCCCTCCTCCCGCTGCGCGCCCGCCACATCCCGGGCGAGCTCATCCTCGTCGACGGCGTCCCGCCCGGGTACGACGCCGCGAAGACGGCGGCGGGCCTGCGCGCGGCCGCGGGGCTCTGATCCTCGGCCCGGACCGCTGCGGCGTCCTGGGCGGCGCCGCCCAGGACGCCGGGGCCGCCCCACCGGCGGGCGGCAACACGTCCCAGGCCCTGCCCGGCGGCGGCGACCTGCGAGCATGGGGCACATGGCTACTCACCTGATCACCGGTGCCGGCGCGGGCATCGGCGCCGCCGTCGCCGCCCGGCTCCACGCCCGCGGCGACGACCTCGTCCTGCTCGCCCGCGACGCCGCCCGCGGCAAGCAGCTCGTCGAGCGCTACCCCGGCGCCCGCGCCCTCGTCGGCGACCTCTCCGACCCCGACCGGCTCTCGTGGGCGTTCTCCAAGCAGCCCATCCCGGAGCGGATCGACTCGCTCCTGCACATCGCCGGGATCGTCGACCTCGGCCCCGTCGGCGAGCTGCGCCCCAAGACCTGGCACCAGCAGCTCAACGTGAACCTGATCGCCCCCGCCGAGGTCACCCGGCTGCTGCTGCCCACCCTGCGCGCCTCCCGCGCCACGGTGGTCTTCGTGAACTCCGGCGCCGGCCTGACCGCCCACGCCGACTGGAGCGCGTACGCCGCCTCCAAGCACGGGCTCAAGGCCCTTGCCGACTCCCTGCGCGCCGAGGAGAAGCCGAACGGGGTCCGCGTCACCTCCGTCTACCCCGGGCGGACCGCGACCGCCATGCAGGCCAAGGTGCACTCGCAGGAGGGGAAGGAGTACGACCCCGCGCAGTGGATCGACCCCGAGTCCGTCGCGACCACGATCGTGATGGCCGTCGACCTGCCGCGCGACGCCGAGGTCAACGACCTGAGCGTCAGGCCCGGCCGATGACCGCGGGCGCCACCGGCGTCGGCTCCCTGCCCGGCGGCGACGCCCGCGAGGCCGCCAAGACGGCCACCGGGTCCTTCGAGGACTTCCCGTACCTCCCCGAGCTGCCCGCCCGCGGACCCGGCGCGGACATGATCGGCCGCTCCCTCGGGCTGCTCGTCGAGATGTACGCCCACGTCGAGCCCAGCGGCTGGCGGATCAGCGACCGCCCGGGGCGCGACACCCGGCGCGCCCGTTCCTGGCTCGGCGAGGACCTCGACGCCCTGGAGGAGTTCACCCAGGGGTACACCGGCAAGCTCAAGGTCCAGGCAGTCGGCCCGTGGACCCTGGCCACCGCCCTGGAACTGCACGGCGGCGAGGCCGTCCTCCAGGACGCGGGCGCCTGCCGGGACCTCGCCGGATCGCTCGCGGAGGGGCTGCGCGACCACCTGGCCGACGTGCGCAGGCGCATCCCCGGCGCCGAGATCGTGCTCCAGCTCGACGAGCCCTCCCTGACCGCGGTGCTGCTCGGGCGGGTGCGGTCCGCGAGCAAGTACCGGACCTACCGGGCCGTCGACCGGCAGGTCGTCGAGAGCACCCTGCGCGAGCTGTTCGCCGTCCACGACGGGGAGGTCGTCGTCCACTCCTGCGCGCCCGAGGTGCCCTTCGGGCTGCTCCGGCGGGCCGGCGCCGCGGGTGTGTCGTTCGATTTCTCCTTGCTCACCGAGCGCGAGGACGACGCCATCGGCGAGGCCGTCGAAGGCGGCACGAAACTCTTCGCCGGAGTGGTGCCGGGCACCGACGCCCCGTTGTCGGACCCTGCCGGTAGCGTCATGGGTGTCAGGAGGCTCTGGCGCAGGCTGGGGCTGGCCCCGGGGACTCTGGCGGAGTCCGTCGTGGTCACCCCGGCGTGCGGTCTGGCGGGTGCTTCGCCCGCCTACGCCCGCGCCGTGCAGGCGCACTGCGTCAGGGCGGCGAGGTCGCTCGCCGACAACCCTGAGTGACGAAGACAGACGGGCCACGGGAGGACACGACATGGCAGCCGAACAGAAGCACGCCGGCGACGGCACGGCGCCGGCGGCGGTGCGTGAGCAGCACGCGCTCCTGGCCGAGCAGGTCGAGGAGCACCGCTTCCGGTACTACGTGAACGACCAGCCGGTCGTCAGCGATGCCGAGTTCGACCAGCTGCTGCGCTCGCTGGAGGCGCTGGAGGAGCAGTATCCGCAGCTGCGCACCCCCGATTCGCCCACCCAGAAGGTGGCGGGGGCCTACGAGACGGACTTCGCGTCCGTCGAGCACCGGGAGCGCATGCTCTCCCTCGACAACGCCTTCGACGACGAGGAGTTGGCGGCCTGGGCCGAACGGGTGGCCCGGGACGTCAACACCCCCGATTTCCACTACCTGTGCGAGCTCAAGGTGGACGGCCTCGCCGTCAACCTCACGTACGAGAAGGGCCGCCTGACCCGGGCCGCCACCCGCGGCGACGGCCGCACCGGCGAGGACATCACGCCCAACGTCCGCACCATCGCGGACATCCCGGACCGCCTCAAGGGCGACCGGGTCCCCGAGCTGGTCGAGATCCGCGGCGAGGTCTTCTTCCCTATGGAGAAGTTCGAGGAGCTCAACGCGCGCCTCGTCGAGGCCGGCGACAAGCCCTTCGCCAACCCGCGCAACGCGGCGGCCGGTTCACTGCGCCAGAAGGACCCGAAGGTCACCGCCACCCGCCCGCTGCACATGGTGGTGCACGGCATCGGCGCGCGCGTCGGCCTGGAGATCGACAAGCTCAGCCACGCGTACGAGCTGCTCGGCGAGTGGGGCCTGCCCACGGCCCGGCACAACAAGGCGGTGTCCTCGCTCGCGGAGGTCCGTGAGTTCATCGCCTACTTCGGCGAGAACCGGCACTCCGTGGAGCACGAGATCGACGGTGTCGTCGTCAAGCTCGACGAGATCCCGCTCCAGGGCCGCCTCGGCTCCACGGCCCGCGCCCCGCGCTGGGCGATCGCGTGGAAGTACGCCCCCGAAGAGGTCAACACCAAGCTGGTCGACATCAAGGTCGGCGTCGGCCGCACCGGCCGGGTGACGCCGTACGCACAGGTGGAGCCCGTGACGGTGGCCGGCTCGGAGGTCGAGTTCGCGACCCTGCACAACCAGGAGGTCGTCAAGGCTAAGGGCGTTCTCATCGGGGACACCGTGGTGCTGCGCAAGGCCGGCGACGTCATCCCGGAGATCCTCGGCCCGGTGGTGGACCTGCGCGACGGCACCGAGCGGGAGTTCGTCATGCCCGCCGAATGCCCCGAGTGCGGGACGGCGCTGCGGCCGATGAAGGAGGGCGACATCGACCTCCGCTGCCCCAACGGGCAGACGTGCCCCGCCCAGTTGCGCGAGCGGCTGTTCTACCTGGCCGGCCGCCAGTGCCTGGACATCGAGAACTTCGGCGCGGTGGCCGCGGCCGCGCTCACCAACCCGCTGGAGCCGGCCGAGCCGCCGATGCGCGACGAGGGCGACCTCTTCGGCCTCACCATCGAGCAGCTGCTGCCCATCAAGGCGTACGTCCTGGACGCCGACAGCGGGCTGCCCAAGCGCGATCCGAAGACCGGCGAGGAGAAGGTCGTCACGGTCTTCGCCAACCAGAAGGGCGAGCCGAAGAAGAACGCCCTGTCCATGCTGGAGAACATCGCGGCCGCCAAGGACCGCCCCCTGGCCCGCTTCATCAACGGCCTCTCCATCCGGCACGTGGGTCCCGTCGCGGCGGAGACCCTGGCCCGCGAGTTCCGCTCGATCGACCGGATCGAGCAGGCCACCGAGGAGGAGCTCGCCGCCACCGAGGGCGTCGGACCGATCATCGCGGCGGCGGTCAAGGAGTGGTTCGCCGTCGACTGGCACCAGGAGATCCTGCGCAAGTGGCGGGAGGCCGGGGTGCGGATGGTGGAGGAGGGTTCCGGCGAGGAGGAGGGGCCGCGCCCGCTGGAGGGCCTGACCGTCGTCGTCACCGGCACTTTGCTGAGCCACACGCGTGACGGGGCGAAGGAGGCCCTGCAGAGCCGCGGCGCCAAGGTGACCGGATCCGTCTCGAAGAAGACCTCCTTCGTCGTGGTCGGCGAGAACCCGGGCTCCAAGTACGACAAGGCGATGCAGCTGAAACTGGCCGTCCTCGACGACGCGGGCTTCGCGGTGCTGCTCGAACAGGGCCCGGACGCGGCGCGCGAGGTGGCGCTCCCCGCGGATGGCGGCGCCGGAACGGAGTAACACCCCCGGCCGACACGCACGTCTCGTACCGGGGGAGTAGCGAAGGCGAACGGATGCGTGGCGTGCGGCCGTACGGGCGGGCGCACGCCAGGCGCAACCTCCGGTGGTAAAAGGCCGGTACAGGGCTGTTCGCCGGGCGGTGACCTGTCGGATCATCGGATGGGTGGCCCGGGAGTCCTGGTCCAAACTCACCCGTTCGGCGGATACCGTACTGATGAGGATGGCTGGGTCGCATTCGGGCAACCGCCGCCGACCGCTGCCCCTGGGGGCCTCTCGCGTCCTACTGTTGAGGGGGGCGCCTGTCGTGCACGGCTGCGTGATGCGCTTCCTGCCGTGATGGCATGACATCGGGGCCATCGCGTGGCATCGGCATTGCCGGCTGTGAGAGGGACGGGCATGAAACCCACCGAAAGCGCCGACCCGTCACCTGATGTCGGCGGGGAGATCCCGTCCATGCGGACGGGCCGACTCGGGATCCTGGGTGCCAGGACGCCGGACACCCACCCGCTCGACGGCGGCACGGGATCGGGCAGAGCGGCGCAGCGCACCGTGCTGCCGTTCATCGTCGTGGGCCTGTCCGCCGTCGTCCTCGCGATCGGCATCGCCTCCGCGCTGAGTGAGCGTCATGCCCTGTTCCCCGGCGGCCCGGTCGGCTGGGCGCTCGCCCTGTTGACCGGCATCATCGTCGGCCACCTCGTCGCGCTGGGCCGCGACCGCTGGTGGGGCGGCACCGGTTCGGGCGCGGCGCTGACCCTCGGCGTGCTCGTCCTCTACGGCTGGGTACCGGCGGGGCTGGTCTCGCTCGCGGTGGTCTCCCTGGTCGGGGCCGCGCGCCGGCACCGCTGGCGGCAGGGGCTGCTGCACGGCGCCACCGACATCCTCGGCATCGGCGCGGGAGCGCTCGTGCTCGCCGCGTTCGGCGAGGCGCCGACCGTCGAGACCCCGTGGCGGCCGACCTCCTGGGGGCTGGAGGCGGTCCCCGAGATCGTCCTGGTGGCCCTCGCCTACCTGCTGGTCACCAAGGCGCTGCTGTGGCTCGCGCAGACCCCGCGCGGCGGCGCCCTGCCCACCGTCGCCCGCACCGCCCTGCTCCGCCAGGCGTTAGTGGCGGTCGCCCTGCTCGGCATCGCCCCGCTGATCTGCGTGGTCGCCGTGACGCAGCCGGTGCTGCTGCCGCTGTTCGCCGTGCCCCTGATCGCCCTGGACTCCACGCTGTGGATCGCCCGGGCGCGCGCCGAGGAGCAGCTGCGCGACCCCCTGACGGGTCTGCCGAACCGGCAGTGGCTGCTGGAGCGGGCCTGGTCCGCTCTCGACGAGGCTGAACGTTTGGGCACCCGGTCAGCTCTTGTGTTGATCGACCTGGACCGGTTCCGCGCGGTCAACGACACGCTCGGCCATCTCGCCGGTGACCGGCTGCTGCTCCAGATCGCCGACCGGCTCCGCCAGGCCCTGCCCGAGGACGCCGAGGCCGCGCGCCTCGGCGGCGACGAGTTCGCCGTGCTCCTGCCCGTCGCCGACTCCACCACCAGTGCCCAGCGGGTCGCCCGCCACCTCGTCGCCGAGCTCAGCTCCCCCCTCGACCTGGACGGCCTGACCCTCGTCCTGGAGGCCAGCGCCGGCCTCGCCGTCTACCCCGACCACGCGCTGGACGCGGAGGGGCTGCTGCGCCGCGCCGACGTCGCGATGTACCAGGCGAAGCGCGACCGCACCGGCGTGGAGGTGTACGAGTCCAAGCGCGACAGCAACACGCCCGACCGGCTCGGCCTCCTGGGAGATCTGCGCCGCGCCCTCGACGCCGGCGAAGTGGAACTCCACTACCAGCCCAAGGTCCGCTTCGACGGCCAGGTGGCCGGACTCGAAGCGCTGGTGCGCTGGGTGCATCCGGAGCGCGGCCGGGTGTCGCCGGACGAGTTCATCGCGATCGCCGAGACCTCGGGGCTGATGCCGCACCTCACCGAGTACGTGCTGGAGACGGCCCTCGCCCAGGTGGCGCGCTGGCGGGCGCAGGGCCTGAAGGTCCCGGTCGCCGTCAACGTCTCGCCGCGCGACGTCCACACCCCCGGCTTCGCGGGCGCCGTCGCGGCCCGGCTGGCCCGGCACGGGGTCCCGGCCAGCGGACTCCAGCTGGAGATAACGGAACACGTGCTGCTGGAGGACCCGCAGCGGGCCGCCGACACCATGGCGGGCCTGACCGGCCACGGCGTGAAGATGTCGCTCGACGACTTCGGCACGGGCTACTCCTCCCTGGTGCACCTGCGGCGGCTGCCGGTCAGCGAGCTGAAGATCGACCGCTCGTTCGTGGCGCGGCTCGCGGTGGACGCACAGGACGCGGAGATCGTCCGCTGCACCGTCGACCTGGCTCACTCGCTGGGCCTGCTCGTCGTCGCCGAGGGCGTCGAGGACGACGAGACCTGGGAGCGCCTGCGCGACCTGGGCTGCGACGCCGTCCAGGGCTGGCTGGTCGCGGCCGCCATGCCCCCGCAGGAGGCCACGGCCTGGCTGCTGGCCCGCGGCGAGCGCGGCTGGCGCCGTCCGGCCGACATCACGGCGGAGCTGTCGGCCTCCCCGGCCCCGGCGGAAACCCCGGCCCAGTAGCCGGCCGGCAACCGCAAGAGCAGGCGCAAGAGCAGGCGCAAGAGCAGCCGTACGGGCACGGGTACAGGCACCCGTACGGGCCCCCCGCCCCGTGGTCCCGCCGGGCCCGGGGCGAGGCCCGCGGGAAACGGTTTCGTGGGTCCGGGGCCCCGCCCCATAGGATTGGGCACGAAACTACACACTCACCACCCCCAGAGGATCGCTGCATGCCTGGCATCACGCGCGAGGAGGTTGCCCACCTCGCTCGGCTGGCACGTCTGGAGCTCAAGAGCGAAGAGCTGGACCACTTCGCCGGACAGCTCGACGACATCATCGGCGCGGTCGCCCGCGTATCCGAGGTCGCCGACCAAGACGTCCCGCCGACCTCCCACCCGCTGCCGCTGACGAACGTCATGCGCACGGACGAGGTCCGACCGTCGCTCACCCCCGAGCAGGCGCTTTCCGGCGCTCCCGCCCAGGAGCAGCAGCGTTTCAAGGTGCCGCAGATCCTGGGGGAGGACTAACCACCATGACTGACCAGATCATCAAGCTCACGGCCGCCGAGACCGCCGAGAAGATCGCCTCCGGCGAGCTCACGGCCGTCGAGGTCACCGAGGCCCACCTGGCCCGCATCGACGCGACCGACGAGAAGGTCCACGCCTTCCTGCACGTCGACCGCGAGGGCGCCCTCGCCCAGGCGCGCGCCGTCGACGCCAAGCGCGAGCGCGGCGAGAAGCTCGGCCCGCTGGCCGGCGTCCCGCTCGCCCTCAAGGACATCTTCACCACCGTCGGGGTCCCGACCACCGTCGGTTCGAAGATCCTCGAAGGCTGGATCCCGCCGTACGACGCCACCCTGACGCGCAAGCTCAAGGAAGCCGACGTCGTCATCCTCGGCAAGACCAACATGGACGAGTTCGCCATGGGGTCCTCCACCGAGAACAGCGCGTACGGGCCCACCGGCAACCCGTGGGACCTCACCCGCATCCCCGGCGGCTCCGGCGGCGGCTCCGCGGCCGCGCTGGCCGCCTTCCAGGCCCCGCTCGCCATCGGCACGGACACCGGCGGCTCCATCCGCCAGCCCGCCTCCGTCACGGGCACGGTCGGCGTGAAGCCCACCTACGGCGGCGTCTCCCGCTACGGCATGGTCGCCTTCTCCTCCTCCCTCGACCAGGGCGGGCCCTGCGCCCGGACGGTCCTGGACGCGGCGCTCCTCCACGAGGTCATCGCCGGCCACGACCCGATGGACTCCACCTCCATCGACGCCCCGGTCCCGCCGGTCGTCGAGGCGGCCCGCAACGGCTCCGTCGCCGGCATGCGCGTCGGCGTCGTCAAGCAGTTCGCCGGCGAGGGCTACCAGGCCGGCGTCGTCCAGCGCTTCAACGAGTCCGTCGAGCTCCTCAAGGAGCTGGGCGCCGAGATCGTCGAGCTGGACTGCCCCTCCTTCGACCTCGCGATGGCCGCGTACTACCTGATCGCGCCGTCCGAGTGCTCCTCGAACCTGGCCCGCTTCGACGCCATGCGCTACGGCCTGCGCGTCGGCGACGACGGCACCAAGTCCGCCGAGGACGTCACCGCGCTCACCCGCGAAGCCGGCTTCGGCGACGAGGTCAAGCGCCGCATCATCCTGGGTACGTACGCGCTGAGCTCCGGCTACTACGACGCGTACTACGGCTCCGCCCAGAAGGTCCGCACGCTCATCACCCGGGACTTCGAGAAGTCCTTCGAGCAGGTCGACGTGATCGTCTCCCCGACGACCCCGACCACCGCCTTCGCCATCGGTGAGCGCACCGACGACCCGCTGGCGATGTACCTCGCGGACCTGTGCACCATCCCGACCAACCTGGCCGGCAACTCCGCCATGTCGCTCCCCTGCGGCCTGGCACCGGAGGACGGCCTGCCGGTCGGGCTGCAGATCATCGCCCCGGCGATGAAGGACGACCGGCTGTACAAGGTCGGCGCCGCCGTGGAGGCGGCCTTCGTCGCACGCTGGGGTCACCCGCTGCTTGAGGAGGCACCGTCCCTGTGAGCACCAGTGCACTGTCCAAGGCCAAGGGCTTCAAGAAGTCCAAGACCGGTACGTACCTGTCGATGGGCACCACCGCCTTCGGCGCCCTCGGCGTGATCAAGCAGGTCAAGAAGGCCCGCACCGAGCACGACACGCTCAAGCTCGTCGACGCCGTCGTGTCCGCCGCCGCCATCGTCACCGGCCTCGCGATCCTGTACCGCGAGCTGAAGCGCCTGGGCGACGACGACGTCCTGCTGGGCTGAGAGGGAAAGTTTCACCGTGACCACCTTCACCGAACTGATGTCGTACGAGGACGCTCTCGCCTCGTTCGACCCCGTCATGGGCCTTGAGGTCCATGTCGAGCTCGGCACCAAGACCAAGATGTTCTGCGGCTGCTCGACCGAGCTGGGCGCCGCGCCCAACTCGCAGACCTGCCCCACCTGCCTCGGTCTGCCCGGCTCGCTGCCCGTCGTCAACGCGATCGGCGTCGAGTCGGCCATCAAGATCGGCCTCGCGCTGAACTGCGAGATCGCCGAGTGGTGCCGCTTCGCCCGGAAGAACTACTTCTATCCGGACATGCCGAAGAACTTCCAGACCTCCCAGTACGACGAGCCGATCGCCTTCAACGGCTACCTCGACGTACAGCTGGAGGACGGCGAGATCTTCCGCGTGGAGATCGAGCGCGCCCACATGGAGGAGGACACCGGCAAGTCGCTGCACGTCGGCGGCGCCACCGGCCGTATCCACGGCGCGTCCCACTCCCTGCTGGACTACAACCGCGCCGGCATCCCGCTCATCGAGATCGTCACCAAGCCGATCGAGGGCGCGGGCGTACGGGCCCCCGAGGTCGCCAAGGCGTACGTCGCCGAGCTGCGCGAGGTCATCAAGGCGCTCGGCGTCTCCGAGGCCCGCATGGACAAGGGCCAGATGCGCTGCGACGTGAACCTGTCGCTGCGCCCGACCCCCGAGTCCGCGTTCGGAACGCGCAGCGAGACGAAGAACGTCAACTCGCTGCGCTCCGTCGAGCGCGCGGCCCGCTTCGAGATCCAGCGCCACGCGGCGGTGCTGTCGTCCGGCGGCACGATCGTGCAGGAGACCCGGCACTTCCACGAGGAGGACGGCTCCACCACCGCCGGCCGCATCAAGGACAACGCCGAGGACTACCGGTACTTCCCGGAGCCCGACCTGGTCCCCGTCGCCCCGGCCCGCGACTGGGTCGAGGAGCTGCGCGGCGGCCTGCCCGAGATGCCGCGCGTGCGCCGCAACCGTCTCCGCGAGGAGTGGGGCGTCACCGAGCACGACATGCAGTCGATCCTCAACGCGGGCGCGGTGGACTCCATCGTCGCCACCATCGAGGAGGGCGCCGATTCGGCGGCCGCCCGCAAGTGGTGGATGGGCGAGCTGGCCCGCAACGCCAACGAGCAGGGCGTCGTCGTCGACGAGCTGCCGATCACCCCGGCCCAGGTGGCCCGCGTCGCGGCCCTGGTCGCGGCCGGCGACCTGAACGACAAGCTCGCCCGCCAGGTCATCGAGGGCGTCCTCGCCGGCGAGGGCACCCCGGACGAGGTCGTCGAGAAGCGCGGCCTGAAGGTCGTCTCGGACGAGGGCGCGCTCGGCGCGGCCGTGGACGAGGCCATCGCGGGCAACGCCGCCATCGCCGACAAGATCCGCGGCGGCAAGATCGCGGCCGTCGGCGCCCTGGTCGGCGCGGTCATGAAGACCACGCGCGGCCAGGCCGACGCGGCCCGCGTCAAGGAGCTCATCCTGGAGCGCCTGGGCGTGAGCGAGGGCTGACCCCCTCTGCCCTGAACGCACGGAGGCCCCGCACCCGTTGGTGCGGGGCCTCCGCCGTCTCCCGCACACTGGACGGCCAAGGCCGTCGGCGTAGAGGGGGAGTTACGGGTGGAGATCGGTGCGATGGTCATCGCCGTCACCGGTGTGGCGGGCACCCTGGGCGGGGCTCTGCTCACCCAGCGCGGTGCGGAGCGGGCGAAGCGCCGGGAGATCGAACTCGTACGGGGCCACGAGGAGATCCGCGCGTACCTGGCGCTGCGGCGCACCTGCTACGCGGACCTCAACCGGGACGCCCGGCAGTTCACCACCGCCCTCAACCGCCACCTGCACGTCATGCGCGAGCGCGCGATCGAGGACGCGGACCGCGATGCGCTCGACGAGGCGAAGAACGCCCAGCGCGACCGCTACTCCGAGGCGCAGATGATCGCCCCGGACGCCGTCCTGCGGCCCGCGAGCGCCGTCAACCACGCGCTGAGCAGGGTCTACGGCCAGGTCAAGCGCCTGGAGCGGGACGAACCCGAGGCCGGCGAGACGATGGACACGGTCTCCCGCGCCCAGTACGGGATCTGGGACCTGCTCCGGGAGATGCGTGCGGCCATGCGCGCCGACCTCGGGGTTTCCGACGGGTCCGTCAGCGCTTGAGGACCGGGGCCGCGATGATGGCGCTGCCCCGGTCCCGGCAGGTCTCCTCCACCTTGATCCGCAGCCGCAGGGCTCCCTTGATGTCCAGCGACTTGGTGACCGGCTTGCCCAGGTGGACCTGCTCGGAGAAGAGCGCGGGCTTGTCGTCCACGGAGATGGTCACGCGGGCCTCCTCCGTAGTCGAACCGTCGTCGACGCCCGCGGTGAACTCCAACGTGGACCAGGCCCGGTTCACGTCGTACTCGATGCTCGCGCCGACGTAGCAGCTGCCGAGCAGGGCCGCCCCGTACTCCTTCGTGTTCAGCTTGGCGGAGCCGACCTCGAAGTTGTGGATCTCTCCGACCGAGGACAGCACGGTCAGATCGGCCACGTTGCTGTCCTTGACCGACCCCGGGTCCCGGCTGCCCGACGCCTCCGGGCTCGGGGATTCCTGGGCGGTGGGACTTTCCTCGGAAGCCTCCGGCGAGGCAGTCGCCGCGTCCGCATCCGAGGCGGCTGCCTGCGGTGTGCTGCTCCCGCCGGGCTTTTCGTTCGCCGCGGTGTTCCCCTTGACCCCGTCCCCCAGGAGCTGTACGCCGAGCACCGCGAGCGCCGCCAGGACCACCACGGTGGCCACCGAGCCCACGACCAGGCCCGTCCGCCGCTTCCCGGCGGGACGCGTCGGCTCAGGAGCGGGGGCGGGGATCGGGGCCGGGTCGTGGTGGTACGCGGGCCCGTACCCGGCGGGCACCGCGTCGGGCACCGTGGCGGGCCCCGGCTCCGGCTCCGGGGCCGACGCCGGCGCGCCCGGCACGTACGGCGCGGGCGGTACCGACGGCGCCGACAGGGGCGCCGACGCGGGCGGGGCCACCGGCTGCGGTGGAACCACCGGGAGCGGCGCAACCGCCGGCTTCGCCGGGACCGCGTCCTGGACCGCGCGCTGCGAGGTGGACGTCGTCGTGGACACCACCGCGTGGCGGATGTCCTTCATCCAGGCGGCCAGGTGCACCGGCCGCCGCGCCGGGTCCGCCGAGCAGATCGCCGTGATCCGGGCCCGCTGTTCGGCGTCCAACACGGCGATCTGCGGGAGTCCGGCCATGGCCTGGGCCAGCTGCTCCGGAGTGGCCGGCGGGGACTGCCCGCTCAGCAGGAAGTAGGCGATGGCCCCGAATGCGTACCGGTCCGTACCCGGTGTGCGCTTGCCGTCGAAGACCTCGGGGGCCGCGTACCCGGGGGTGAACCACACCTCCGCCGTCTGGTGGTCGGCGGTCAGCTTGCTCAGCCCGAAGTCCACCAGCGTGGCCTGGCCATGGGCGTCGACCATCACATTGCCGGGGGAGAGGTCGCCATGGATCACCTGGCGCCCGGACGGGGTGGCCTTCCCCGAGTGCAGCCAGTCCAGCACGTCGGCGAGCTGCTCCAGCGTCCGCATCACCTCGCGCCGCTCGGCGGCGGTGGCGAGGTTCCGCTCGGCGCGCCAGTCCCGCAGGTCGAGCCCGTCGACGTGGTTCATCACGAGGACGAGGGCCCGCCCGGTCAGGGTCCCGGACTCTCCCGACCGATGGATCGGCGGCCCTTCGAAGTGCTCCCGGACGCCGACGACGCCCGGGCGGTGCACGAAGCGCAGGAGCTCGGCCTGCTCGTTCCACTTGCGGCTGATCCGGTCGAACTCGTCGGGCGTGATGGTCGTCTTGGAGTCGAGCACCTTGACGACCACCGGTTCGCTGCCGCCCGCGAGTTCGATCTCCGCGAGATAGAGCACGGCCTCCCCGCCGCGCCCGATCGACCGGAGCAGCCGGTACCGGTCTGCTGCCGCATCCGGCCCGATGTGCAGATTCTGGCTGGTCAATTTCCCCCCAGCGCCGATGCTTTGAGTGGGCATCAGTCTGGCGTGGCCGGAATCACACGGTCAATCGGAACGGTCAGTTTGCCCGGGGGTGGAAGAAGACGAGGCGGGCCCGCTTCGCCGGCAGGTACACCTCGGGCAGGTCGATCTCCGGGAGCTCGACCTCCGGGCCGGGCTCGAAGCCGCTGCGCACCAGGCGGGCGATGGCCTTCTCGTTGCGGGCGTCGGGCTCCGCGACGATCCGGCGGGTGGTGCCGTCCGAGAGGACGTAGGAGAGGAAGGCCCCGATCAGGCCCGCGCTGAAGCCGCGTTCGGACGCCCCCCGCGCAGGGCCGATCATCAGGTGCACCCCGGTGTCGCCGGGCAGGACCTCGTAGCACTCGCTGATCCGGTCCTCGGCGCAGTCGTACGTCTGGAAGAGCCCGACCGGCTCGCCGTCGCGGCGCGCCAGGAACGCGTGGTGGGTCGTGCGGCGGTCGACGTCCTCGTAGATCTCCCGGACGAGCTCGCGGCTGGCCTCGCGCATGCCCCAGAAACGGGCCCGCTCCTCGGTGACCCAGGAGTGGATCAGCGCGGCGTCGGCGGCCGGATCGACGGGGGTGAGGGTGACCGTGCCGACGCCCTCGATGCGCCGGGAGTACACGGGCTGCCGGGCGCCGGGGGCGGAGGCGCTGCTGCCGGTCATACGGGTTCCTTGGTGAGACGGGTCCAGTCGGTGACGACGGGGACGAGTTCGCACCGGGCCCAGTACGGGAGCTGGTCGCGGTGGTGGGGTGATCCGGTGACGCCGTCCGCGCCGAGCGGGACCGCCCAGAGGCTGTCCTCGCGGCGGGCCAGGTCCCACACGTAGCGCGCCGCCGAGGCGCGGGCGGTGAGGTCGGTGAAACCGGGCACGGTGGAGGTGGCGTTCACGCAGTCGTGGTCGCCGCCGAGGCCGGGCCACTGCGCGTCCGGGTCGGGGAGCGCCGACCAGGGGGCGAGGCGGTGCACCTGCGACCACGCGGTCTCGGGGGCGCCCGCGGCGGCGGTCTCCTCCAGGGCGGCGCGGACGTGGGCCGCCCGGTCCAGGGCGGGCAGGAGGGCGGTGGCCAGCAGCCCCTCCAGGGCGTAGCCGACGCGGGGGACCAGGTACAGCCAGGGGTGGAACACCTCGGGGCCGGTCGGTGCCCCCGCCAGCCCGGCGAGGGCGGGATCGGCGGCGAAGCGGCGTACGGTCGCGGTCCGCAGTGCCGAGAAGACGGTG
Source organism: Streptomyces sp. NPDC051109 (assembly GCF_044455885.1). Lineage (NCBI taxonomy): Bacteria > Bacillati > Actinomycetota > Actinomycetes > Kitasatosporales > Streptomycetaceae > Streptomyces > Streptomyces sp. NPDC051109. Next base: position 322,882 of record NZ_JBITFF010000005.1, read on the forward strand.
GCGTCGGTGCTTTCGGCGGCCATGTGCCGGTCCCAGGCGAGCAGTCGGGCGCGCAGCGCCTGCGCGGCGGGGGACAGGCCGTCGAGCCCGGGCAGCAGGGCCAGCAGCGGCGCGGCCGAGGCCAGGTAGGTGTCCCGGTGTACGTCGGCCATCGCCTTCGGGGACCAGTCCGCCGAGCCCGAGAGCAGCTCGCGGATGCGGTTGGCGCGGTGCGGGGGCGCGAACTCCACGCCGAGCGGCGAGGCGATGCCGCGCGCGTTGGCCATGACGGCGAAGCCCTGCACGGGCTCGGCGGGGGTCTCGGCCCAGCCCTGCCAGGCGTACCGCGGATCCCAGGCGGGGACCGGGCGCAGCCGGTTGGCCGGGTCGCGCAGCGGGACGGCGCCGGCGACGCGGTGCAGCAGGCCGCCCCCGGTGTCGGCGGCGTGGACGACGTTGACGGGCTCGGCCCAGCCGTCGAGGGCGCGGTCGATGTCGGCGACCGTGCGGGCGCGCAGCAGGGCGGGGAGGACGGCGAAGCCGAGGTCGCGGCGGACGCGGGGCGGGTAGCGGAGCGAGAGGGTCTGCTCCCGGCCCGGGTCCTGGTCCCGGCCGGGGTCCTGGTCGGGGTTCGCCGTTTCGCCGCGGGTGATCACGGGGCCGCGGGCGGTCTCCAGGACCTCGACCTCGATCGGCTCGGCTCCGGCGACGGCGATCGTCTCGGTGTGCTGGTGGACGGGCTCCCAGGAGCCGTCGGGGCCGAGCGCCTCGATGCCGTCGCCGTCGGGGGCGGGGCGCAGCTTCTCGACGTACAGGTCCTGATAGTCGGCCATGGCGTTGGTGATCGCCCAGGCGGCGCTGCCGGTGTGCCCGAAGTGGCCGAGGCCGGGGACGCCGGGGACGGCCAGGCCGAGGACGTCGTACTCGGGGCAGCAGAGCCGTATCTGCTGGTACACGCCCGGGTCCTCGATGAACCGGTGCGGGTCGCCCGCGATGAGCGCCGAGCCGGTGCCGGTCCGCTCGCCCGGGACCAGCCAGCCGTTGCTGCCGGCGGTGCCGGGGCCGTCGGTGGCGAAGAGGGTGACGGCCCCGTCGCCGAGGGCGCGGGCCACGCGCTCGCGCCACAGCTTGGTGGCGAACCCGGCGAAGAGGATGTGGGTGGCGATCCAGATGCCGAGCGGGACCCACGGCTCCCAGGGGGTCGGGGTGTGGCCGGTGCGCGCGAACCGCTCGTCGCGGGCGGCGCCTCGGGCGAGCCCGTCGTTGACGCCGTCCACGTAGGACCCGACCCAGGCCGCGGTGTCGGGGTCGAGGGCCTCGTGGCAGCGGCGGGCGGTGTCGGCGAGCCGGGACCGGCGGGCGAACAGGTCCCAGGCGACGGAGTCCGCACCGAGGAAGGCGGCGCTGGAGCCCTGGGCGCGGTGTCGCTCGACCTCCAGCTGCCAGGCGCGGTCGAGGGCGGTGGCGTAGCCCTGGGCGTAGGCGAGGCGGTCGGCGTCGGGGGCGCGGAGGTGGGGGATGCCCCACTCGTCCCGGTAGAGCTCGAACTCGTCGGCGCCGGCGTTGTTCGGAAGGCTCACACTCTTCCCCCAGTTCATTAGGTTAGGCTGCCCTAACTATAGGGGTTCGAGGGTGAGGGGTGGTCGCACATGGCGGGCTTCGGCAAGGGATGGGAGGGCGTGGTCCTGCGGCTTCTGCGCGGCAAGGACTTCACGTTCACGGTCACGGGCGCGGAGGAGGTCACGGAGCACTACCGCCGCGTGTACGTCACGGACGGCGGGCTGCTCGCCGCGGCCGGCGCATCGCTCCACCCGACGATGTGGGTGCGTCTGTGGTTCGACAACGCGGGCAAGCCGCACACGCGGGCCTACACGCTCGTCGACCCGGATCCGCGGGCGGGGACGTTCGCCCTGGAGTTCGCCCTCCACGACGGCCCCGCGAGCGCCTGGGCCCGGGCCGCGAAGGCCGGCGACACCATCGAGGCCACCGTCCAGGGCACCGGCTTCACCGCTCCGGCGCCGGAGCCGCAGCGGCTGCTGGTGATCGGCGACCCGGCCTCCGTCCCGGCGATCAACTCCCTGCTGGATGCCTACCCGCAGACCCCGGCGACGATCTGGCTGGAGACGCAGCACGCCTCGGACGCCGACCTCCCGGTCCGGCTGGACCCGTCGCGGCACGAGATCCGGCGGGTGGAGCGCACGGGCCCGGCGCTGGTGGAGAAGGTCAAGGCCGAGCTACCGGAACTCGTCGGGGACCCGGAGTCGGCGTACGTCTGGCTGGCCTGCGACACGGCGACCACGCGCACGCTGACGGCGTACCTGCGCAAGGACCTGGCCCTGCCGAAGCAGCGGGTGAACGGCCTGGGCTACTGGCGGGCGGCCTGACGGGTCGGGCGGCCTGACGGATCGGACGGCCTGACGGGTCGGACGGCCTGACGGATCGAACGGTCTGACGGATGGGACGGCCCGCCGGGGCGGCGGCCTGCCGGATCGGGCGGCCGCCGCCGGCCCGTCAGGCTCCGGTGGCGCCGTCGACGGCCTGGCGGAGCAAGTCGGCGTGGCCGTTGTGGCGCGCGTACTCGTGGATCAGGTGGAGCATGACGAGGCGCAGCGAGGCCTCCTCCTTCCAACTGGGCACGTACGCCGTCACGTCGAGGGACTCGGCGGCCGCCTCGATGCGGCGCGCGTGCGCGACCTCCGCCTCCCACGCGGTGAACGCCTCCTCGCGCGTGGCGCCGGAGGCCTCGTAGGCGGCCTGGAAGTCATGAGTGTCGGACCAGAGGTGGGGGAGCTCCTCGCCGTTCAGGGTGCGGCGGAACCAGTGCCGCTCGACCTCGCCCATGTGCCGGACCAGGCCCAGCAGGGACAAGGTGGACGGCGGCATCGAGGGCCGCCGCAGTTCCTCGTCGGTGAGTCCCTCGCACTTCCAGGCGAGCGTGGCCCGGTGGTAGTCGAGGAATGCGCGCAGCGTCTCCCGCTCGTCGCCGGTCAGGGGCGGCCCGATACGTTCCATGCCGTGATCTTCCCCCGGAGCCTCCCGCCCCCGCTACGGCTTTGCGGTCCAGACGTAGGGGACCGTCGTGCCCAGGGCCGCGAAGCCCAGGCGGTCGAGGATCGGGCGGCTGGCGGGGGAGGCGTCGACCTGGAGGTACCGGATGCCGCGGGCCGCCGCGATGCGGGCGCGGTGGGCGACCAGGAGGCGGTAGATGCCGCGGCCCCGCCACTGCGGCAGGGTGCCGCCGCCCCAGAGGCCGGCGAACGAGGAGCCCGGTCGCATCTCCATGCGGGCCGCGCTCACCGGGGTGTCCCCGGCCATCGCCACGACCGCCGCGAGGGTCTCCGGCTCGTCCCTCAGCAGGGTGAGCAGCAGGTGCCGGATCGCGGGGCGCTCCGCTGCGAAGGCCTTCGCGTGGACGTCCATCATCAGGTCGACGCCCGCCTCGTCCGTCACCGCCCGCAGGGTGATCCCCTCCGGCGGTTCCACCGGCAGTGCGGCGAGCTCGTCCACCCGTCCCACCATCAGGGTCTCGGCCGGCTCGGGTACGAAGCCCGCCGCGCGCAGCCGGCCCCCCAGATCCGCCGGCCGGTCGTGCCCGTACAGCTTCCACTCGAACTCGCCGGCCCCCCGCCCCGCGAAGTACGCCGACTGCGCCGCGATCTCCGCGTCCGCCGTCTCCTCGTCGAGGTCCGACCAGAGCACCCCGTTCCACCCGGGACCGTCCGCGGTCTGCCGCACGACCGCCCCCGCCCGCTCCACCCGGGCGCCCGCGGTGTCCGGCAGCGCGTCGCGGCGCATCTCCCGGTCGTAGGCGGCCCGTACGTTCGCCAGCTCGTCGGCATTCATCGTCATCGGCCCAGCTCACCAGCCGTCGGTACGACCGCACAACTGCATTAGCCTCACCCCGTGAACGACGACTCCCCCTCCACCACCTCCATCGACTCCGTCTACACCGGCAAGGCCGCCCCGGACGCCGCCACCGACCGGGGCTGGCTGCTCGGCCACTTCAAGGACCCCGCCGATCCGCGCCACAGCACGGACGTGGAGATCAAGTGGGGGGTCCACCCGAAGGGTGACGAGCGGGCTCAGTGGGTGCGGGGCGAGGAGCGCACCGCGCTCCAGGTGCTGATCAGCGGCCGCTTCCGGCTGGAGTTCCCCGGCCGGACCGTCGTCCTCGCCGAGCAGGGCGACTACGTCGTCTGGGGCCGCGGCGTCGACCACTCCTGGTACGCCGAGGAGGACGCGGTGGTGCTCACCGTCAGGTGGCCCTCCGTCCCGGGCTACCGGGCCGACGGACCGGGCAACCCGGCGAACGGCGCCTTGGGCGGATGACCTTGGTCCCGTACCGGCCCGCGTCCCTGTGACGATGCACACGAAAGGGGCCAACGATCACGAAACGCTGCGATCGTGTCGGTGTAGACCATCTTGGCCGGTCCGTGGGTGATCCCCGGGCGGTCGGCCGGGCCTTCACGAGTTCCAGCGTCCTTTGCGTCGGGCAGCCCCGGTGAAGATCCGAACCACCAGGGAGCACGTCCGTTGGCAGTGATCGCACGCTGGTGCCTGCGGCACCGCCTGGTGGCCGTCCTCCTCTGGCTGCTCGCCCTCGGCGCCACGGCCGTGGCCGCCGGGACCGCCGGATCGGCGTTCTCCAACGACTACGAGGTCCCCGGCACCGAGTCCAGCCGAGCCAACGCCCTCCTGCGCGCCGGCTTCCACGGCCAGGGCGGCGACACCGACACCATCGTGTGGCGGGCCCCGGAGCACCAGAGCGTCCGTACTCCCGCCGTCGAGCAGCGCATGGCCAAGACCCTCGACACCGTCGCGGGGCTCCCCGGAGTCGGTTCGGTCGCCGGCCCGTACGGCGCCGGCCCCGAGAGCGCCGCCCAGATCAGCCCCGACGGGCGGACCGCCTATGCCGTGGTGACGTTCGACCGGCAGGCCGACTCCGTACCCAAGGCGCAGGCCAAGGCCGTCGTCGACGCCGCGAAGAACCCCGCCACCGAGGCGGACGGACTCCAGGTCGAGCTCGGCGGCCGGGCCGTCGCCCTGACCGAGGCGCCCACCGCCCACCTCGCCGAGGTCATCGGCGTGGCCGTCGCGGCCCTCGTGCTCTTCCTCGCCTTCGGCTCGCTCGCCGCGAGTCTGCTGCCCATCGCGACCGCCCTCGTCAGCGTGGGCACCGCCTATTTCGGCATCACCCTGCTCGGGCACGCCATGCCCGTCGCCGACTTCGCCCCGATGCTCGGCACCCTCGTCGGGCTCGGCGTGGGCATCGACTACGCGCTGTTCATCGTGACCCGGCACCGCAAGGGGCTGATGCGCGGCCTGCCGGTCGAGGAGGCCGCCGAGCGGGCCGTCGCCACCACCGGCCGGGCCGTCGTCTTCGCCGGGGCCACCGTCTGCATCGCGCTGCTCGGCATGCTGGTGCTGCGGCTGAACTTCCTGAACGGCGTCGCGATCGCCGCCTCCCTCACGGTGGTGCTGACCGTCGCCGCCTCCGTCACGCTGCTCCCCGCCCTGCTCTCGTACATCGGCATGCGCGCCCTTTCGCGCCGCGAACGCCGCAGGCTCGCCGCCGAGGGCCCGCGGCCCGAGACGCCCACCGGCTTCGCGGCCCGCTGGTCGGCCTTCGTGGAGCGCCACCCCAAGCTCCTCGGCATCGTCGCCGCGCTGGTCATGGCCGTCCTGGCGCTGCCCGCCCTCTCGCTCCACCTGGGCACCTCCGACCAGGGCAACAACCCGGCGGGCTCCACCACACGCCAGGCCTACGACCTGCTCGCGGACGGGTTCGGGCCCGGAGTGAACGGCCCGCTCACCGTCGTCTCCCGCCTCGACGGGGCCGGGGACCGGCTCGCCGTCGACCAACTGGCCGAGGCGCTCCGCAGGACCGACGGCGTCGCCGCCGCCGGCCCGGCCGTCTTCAACCGGAGCGGGGACACCGCCGTCCTGACCGTCATACCGGACTCCGCCCCGCAGTCCCGGGCCACGAGCGAGCTGGTCACAACGCTGCGCGAGAACGTCATCCCGGCCGCCGGGCACGGCAACTCCATGACCGTCCACGTCGGCGGCGTGACCGCGGGATACGACGACTTCGCCGACGTCATCGTCGGGAAACTGCCGCTGTTCGTCGGGGTGGTGGTCGCCCTCGGCTGCGTCCTCCTGCTGCTGGCCTTCCGCTCCCTCGGCATCCCGCTCAAGGCGGCCGCCATGAACGTCGCCGCCGTCGCCTCCTCCTTCGGCGTCGTCGTCGCGATCTTCCAGTGGGGCTGGGGCAGCGAACTGCTGGGCCTGGGCAGCGCCGGCCCGATCGAGCCCTTCCTGCCGGTGATCATGGTGTCGGTCCTCTTCGGGCTGTCCATGGACTACCAGGTGTTCCTCGTCAGCCGGATGTACGAGGAATGGCTGGAGACCGGCGACAACCGGCGCGCCGTCCGGGTCGGCCTCGCCGAGACCAGTCGGGTGATCAACTCGGCGGCGGTCATCATGATCGCCGTCTTCCTGGCCTTCGTGCTCAGCGGCGACCGGATCATCGCGATGTTCGGCATCGCGCTCGCCGCGGCCGTCGCACTCGACGCCTTCGTGCTGCGCACCCTCCTCGTCCCGGCGCTGATGCACCTGCTCGGCGGAGCCAACTGGTGGCTCCCCGCCTGGCTGGAGCGCCGACTGCCCAAGATCAGCATCGAGCCCCCGGAATGCCGTCCCCGTGCGACACTGCCCGCGCAGCGGCCCGCCGCGGATCCCGCCACGAGCGAGGACGGCGCCGAGCCCGCCCCGGCATCCCGGTGATCCGGCAACCCGCCGTATGAGACCCAAGGAGGAACCCGCATGTTCTCGATGGACCTCGCCGACGACGCCCAGCTGTTCCCGCTGGAGGTCCGGCACGCCGAGGAGTTCCTGGCGCACATGGACCGCGGCCGCGAGTTCATCGGCGAGCACATCGTCCTGGCCGACATCGTCACCGACCTCGACTCGGCGCGCGGATTCCTCTCCTCGTACGCGCAGAAGGCGGCCGCCGACGGCGGGCGGCTCTACGGCATCCGGGTCGCCGGCACCCTCGTCGGCGGGGTCCTCTTCCGGACCTTCGAGGCCGCCTCGGGCAACTGCGAGGTCGGCTGCTGGCTGGAGCCCGAAGCGGCCGGCCGGGGCCTGGTGACCAAGGCCTGCCGCATCCTGATCGACTGGGCCTTCCGGGAGCGCGGCATGCACCGCGCCGAGTGGCACGCGTCCGCCGCCAACCGGAAGAGCATCGCCGTCGCGGCGCGCCTCGGGATGACCCGCGAGGCCGTTTTGCGCGAGAACCACCCCCACCGCGGCGTCCGCCAGGACACCGAGATCTGGGCGGTCCTCGCCCACGAGTGGCCGCCGGCCCCCACCGCCTGACACCACCCGCCGCGGCCCCGGTCCGGGGCCTGCGGCCGACCCCGCCCGAAGGCGCCGGGGCCTTCTCAGAAACCTCTCAGACAAGCCGCCTACGGTGCCCCGCATGGACACCACGAAGACCGCCGACCCGACCGCTCCCGAGGCGGACACCGCCGAGCCCCAGGCCGCCGAGGCCCAGGCCGACCCCAAGGACGCCCCCGCCACGGAGACCGCCGAGGCACCCGAGGCCGAGCTCGCCGAGGAGGACCTTGAGGACGAGCTCCACGACGAGCTCGACGAGACGGAGCAGCGGTCCGAGGGCGTCGGCGCCGCCGCCTCCGCCGTGGTCGCGGCCGGGCTCGGGCTCGTCGCCCTCAGCGGCAGCTGGGTCTCGCGCGTCATAGCCGAGCGCCAGACCCTCGTGGGCCAGATCGAATCGGTCAACGCCGCCACCACCGAGGCGAAGATCGATGCCCTGTACGGCGACGCATGGCACATGACCGCCCTCGTCAACGGCGTCCTGTCCACCCTCGCCCTGCTGCTCGCCGTCTTCGTGCTCGCCCGCCCGGCCTTCGGCGCCCCCGGCCGCACCCTCCCCACCTGGGTCCGCGCCGTCTCCTGGGCCGCCGTCGCCCTCGGCGCGCTGGGCGTACTGCTCTTCGGCCTCATGTACTTCGACATCCTGGCTCCCCTCCCCAAGGCCGCCTAGGACCCTCTTCCGCCCGCCTAGGACCCCCTCCTAGGCACTCCCGGTCCGATCCGGGGCCCTTCGGCCGCGGCCTAAGGACCCCCGTCCCGTACAGATGCGGCATGCGCCCGATGTGCCGCCACCCCCTGGGGCGCGAATCTTGGATCACACCGAACGAGGTGCCGAGAAACGCGAACCGAGGAGTACGAGATGTTCGAGTACGAGATCGCCACCGCCCGCCACGCCGACCTCATCCGCCAGGCCGACCGGTTCCGCCTGGTCCAGGAGGCCAAGAAGGCGCGCCGCGCCTTCTCGCGCAGCCAGGAACCCGAACGGCAGGTGAGAGGGCAGCGGAGCCGCTTCACACGCGCCGCGTGACCCGCGCCGCGGACCGCGTGGACTGACACGTGATGAGAAGCGCACTCCCGACGAGTGCCGCGGGCCAGGACTCCTGTGCGATGCTCGGCGACGTGGAGACCAGATCTGTCAGCCCGGTGTTCGTCGGCCGAGCCGACGAACTGGCCGTACTCACCGACGCATTGGCCCGGGCCACGGGCGGCGAGCCGCAGGCGATGCTCGTCGGAGGCGAGGCCGGGGTCGGAAAGACCCGCCTCACCGAGGAGTTCCTCTGCGAGGCGGACCGCCGCGGTGCCGTGGTGGCCGTCGGAGGCTGTGTGGAGATCGGGGCGGAGGGCCTTCCCTTCGCCCCGTTCTCCACGGCCCTGCGCACCCTGCACCGCCGGCTCCCCGGCGAGCTGGCGGCCGCGGCCGCGGGCCAGGAGGACGAACTCGCCCGGATCCTCCCCGAACTCGGCGACACCCCCCGCGGACCGCACGACGAGGAAAGCACCGCCCGACTCTTCGAACTGACGGCCCGGATGCTGGAGCGGCTCGCCGCCGACCGCACCGTCGTCCTCGTCCTGGAGGACCTGCACTGGGCGGACACCTCCACCCGGCACCTGCTCTCCTACCTCTTCCGCACCCTCGCGAGCGGCCGGCTCGTCGTGGTCGCCACCTACCGGGCCGACGACGTCCACCGCCGCCACCCGCTGCGTCCGCTGCTCGCCGAACTCGACCGGCTCCGCACCGTCCAGCGCATCGAACTGCCCCGCTTCAAGCGGGCCGAGGTACGCCGCCAGCTCGCCGGCATCCTCGCCTCGCAGCCCGACGAGGCCTTCGTGGACTCCGTGTTCGACCGCTCCGACGGCAACGCCTTCTTCGTCGAGGAACTCGCCGCCTGCAAGAAGAACGGCTGCCACGCGGGACTCACCGAATCCCTGCGCGACCTGCTGCTCGTCCGCGTCGAGGTGCTGCCGGACGCCGCCCAGCGCGTGGTGCGCATCGTCGCCGAGGGCGGCTCCACCGTGGAGTACCCGCTCCTGCGCGCCGTCGCCGGGCTCACGGAGGACGAGCTGATCGAGGCCCTGCGGGCCGCCGTCGGCGCCAACATCCTGCTCGCCACCCCCGACGGGGACGGCTACCGCTTCCGCCACTCGCTGGTCCGCGAGGCCGTCAGCGACGACCTGCTCCCCGGCGAGCGCGCCCGCGTCAACCGCCGCTACGCCGAGGCGATGGAAGCCGACGACACGCTGATCCGCGCCGAGGAGCGGACCATCCGGCTGGCCAGCTACTGGTACTCCGCCAACGACGCGGCCAAGGCGCTGCCCGCCGTCCTGGCCGCGTCCGTCGCCGCCCGCCGCCGGCATGCCTACTCCGAGCAGCTGAGCCTGCTGGAACGGGCGTTGGACCTGTGGGAGAGCGCGCCGGAGGACATCCGCGAGGCGCTGCGCCCCGTGGACTACACCGATGTGTACCCTCCGTGCGGCTGCGACCCGGCCACCACACCGCTGAAGCGGCTCGACCTCTTGGCCGAGGCGACCGTCGCCGCCCGGTTCGGCGGCGAACGCGAACGCGCCCTCAAACTCACCAAGACGGCTCTGCGGCTGATGGAGGACGACCGGGACCCGCTGCGCGCCGCATGGTTCTGGACGGAGCGCTCCCGGCTCGTCTCCAGCCTGGCCCGCGGCGACGGCTGGGAGGAACTCGCCAAGGCCCAGGAGCTCGTCAAGGGGCTGCCCCCGTCCCAGGTGCACGCCGAGGTCCTGGTCCGGGCCGCGGGCTGGGGCATGCTCCACAGCCCCGGCCCCGGCAACCTCGAAGCCGCGGAACGCGCCGTCGCCTACGCCCGTATGGTCGGGGCCGAGGAGATCGAGCTCAACGCCCGGATCACGGTGGGCTGCCTGCTCACAGACTCCGGCGACGCCGACCGCGGCCTCGCCGAGATGTTCGCGGTCCGCGAGCGGGCCACCGAACTGGGTCTCGTCATGTTGGCGGGACGTGCACATATCAACCTCACCTCTCAGCTGGAAAGCATGGGCCGGTCCCGCGAAGCCGTGGAACTGGCCGGACAAGGGGTCGAACTCGTCAAGAGGTCACGGCTGCTGGACACCGAGGCCTGGCTCAGCGGGAACATGGCGGAGAGCCTGTACAGCCTCGGCCGCTGGGACGAGGCCGCCGAAGCCGCCCAGCGCGGCCTGAGCGTCGGCCAGAGCGCCGCCCCGCGCGGCTCCGCCTCCGCGCGGCTGTCCTACCTGGCCTTGGCGCGCGGCGAACTGACCGAGGCGGCCGGCCGGCTCGCCGCCGCCCACGCCCACTTCGGCACCCACGACAGCCAGCCCCAGCACCGCATACCGCTGTACCGCCTCGCCGTCGGCATCGCCGCGGGCGAGGGCCGGATCGAAGACGTCCGCGCGGAGATCACCGACGCGCTCGCCTACGGCTTCCCGCTGGGCCACCACCGCTACGCCTGGCCGCTGCTGCTCGCCGCCGCCTCCGCCGAGGCGGACGCCCGTGGACTCCCGGTCGCAGACGCCGGCCGCGAAGCCGCCCTGGACGTGCTCCGCGGCGCCGCCCGCGCCCTGGCCACCCCCGTGCCCGTGTGGGCCGCCCACGCCGAGTTCGTCCGCGTGGAGCTGCTGCGGGCCGAGGGCCGGGACACCACCGCCGACTGGGCCGGCGTCGAGCAGGCCATCCGCCCGCTGGAACGCCCGTACCTGCTGGCCCGCGCCCGCCACCGGCTCGCCGAGGCCCAGCTGGCCTCCGGCGGCGACCGCGGGCCCGCCGCCGTGCTGCTCCGCGAGGCCTACGCCACCGCGGACCGGCTCGGCTCCCGCAGGCTCCGCGAGGACCTGGCCCTGCTCGCCCAGCGCGCCCGGCTCCCGCTCGCCGGGGCCGACACGCCCCCGGCGCTGCCCGCACCGGCCGCCGACCCCGTCGAGGCCCTGGGCCTGACCAGCCGCGAACGCGACGTCCTGCGCCTGGTCGCGGCGGGCAACAGCAACCGCCAGATCGCCGAGGAGCTGTTCATCTCCCCGAAGACGGCCAGCGTGCACGTCTCGAACATCCTGGCCAAGCTGGGCGTCGCCGGCCGCGGCGAGGCGGCCGCCCTGGCCCACCGGCTGAGGCTGTTCGGGCCCCTCACTCCCGCGGGGACGGCTCCGCCGGGCGTATGAGCACCTTGCCGGAGTCCAGGTCTATCGGACCGCGTCCCGGATCGCCGTCGTTCACGTCGGTCCGGGACAGCTCCAGCCGCTCCTTCTCCTCGTCCGTGTGCTTGCGTCCCGGGTTGAAGAGCTCCTCGATCATGTTGAACACCGTGCCCACCGCGCCTTTCGCCCCCCACCAGGGCTCCGTCGGTTACCGCACCGTCAGGGTCAGGATCCGGTCGTCGCCGGCCTCCGGCGACCCGCGCCCATCGGTCTCGCTCGTGACCAGCAGCAATCTGTCCCCGCCGAGGGCGATCACCGTGCGCAGCCGGCCGTACTTGCCCGTGAGGAAGGCCTCCGGATCGGCAACCGGATGCGCCCCGGCCAGCGGGATCCGCCACAGCCGCTCGCCCTTCAGCCCGGCCATCCACACCGAACCCTGCGCCCAGGCGATCCCGCTCGGCGAGGCCTCATCCGTCTTCCACACGGCCACCGGATCCCGCAGGCCCGGCTTGCCGGCCTTCCCCTCGGCCTCCGGCCAGCCGTAGTTCGCGCCGGGCTCGATCAGGTTCAGCTCGTCCCAGGTGTTCTGGCCGAACTCGGCCGCCCACAGCCGTTTGTCCTTGTCCCAGGCCAGGCCCTGCACGTTGCGGTGCCCGTAGGAGTAGACGACCGAATCGGCCTCGGGATTCCCGTGCACCGGCTGCCCGTCCGGGGTCATCCGCAAGATCTTGCCGCCCAGCGACTTCTTGTCCTGCGCCAGCCCGGTGTCGCCGGTCTCGCCCGTCCCCGCGTAGAGCATCTTGTCCGGGCCGAACGCGATCCGGCCGCCGTTGTGGACCAGCCCCTTGGGAATGCCCCGGAACACCGTGTCCGGCGCGCCCAGTTGCTGGCCGGGATCCCGCTGCTCGTCGTACCGCATCCGGGCGATGCGGTTGTCGGACTCCGTCGTGAAGTACGCGTACACCATCCGGTCCGAGGCGTACGAGGGCGACAGCGCGAGCCCCAGCAGGCCGCCCTCGCCGCCCGGGGCCACCCCGGGCACCTTGCCGATCTGCGTCACCGTGCCGGTGGCCGGGGCGACCCTGCTGATCGTCCCCTTGTCCCGCGAGGCGACCAGCAGGTCCCCGTCGGGCAACGGAGCCACTCCCCACGGGGACTCCAGACCCTTGGCCACCTCGCCCGCCACCGTCACGGAGCCCTTGGCCGGCGGCGCGGCCTCCGGGGAACCGGACGGGGAGCCCGCGGGACCGGACCCCGACGCGGCGGGTGGCACACCGGGTGGCGACGTGCCCGGCTTGGCGGCGGGGGAGCCCGCCGGAGCGCAGCCCGCCCCGAGCAGGGCCCCGCATCCCGCCAGGGCGAACGCAGCCAGCACTCCGCGGCTCCGGGCGCGCGGGCTCCCGTACCCCTCGGATCCCCTGTGTGCCTGTCCGTATCGCATCGTCCTGCTCCCCTCCGGCCGGCGATCGTGCCTTTCACCTGTCTCAACAGCTGCGGCACTTCCCGAAGTTCCGGCGCTCGTACACCCGATCGAGTGGTGTTGCGACCCGGCACCGGGCCCGCTCCCGGCTCGTTCCCCGGCCGGCCGGCGCTCAGTCCCAGGCTCCCACCGCCGCCGGCAGCGCCGCGATCTCGGTCAGGTCCCCCGCCGTCAGCCGCAGCCGGTCCGCCCCCGCGTTCTCCTGCGCCCAGTGCGCCCGGTCGGCCCCCGGCACCGGCACCACCTGCGGCCCCTGCGCCAGCACCCACGCCAGCGCCACCTGCGCCGCCGTCACCTGCGGACCGAGCCGTCGCGCCACCCGCCGCAGCGCCGCCACCAGCACCTGGTTCGCCGCCATCGACTCCGCCGTGAACCGCGGATGCCGGGCCCGCACGTCCTCCCACTCGAAGCCCTCGCCCGGCCGGAGCGTCCCGGTCAGGAACCCGCTGCCCAGCGGCATCGCCGCCAGGAACCCCACCCCCCGCGCCGCGCACCACGGCAGCAGCCGCCGCGCCGCCTCCGGGGACCACACCGACAGCTCCGCCTGCACCGCGCTCACGGGGAACACCTGCTGGACCCGCTCCAGGTGGCCCAAGGTCACCTGGTACGCCCGGTCCCCGCGCCGCCCCGCCCCCGGCCCGGCGCCCGCCCCCAGCGCGCAGAACCCGAGCGCCCGCACCTTTCCGGCCCCGACCAGCTCGGCCATCGCCCCCCAGGTCTCCTCGACCGGGATCTCCGGATCCACACGGTGCAGCTGGTAGAGGTCTATGACGTCCGTCCGCAGCCGCCGCAGCGAGGCGTCGCAGGCCCGCCGCACGTAGCCGGGCCGCCCGTCCGCCACCACGTGCTGCTCGCCCGCCCGCAGCCCCACCTTGGCGGACACGAACGCATCCGCCCGCCGCTCCCGCAGCACCCGCCCCAGCAGCAGCTCGTTGGTGAACGGCCCGTACATGTCGGCGGTGTCCAGCAGGTTCGCCCCGAGGTCCAGCGCCGTGTGCACCGTGGCCAGCGACTCCGCCCCGCGGCGCCGCGCGGGCGCGTACGCCCAGCTCATCGGCATGCACCCGAGCCCGATGGCGCCCACCGTCAGCGCCCCCGCCCCGATCGACCTGCGCTCCACCCGTGCGTCCCCCTCCCGGTCCGGCAAACAAACTAACGGCTTGATCAGGATCCATTGCCGTTGGCATAGCCTCCTGGTCATGGATGCAAAGACCGCGGACGTCTGGCTGCCGTTCCCCGCAGAGGAGATCGAGGGCCTCCCCGACGCCTTCACCTACCGCGAGTGGGACGGTGAGGACGACTTCCCGGCCGATCCGGCCGCCTGCGTCTTCTACGTCACCCCGTACATGAAGTCCACCGAGGTCACCCTGCGCCCGCTGGCCGACATGGCGGGCCTCGAAGTCGTACAGACGCTGACCGCGGGCATCGACCACGTGCTGGACGGCCTCGACCTGCTGCGGCCCGGCGTACGGCTGTGCAACGCGCGCGGCGTCCACGAGGCGAGCACCGCCGAGCTGGCGCTCACCCTCACCCTCGCCTCGCTGCGCGGCATCCCCGGGATGGTGCGCGGCCAGGACCGCGAGGAGTGGAACTCCGGCTTCTACGACGCCCTCGCCGACAAGTCCGTGATGATCGTCGGTTACGGATCGATCGGCGCGGCCATCGAGGACCGGCTCGCACCCTTCGAGTGCGCCCGGGTCGTACGGGTCGCACGCTCGGCGCGCACCACCCCGCGCGGGCCCGTGCACGCTCAGGCCGAACTGCCCCGGCTGCTCCCCGAGGCCGACGTGGTGATCCTCTCCACCCCGCTGACCGACGCGACGCGGGGCCTGGCCGACGCCGCGTTCCTCTCCCGGATGAAGGACGGCGCCCTGCTGGTGAACGTGGCGCGCGGCCCCGTCGCCGTCACCGACGCCCTGCTGGCGGAGCTGGAGTCGGGCCGGCTGCGCGCGGCGCTCGACGTCACCGACCCGGAACCGCTGCCCGCCGGCCATCCGCTCTGGCACGCTCCGAATGTCCTGATCACGCCCCACGTGGGCGGCAGCAGCACGGCGTTCGCCCCGCGGGCCAGACGCCTGGTGGCCGGCCAGCTCCACCGGTTCGCCGCGGGGGAGCCCATGGAGAACACGGTCCTGATCACCGACTGACGCCCGATGCGCACGCTCCGCATTCGTCCGGACGCGCACAGTGGCAACAACTCCCCGCGCGGTAACGGAGAGTAGAGCATCTATGTCCCTGAGTAACGAAAGTGGTGTATCGTCCGGAACAAGGGGCTGCAGCGCGTTCGTCTGGCGCTGGGGAGTGATCGGACACTTTGGGGGGCGACGGGCGATGCACGGCCAATGGGCGAAGGATCCGACGCGGCACAGCCGCCGGAGGCGACGATGGGGTGCACCGGAACCAGCCAGCGAGGGGGAGCGGTGAGTGCCCCGGGGGCGGCGCTGCTGACCAGGCCGCCCGTCCCGGGCGGCGGCGGCAGGAGCCTGACGATGCAGCTGCTCCTCGCGGTGGTCAGCGGCGGGTACGCCGTCGGCGCCGCCCTCGGCTGGGGTTCCGAGGAACTCGCCGAGATCATGGGCGACTTCGGGCTCAGCGCGGCCGCCTTGCTCGCCGCCGTATCCTGCTACACGTACGCGCGCACGAGCGACAGCCGTGAGCGCCCGGCCTGGCTGCTCTTCGCGTTCTCCTCCCTCATGGGTGCCTGCGGCAACGGCGTCTGGGGCTGGTACGAGGTGGTCCTCGGCGAGGCCGTGCCGAAGCCCTCGCTCGCCGACTTCGCCTTCCTCTGCTTCGCACCGCCCGCCATCGTGGGCCTGCTCGTCCTCGCCAAACGCCCGGTCTCGCGCGCCGGCTGGGTGTGCCTCGGGCTCGACTCCTGGCTCATCGGCGGTTCCCTGCTCACCCTTTCCTGGAGCCTGGCCCTCGCGCACGCGGCGCGGACCGCCCAGTCCGGGTCCCCCGGCAGCGTCCCGCGCGCCGCGCTCTCGCTCGCCTACCCGCTGCTGGACATCGCGCTCGTCTCCATGGTGCTCGTCCTGCACTTCCGGCGCTCCGAGGCCAACCGCTCGGCCGTGAACACCGCCATCGCGGCCCTGGCCCTGACCGTGCTCAGCGACGCCCTGTTCACCTCGCCGCTGCTCAGCGCCGAATACCAGTCCGGCCAGCTGCTCGACGCCGGCTGGTTCGCCGGCTCGCTGCTGCTCGCCTATGCGCCCTGGGGGGCCCGGCGCGCCCATCCGGAGCCGCGGGCGCCGGGGCTGCCGCGCCCCGACCGCACGGTCAGCCGCCCCCTCACCGGCTCACTGCCCGCCCTCACGCCGTACCTCGCGGCAGCCGTCTGCACCCTGGGCATCCTGTACAACGTGGTGGACGGCCGGAAGGTCGACCGCGTGGTCGTCTTCACCGGCTGCACGGTCGTGCTCGCCCTCGTGATCCGGCAGGGCATCATGCTCATCGACAACATCGCGCTGACGCAGGAACTCGCCCAGAAGGAGAACCACTTCCGCTCCCTGGTCCAGGGCTCCAGCGACGTCATCATGATCGCCGCCCCCACCGGGACCCTGCGGTACGTCAGCCCGGCGGCCGCAGGGGTCTACGGGCGCGAGGCCGAGGAGCTCGTCGGCACCGAGCTCGCCACCCTGATCCACCCGCACGACCTGGGCCGGGTGGTCCACGAGGTGCGCCGCTTCCTCGCCGCGCCGCCCACCGAGGAGCCGACCACCCGCATCGAATGCCGCTTCAAGTCCGGCAGCGGCGAATGGCTCAACGTGGAGTCCACCGTCAACCGCCACCAGGGCGGCCTCATCCTCAACAGCCGCGACGTCACCGAGCGGGTCCGCCTCCAGGCGCAGCTCCAGCACAGCGCCGAGCACGATCCGCTGACCGACCTGCCCAACCGGGCCGTGTTCACCCGCCGGGTCCGCCAGGCCCTGACCGGCCGGCGCGCCGGGGACCACAGCACCGCCGTGCTCTTCATCGACCTCGACGGTTTCAAGGCGGTCAACGACACGATCGGCCACCAGGCGGGCGACGAGCTGCTGATCGAGGCCGCACACCGGCTCCAGGACTCGGTGCGCGCCGGGGACACCGCGGCCCGGCTCGGCGGCGACGAGTTCGCGGCGCTGATCCTGGGCGACGGAAGCCGCGACCGCAGCGCCCGCGAGTACCAGGTGCACGAGATCGCGGACCGGCTGCGCACCACCCTGTCGCAGCCCTACCGGATCGCCGGCAGCGAGGTCCGGGTCGCCGCCAGCATCGGTGTGGCCTTCGCCGACCCCGGAATCACCCCTTCGGACCTCATGCGCAACGCGGACCTCGCGATGTACCGCGCCAAGGCGGGCGGCAAGGACCGGGTCGAGCTCTACGCGCCCCAGATGCAGGCCGAGGTCGTACGGAAGGCGGAGCTCGCCGGGCGGCTGCGCAGCGCCCTCCACGACGGGGAGTTCGCCTTGCTGCACCAGCCGGTGGTCTCGCTGGCCACCGGCGAGGTCACGGCCGTGGCGGCGCAGGCCCGCTGGCGCTCGGCCCAGGGGATCATGTTCACCCCGGCGGAATTCCTCCGGGTGGCCGAGTACAGCGAGGGCGCCGCGGCTGCGGGGTCCGACGGCCGCTCCGGCCTCCCCGCGGCCACGCCCGCCCGGGCCGCCGAGCTGGGGCACTGGCTGCTGGAGGAGGCCGTGGCGCAGGCCGCCGACCGGCACCGGATCGGGCACGACGTACCGGTGGCCGTACGGATGAGCGCCCAGCGGCTGCTGGACCGTACCGCGCCGCTCGGCTCCGTGGAGGCGCTGCTGACCCGCCACGGGCTGCCGTCCGGCGCCCTCGTGATCGAACTGACCGTGTCCGACCCCAGGGTCCCCTTCGACGAGCTGGAGCGGCGCCTGGCGGCCCTGCGCCGGCTCGGGGTCCTGATCTCCCTGGACGGCTTCGGCAGCGGCTACGCGGCCATCAGCGCCCTGCGCAGACTCCCCGTGGACATCCTCAAGGTGGACCGGGGCCTGGTCGACGGCGTCGTCGAGTCCGCCCGCCTCCACAAGATCACCGCTGGTTTGTTGCGCATTGCAAATGATTTGGGCATGCAGTCGGTGGCCGACGGGGTGGACCTCCCCGAGCAGGTGACGGCACTGCGCGCGATGGGGTGCACACACGGCCAGGGAGTGGCTTTTTCCGGCCCACTCGACGAGTACAGGCTGCGCCGCGCGCTGGTGCGCGGTACGTTCCCAGTACCGGGCGGAGCGGCCCAGCCCGCCTTGGCCGGGGGTTCGTCCGGGGGCTCGATGGCCATCCGCAGAGGCTCACATAATGAGACGCCCGTCCCACCCGCTTGACATCCCCCTCCCGCCGGAGGGAGGGTCAGTGCCATGCGCACCCGAATTCTCGTACTTGGAAAGCGCGTCGGCTGAAGCTGGGACCTGCATGTCCCCGCTCCGCACACCCGACGCGCTCCCCTCGCTTGCCTCCCGGCACGAGGGGTTTTTTGTTGCACTGGCACACCTTCGAATCCTCGTAAAACCCTCAGCTTCGAGAAGAGAATGCCGATGACCGAGCAGGCCACCGGGGCCCACCATCCGCAGCCGCGGCCCCGTTCCGGCGGACACCAGCCCGCCGCAGTTGAGCACGTCACGGGTGCGCAGTCCCTCATCCGCTCTCTCGAAGAGGTGGGGTGCGACACCGTCTTCGGCATCCCGGGCGGGGCCATCCTCCCGGCGTACGACCCGATGATGGACAGCACCAAGGTCCGCCACATCCTGGTCCGCCACGAGCAGGGCGCCGGCCACGCCGCGACCGGCTACGCGCAGGCCACCGGCAAGGTGGGCGTCTGCATGGCCACCTCCGGACCGGGCGCCACCAACCTGGTCACCCCCATCGCCGACGCGCACATGGACTCCGTGCCGCTCGTCGCGATCACCGGCCAGGTCTCCTCCAAGGCGATCGGCACCGACGCCTTCCAGGAGGCAGACATCGTCGGCATCACGATGCCGATCACCAAGCACAACTTCCTGGTGACCAAGGCCGAGGACATCCCGAAGACGATCGCCGAGGCCTTCCACATCGCCTCCACCGGCCGCCCCGGCCCGGTCCTGGTCGACATCGCCAAGGACGCCCTGCAGTCGAAGACCACCTTCTCGTGGCCGCCGTCGCAGGACCTCCCGGGCTACCGGCCGGTCACCAAGCCGCACGCCAAGCAGATCCGCGAGGCCGCCAAGCTCATCTGCCAGGCCAAGCGCCCGATCCTGTACGTCGGCGGCGGCGTCATGAAGTCCGGCGCGACCGCCGAGCTCAAGGTCCTGGCCGAGCTGACCGGGGTCCCGGTCACCACCACGCTGATGGCGCTGGGCTCGTTCCCCGACAGCCACCCGCTGCACGTGGGCATGCCCGGCATGCACGGCGCTGTCACCGCCGTCACCGCCCTGCAGAAGTCGGACCTGCTGATCGCGCTCGGCACCCGCTTCGACGACCGCGTCACCGGCAAGCTGGACAGCTTCGCCCCGTTCGCCAAGGTCATCCACGCGGACATCGACCCGGCGGAGATCGGCAAGAACCGAGAGGTCGACGTCCCGATCGTCGGTGACGCCCGCGAGGTCATCGCCGACCTGATCCAGGCGGTCCAGGCCGAGCACACCGAGGGCAACACCGGGGACTACACGGCCTGGTGGAAGGACCTCAGCCGCTGGCGCGAGACGTATCCGCTGGGCTACGACCTGCCCGACGACGGCATGCTCTCGCCGCAGCAGGTCATCCAGCGCATCGGCGAGCTCGCCCCCGAGCACACCATCTACGCGGCCGGCGTCGGCCAGCACCAGATGTGGGCCTCGCACTTCGTCAACTACGAGGAGCCCCGCACCTGGCTGAACTCCGGTGGCGCCGGAACCATGGGCTACGCGGTCCCCGCCGCGATGGGCGCCAAGGTCGGCATGCCGGACCGCACGGTCTGGGCGATCGACGGCGACGGCTGCTTCCAGATGACCAATCAGGAACTGGTCACCTGCGCGCTGAACAACATCCCGATCAAGGTCGCGATCATCAACAACGGTGCGCTGGGCATGGTCCGCCAGTGGCAGACCCTGTTCTACAACCAGCGGTACTCCAACACCGTGCTGCACGCGGACGAGACGGGCCACGACACCGTCGGCTCCCAGCTCGGGGAGTCCACCGCCCCCCGCAAGGGCACCCGCGTCCCGGACTTCGTGAAGCTGTCCGAGGCCATGGGCTGCGTGGCGCTGCGCTGTGAGGACCCGGCCGACCTGGACAGGGTCATCGCCGAGGCCAACGCGATCAACGACCGTACCGTCGTGATCGACTTCATCGTCCACGAGGACGCCATGGTGTGGCCGATGGTCGCCGCCGGCACCTCCAACGACGAGGTCATGGCAGCCCGGGGCGTCCGTCCCGACTTCGGCGACAACGAAGACGACTGAGCCGAGAGAGCCTGAGAGAGAGAACGCCTCACATGTCCAAGCACACGCTCTCCGTCCTGGTCGAGAACACGCCCGGCATCCTCGCCCGGATCGCCGCGCTGTTCTCCCGCCGCGGGTTCAACATCGACTCCCTCGCGGTCGGCGTCACGGAGCACCCCGACATCTCGCGCATCACGATCGTCGTGAACGTCGAGGACCTCCCGCTGGAGCAAGTGACCAAGCAGCTGAACAAGCTGGTCAACGTGCTCAAGATTGTCGAGCTGGAGCCGCACAACGCCATCGAGCGCGAACTCGTTCTGGTGAAGGTCCGAGCCGACAACGAGACCCGCTCCCAGATCGTCGAGATCGTCCAACTGTTCCGCGCCAAGACGGTCGACGTCTCCCCGGAGGCCGTCACCATCGAGGCGACGGGCGGTGCCGACAAGCTCGGCGCGATGCTCAAGATGCTGGAGCCCTTCGGCATCAAGGAGCTCGTGCAGTCCGGCACGATCGCCATAGGGCGCGGCGGCCGGTCCATCACGGACCGCAGCCTGCGCGCGCTCGACCGCAGCGCCTGAGCAACAGGGCGCCTGAGCACCGCAGCGCCTGGGCAACACGCCGACGTCGCGTTGCCTCTCGCATGGCGAGACCAAGAAACTTCCTTCACGTTCCCCGCCGTACGGTGGGAGCAACACCAGCGCACCAAGGAGATATCCCAGTGGCCGAGCTGTTCTACGAGAACGACGCCGACCTGTCCATCATCCAGGGCCGCAAGGTCGCGGTCATCGGCTACGGCAGCCAGGGCCACGCCCACGCGCTGTCGCTGCGTGACTCCGGCGTCGACGTCGTCGTCGGCCTCAAGGAGGGCTCGAAGTCCAAGGCCAAGGCCGAGGAGCAGGGTCTGAAGGTCGTCTCCGTGTCGGAGGCCGCCGAGTGGGCGAACGTCATCATGATCCTCACCCCGGACCCGCTCCAGGCCGAGATCTACGAGGAGTCCATCAAGGACCACCTCAAGGAGGGCGACGCGCTCTTCTTCGGCCACGGCTTCAACGTCCGCTACGGCTTCATCAAGCCCCCCACCAACGTCGACGTCGCCCTGGTCGCCCCGAAGGGCCCGGGCCACCTGGTCCGCCGTCAGTACGAGGAGGGCCGCGGCGTTCCGTGCATCGCCGCCGTCGAGCAGGACGCCACCGGCAAGGCCTTCGACCTCGCGCTCTCGTACGCGGCCGGCATCGGCGGCACCCGCGCCGGCGTCATCAAGACCACGTTCACCGAGGAGACCGAGACCGACCTGTTCGGTGAGCAGGCCGTCCTCTGCGGTGGCGCCTCCGCCCTGGTCAAGGCCGGTTTCGAGACCCTGACCGAGGCCGGCTACCAGCCGGAGATCGCGTACTTCGAGTGCCTGCACGAGCTGAAGCTCATCGTGGACCTCATGTACGAGGGCGGCCTGGAGAAGATGCGCTGGTCGGTCTCCGAGACCGCCGAGTGGGGCGACTACATCACCGGTCCCCGCATCATCACCGACGCCACCAAGGCCGAGATGAAGCAGGTCCTGGCGGAGATCCAGAGCGGCGAGTTCGCCAACACCTGGATGGCCGAGTACAAGGCCGGTCTGCCGAAGTACAACGAGTACAAGAAGGCCGACGAGGCCCACCTGCTGGAGACCACCGGCAAGAAGCTGCGCAAGCTCATGAGCTGGGTCGACAGCGACGAGAGCTGATCCGTACGCGAGGGGGCCGGGGCGATGAGCCCCGGCCCCGCCGCGCACGACGGGCCGCATCGGACCGCTCCGCACGCAGGGCTTGTCCACCCTGGCCAACCCCGGACGGGTGATCCTTCCGGACAGGCGGAATCCAGCACGGAATCCGCCACTACACTGCTCAACACAACGCGTCAGGCCCACAGTGTCGTGCGTCTTCCACGCGGCTACCCCCTCCACCGCCTGCGGCCGTCGGGACGGCCGTCCGCACTGGACTTGTGAGGATGACCCACGTGAGCTCGAAACCTGTCGTACTCATCGCCGAAGAGCTGTCGCCCGCCACCGTCGACGCGCTCGGTCCGGACTTCGAGATCCGGCACGTCAACGGAGCCGACCGCGCGGAGCTGCTCCCCGCGATCGTGGACGTCGACGCCATCCTGGTGCGCTCCGCGACCAAGGTCGACGCGGAGGCCATCGCCGCCGCCAAGAAGCTGAAGGTCGTCGCGCGCGCCGGTGTCGGCCTCGACAACGTCGACGTCTCCGCCGCCACCAAGGCCGGCGTGATGGTCGTGAACGCCCCGACCTCCAACATCGTCACCGCCGCCGAGCTCGCCTGCGGCCTGCTCGTCGCCTCGGCCCGCAACATCCCGCAGGCCAACACCGCCCTGAAGAACGGTGAGTGGAAGCGGAACAAGTACACCGGCGTCGAGCTCAGCGAGAAGACCCTCGGTGTCGTCGGCCTCGGCCGCATCGGCGTCCTGGTCGCCCAGCGCATGTCGGCCTTCGGCATGAAGATCGTCGCGTACGACCCCTACGTACAGCCCGCGCGCGCCGCCCAGATGGGCGTCAAGATGCTGACGCTGGACGAGCTCCTCGAAGTCGCCGACTTCATCACCGTGCACCTGCCCAAGACCCCCGAGACCCTCGGTCTCATCGGGGACGAGGCCCTGCACAAGGTCAAGCCGTCCGTCCGCATCGTCAACGCCGCGCGCGGCGGGATCGTGGACGAGGCCGCGCTGTACTCGGCCATCAAGGAGGGGCGCGTCGCCGGCGCCGGCCTCGACGTGTACGCGAAGGAGCCCTGCACGGACTCCCCGCTCTTCGAGCTCGACCAGGTCGTCTGCACCCCGCACCTCGGCGCGTCCACGGACGAGGCCCAGGAGAAGGCCGGCATCGCGGTCGCCAAGTCGGTGCGCCTGGCGCTCGCCGGCGAGCTCGTACCGGACGCGGTCAACGTCCAGGGCGGCGTCATCGCCGAGGACGTCCGTCCGGGCCTGCCGCTCGCCGAGAAGCTCGGCCGCATCTTCACCGCCCTCGCGGGCGAGGTCGCGGTCCGCCTCGACGTCGAGGTCTGCGGCGAGATCACCCAGCACGACGTCAAGGTGCTGGAGCTCTCCGCCCTCAAGGGCGTCTTCGAGGACGTCGTCGACGAGACGGTCTCCTACGTCAACGCCCCGCTGTTCGCGCAGGAGCGCGGTGTCGAGGTGCGCCTGACCACCAGCTCGGAGTCCCCGGACCACCGCAACGTGGTGACCGTGCGCGGCACCCTGTCCGACGGTCAGGAGGTGTCGGTCTCCGGCACCCTCGCCGGCCCGAAGCACCTGCAGAAGATCGTAGGCATCGGCGAGTACGACGTGGACCTGGCGCTCGCCGACCACATGGTCGTGCTGCGTTACACCGACCGCCCCGGCGTGGTCGGCACCGTCGGCCGCGTCCTCGGCGAGGCCGGCCTGAACATCGCGGGCATGCAGGTCGCCCGTGCGGAGGCGCACGGCGAGGCGCTCGCCGTCCTCACCGTCGACGCGGAGGTGCCGGCGAACGTCCTCGCGGACATCTCCGCCGAGATCGGCGCGGTCTCCGCGCGCACCGTCAGCCTCGGCTGACCCGCACGACACGACACGAAGAAGGGCCTGGGGAGACCCCGGGCCCTTCTTCGTGTTCCGCTTCCGCTCCGCCCGGCCGTACGGGGATCAGCCCGCGGGGCCGGGGTCTGCTAGGCGGGCTCCGCGATGGGCTCCTCGCCGGGGTGTGCCGCAGGGGCCCCGACCCCCCGCAGCAGGCCCGCGGCGAGCAGGGCGGCCGCCAGCAGCAGGGCCGTACCGCCCCAGGCGGCGTACTGCATGCCGTGGACGAAGGCCTCCCGGGCCAGGGCCAGTACCTGCTCGCCGGCGTCGCCGCCCAGCTGCCGGGCGGCGGCGACGGCGCCGCCCAGGGTCTCCCGGACGGCGGGCTCGGCGCCCGGCAGGTCGGAGCGGTACACGGCGGTGCCGAGGCTGCCCAGGACCGCCATGCCGAGCGCGCCGCCGAACTCCTGGCCGGTCTCCAGCAGGGACGCGGCCGAGCCGGCCTTCTCCGCAGGGACCGCGCCCAGCGCCATGTCGGAGACCAGGGACATCACGGTGACGATGCCGGAGGCCAGCACGCCGGCGCCGGTCAGCAGCAGCCACAGGGAGTCGCTGCCGACGAGGCCGATCAGGGCGAACCCGGCGGCGGCGAGGACGAAGCCGCCGGCGATGACGTACGCCCGGTCGGTCTTCTGTGCCAGGGCCGCGCTCACCGGGGCCGCGGCGCCGATGAGGAGCGAGGGCGCGAGGCTCCACAGGGCGGCCTCCAGCGTGCCCATGCCGAGCACCGACTGCAGGTACTGGGTGGTGAAGTAGGCCGAGCCCAT
This sequence comes from Streptomyces sp. NPDC051109, assembly GCF_044455885.1. Taxonomy (NCBI): domain Bacteria; kingdom Bacillati; phylum Actinomycetota; class Actinomycetes; order Kitasatosporales; family Streptomycetaceae; genus Streptomyces; species Streptomyces sp. NPDC051109. Next base: position 347,640 of record NZ_JBITFF010000005.1, read on the forward strand.
CATGGCGAAGGCCGCGATGGTGTTGAGGGCGATGCCCGCGCCGAATCCGCGGCCCCGGAAGAGGGCCCGGCCGACCATGGCGTCGTCACGGGTGCGCTGGCGGCGGACGAAGACGGAGCCGAAGGCCAGGCCGACGACGACGCAGACCAGGTGGAGCGGCTCCAGGCCCTCGGCGGCGATCTCCTTGAGGCCGTACACCACAGGGAGCACGGCGGCCGTCGACAGCGGCACGCTCAGCAGGTCGAAACGGCCGGGCGCCGGGTCCTTGAACTCCGGGACCAGCACCGGGACGAGGACCAGCAGGAGCAGCATCGCGGGCACGTTGATCAGGAAGACCGAACCCCACCAGAAGTGGTTCAGCATCACGCCGCTCATCACCGAGCCGAGGGCGATGCCGCCGGTCATGGCCCCGGACCAGATGGCGATGGCCCGGCCGCGCTGCCGGTCGTCCTGGAAGAGGTTGCGCACGAGCGCCAGCGTCGAGGGCATCAGGGTCGCGCCTCCGATCCCGAGCAGCACGCGGGCCGCGATCAGCATTTCGGCGCTGGTGGCGTAGGCGGCGCAGACGGAGGCGAGCCCGAAGGCGGTCGCGCCCATCAGCAGCAGCTTGCGGCGGCCGATCCGGTCGCCGAGCGAACCCATGGTGATGAGCAGGCCGGCGAGGGCGAAGGCGTAGCTGTCGAAGATCCAGAGCTGCTGGGTGGCGCTCGGGTCGAGCTCGCGGGTGATCGCCGGAATGGCGAAGTAGAGGACGGAGACGTCCATCGAGACCAGGAGCAGGGGCAGCAGGAGGACGGTGAAGGCGATCCATTCCCGGCGGCCGGCCTGACGTGCGGCGGGGTTCGTCATGAGCAGCAATGTACAAGCGTCATAAACGCTTGTCTAGTACGAGTGTATGGGACGGTTGTCTGTGACTGCTGTCTGGGACGGTCGTCTTGATACGGTGAACACATGGGACACCGTGAAGATCTGCTCGAAGGCGCCAAGAAGTGCCTGGCCGAGAAGGGTTTCGTGCGGACGACCGCGCGCGACATCGTCAACGCCTCCGGCGCGAACCTGGCGTCGATCGGCTACCACTACGGCTCGAAGGACGCCTTGCTCACGCAGGCGTTCATCGCGATGGTCGAGGAGTGGGGCGACTCCTTCACACCGGACGTGACGGGTGAGGGCGGCTCGCTCGAACGCTTCCGCTCGGTTTGGGACGGCATGATCGGACAGCGCGATCGGGCGGCCCCGGTGTGGGCGGCGAGCCTGGAGATCGCGATGAACCGCGACCGGCTGCCGGAACTGCGGGAGATGGTGGTGTCCTCGGAGGGCGAGGGGCGCAAGGGGCTGACCGAGATGTTCACGGGCATCCCGGAGGGGCAGCTCGAAGAGCGGGACATCCGGACGCTCGGCGGCCTGTACCAGGCACTGGTCGCCGGGATGATGGTGCAGTGGCTGTACAGCCCCGAGAACGCCGTCACCGCCGAGGAGTTGACGGAGGGAATGCGGCGCGCCGCGGAGATGATGGTGAAGGGCACGGGCGCCGCCGACCCGGCCTGAGCGCGGGCGCCGCGCGTACGCAGGATGCCGGCGCCGCGCCGCCCGCGTACGAGGCGCGCCCGCACCCGCGTTCAGCCGTACAGGCGGGCCGCCTTGAGGGCCATGTGGAGCAACAGGCGGTCCTCGCCCTCGTCCAGGTCCAGGCCGGTCAGCTGCTCCACCCGGGCGAGCCGGTAGTACAGGGTCTGGCGGTGGATGCCGAGGGCCGCCGCGGCGCGGCCCGCCTGGCCCGCGCAGTCCAGGAACAGTTCGGCGGTACGGGCGAGTTCCCGGTGCGCCGGCCCGAGCAGGACCCGGGTCGCCGGGTCGCCCGCCGGGTCGGCTGCCGCCAGGGCCGCCAGCATCCGGTAGGGGCCGATCGCCGACCACTGGGCCACCGGGCCGAACCGGGGCTGGGCCGCGGCGGCCTGAGCCGCCGCCGAAGCCTGCGACCAGGCGTCGGCCAGGGCGGCCGGCCCCTGGCGGGGCTCCGCGATCCCCGCGGTCGCCGCGCCGCCCGCCAGCAGCCGGGTCGCGACGCCGACGGCGGGGGCGAGCACCTCCGCGGAGCGGAGCCGGACCAGGACGGCGAGCGCCTGGCCGGCCCCGTGCCCCGGCCGGGGGGCCGTGCACACCGCCGCCGCGCCCGGTACCGACGCCGGCACCTCGCCGGACCACGGCTCCACGCACACCACCGCGTGCAGCCCGTCACCCCCCGGTCCCAGCGCCAGCCGGAGCGCGGCCACCGCCATGTCCTGCTGCCAGCCCTTCCCGGCCGTGAGCACCGCCCGGAACTCCCGGGACAGGTCGGCCCCCGCCTTCGCCTCCTCGGCGAGCAGGATCCCGATGCGCTCGGCCACCTCCATGGCCGCCGCCAGGGCGTCCGGCCCGGGGCCGGGCTCCTGGTCGAGGAGCCACACGTACCCCTGCACGATGCCGCGGTACCGGACCGGCAGGCAGATCCGCCCCCGGAAGACCCCCGCGTCCGGCGCCGCCGGGATCCGCACCGGCCCCGTGGCCCGCGCGATGCCGAACCCCTCGAACCAGGCCCGCACGGCCGCCGTCGACTGCCGGGTCAGGATCGAGCGGGTGCGTACGGGGTCCATCGCGAGGTCGTCGTCGCTGTCGTGCGCGCCGAAGGCGATGAGGCGGAAATCCCGGTTCTCCAGCGTCGCCGGGGCGCCGAGGAGCGCCGAAATCTCATCCACCAGGTCCTGGTAATCGCCCTTCACCCGGACATTCTCCCACCCGGAAAGCCGGTCTTCAGACAGATGTATGAGATCGGGGACACGGATGCGTGACAGCTGTCGATGGCAGAGGATCAAAGCGATCCTTAGGTTTCACGGTGGTTTTACTTGCGTTTTCCTTACGGCCCCGCCCACCCCCCCGCGCGGACCGTATGCCTGCTTCTGCCACCTGTTGGAGGTGCCCCGTGCTGGGTCCCGCGATCCTCGCCGCTTCGCGCAGCGACAAGATGCGCCGAATCGTCTCTGCCGCCCCGGTGACCAAGCCCGTGGTGAACCGGTTCATCCCCGGTGAGACGGTCGACCAGGTCATCCCGATCGTCGTGGACCTCACGGAGAAGGGCCTGGAGCTCACGCTCGACGTGGTGGGCGAGGACATCACCACCGTGGAGCAGTCCCACGCCGCACGTGACGCCTACCTCGAACTCATCGAGCACCTGGCCGGCCTGGGCCTCGGCGAGAAGGCCGAGATGTCGGTCAAGCTGTCGATGTTCGGCCAGGCGCTGGAGGGTGGCCACGAGCTCGCGCTCGCCAACGTCCGCCCGGTCGTCGAGGCCGCCGCGGCCATCGGCACCACCGTCACGCTGGACGCCGAGGACCACACCACCCTCGACTCGATGTTCGCCATCCACGAGGAGCTGCGCCGGGACTTCCCGCAGACCGGCTGCGTGATCCAGGCGTACCTCTTCCGCACCGAGGCCGATGCCCGCCGCCTGGCCGCCGCAGGCAGCCGCGTGCGGATCGTGAAGGGCGCCTACAAGGAGCCCGCCGAGGTCGCCTACCAGGACAAGGCCGAGATCGACAAGGCGTACGTCCGCATTCTGAAGACGCTGATGGAGGGCGAGGGCTACCCGATGATCGGGTCGCACGACCCGCGCCTGATCGCCATCGCGCAGGAGCTCGGCCGCAAGGCAGGGCGCAAGCTGGACGAGTACGAGTTCCAGATGCTGTACGGCATCCGCAGCGAGGAGCACCTGCGCCTCGCCGCCGAGGGCCACCGCATGCGCGTCTACACCGCGTACGGGACGGACTGGTACGGCTACTTCATGCGGCGCCTCGCCGAGAAGCCGGCCAACCTCCTGTTCTTCCTCCGCTCGATGATCACCAAGAACTAGCCAAGAACCAGGTCAAGGAGTTACCAGCCCCATGGATGCTGTGACCCAGGTCCCCGTGCCGGTCAACGAGCCGGTCCACTCGTACGCGCCCGGCACCCCGGAGCGCGCGCGCCTCGAAACGCAGCTGAAGCAGCTGTCCGAGAACCCGATCGACCTGCCCATGACGATCAACGGCGTCAAGCGGATGGGCGGCGGCGAGCGTTTCGACGTCGTGCAGCCGCACGACCACAAGTCGGTCATCGGCACGTACGCGAACGCCACCCAGGCGGACGCCCAGGAGGCCGTCGACGCCGCCCTGGCCGCGGCCCCGGCCTGGCGCTCGATGTCCTTCGACGACCGCGCCGCGATCATCCTGCGCGCCGCCGAGCTGCTGTCCGGCCCGTGGCGCGAGAAGCTGGCCGCCTCCACCATGCTGGGCCAGTCGAAGACCGCGCAGCAGGCCGAGATCGACACCCCGTGCGAGCTCGTCGACTTCTGGCGCTTCAACGTCCACTTCGCCCGCCAGATCCTGGCCGAGCAGCCGGTCGCGAACTCCGCCGGCGTGTGGAACCGCAGCGACCACCGCCCGCTGGAGGGCTTCGTCTACGCGATCACGCCGTTCAACTTCACGGCCATCGCCGGCAACCTGCCGACCGCCCCCGCCCTGATGGGCAACGTGGTCGTGTGGAAGCCGTCGCCGACGCAGACGCACTCCGCGGTCCTCCTGATGGAGCTCCTGGAGGAGGCCGGTCTGCCGAAGGGCGTCATCAACCTGGTGACGGGCGACGGCATCGCCGTCTCCGAGGTGGCCCTGAACCACCCCGAGCTGGCCGGCATCCACTTCACCGGTTCGACCAAGACCTTCCAGTACCTGTGGAAGACGGTCGGCAACAACATCGAGAAGTACAAGTCCTACCCGCGCCTGGTCGGCGAGACCGGCGGCAAGGACTTCGTCGTGGCGCACCCGTCCGCGGACCGCGCCGTCCTGAAGACCGCCCTGACCCGCGGTTCCTTCGAGTTCCAGGGCCAGAAGTGCTCGGCGTCCTCGCGCGCCTACGTCCCGGCCTCGATCTGGAACGACGGCTTCAAGGAGGCCTTCGCGGCCGAGGTCGACGGCATCACGATGGGTGACGTCCGCGACCTGACCAACTTCATCGGCGCCGTCATCGACGAGCGTTCGTTCGCGAAGAACAAGGCCGCGATCGACCGCGCGATCGCCGACCCGACCTGCGAGATCATCGCCGGTGGCACGTACGACGACTCGGAGGGCTACTTCGTCCGCCCGACCGTCATCGCGTGCACCGACCCGGAGAACGAGGTCTTCACGACCGAGTACTTCGGCCCGATCCTGGCGGTCCACGTCTACGAGGACGCCGAGTTCGACGCGATGCTGGCCCAGATGGAGTCGGTGTCGGCGTACGCGCTGACCGGCTCGATCATCGCCGGTGACCGCTACGCGGCGGCGGACGCGATGGAGAAGCTCCGCTTCGCGGCGGGCAACTTCTACATCAACGACAAGTCGACCGGCGCCGTGGTCGGCCAGCAGCCGTTCGGCGGCGGCCGCGCCTCGGGTACGAACGACAAGGCGGGCGCCGCGTCGAACCTGATGCGCTGGACCTCGACGCGCTCCATCAAGGAGACGCTGGTCGCGCCGACGGACTACGCGTACCCGCACATGGGCTGATCCAGCCCCCTGCTGAACCCCGCCCCCGTTCCGGTACCCCCAAGTCCGGATCGGGGGCGGTTCCAGTTCCAGTCGTGCCCCCGTCCGGTCAGGGGATGAGGACCACCTTGCCGAGGTTGCGCCGCTCCTCGATCAGCGCGTGCGCCCGCGCCGCCTCGGCCAGCGGGACCCGGCCGTGCACGGCGGGGCGCAGCGAGCCGTCCGCGTACGCCTTCCACAGCTCGCGCCGCCAGCCCTCGTACACCTCGGGCCGGCCCTGCGCGACGGCCCGGATCTGGAAGCCGATCATCGAGGCGCCGCGCACCAGCAGTTCGTACGCCTCCACCGAGCCGCCGCCCGAGCCGTACGCCACGAGCCGGCCGCCCGTGGCCAGGGCCCGCACGGCGGGGCCGAGCAGCTCGCCGCCGACCCCGTCGAGCACCACGTCGTACGGGTCGCCCCAGGCGGCGGGTTCGCCGTACAGCACGACCTCGTCGGCGCCGAGGCCGCGCACGAAATCGGCCTTGTCCGGGCTGGAGACGGCGGCGACCAGCCGCCCCGCCCCGCGGGCCCGGGCCAGTTGGAGCGCGAGGCTGCCCACCCCGCTCGCGGCGGCCGTGACCAGTACGGACTCCCCGCGGCGGACCTGCCCGGCCTCCCAGGCGCCCCGGGCGACGAGCCCGCTGCGCACGAGCGCAACGGCGTCGACGGAGCTCGCCCCGTCGGGGACGGCGGAGGCGAAGGGGGCCGACAGGAGCGCGTACTCGGCGTACCCGTGGCCGAAGCACAGCCCGGTGACCCGGTCGCCGACGGCGAACCCCCGCACGCCCTCGCCGAGCGCGGCCACGGTTCCCGCGACCTCGCCGCCGAGCGGTAGCGCCCGGTCGCCCTCCCGCACCTTGCGCACGACGGGCAGCGTGACCCCGACGGCCTCGACCGCGACGAGCAACTCCCCGGGGGCGGGGACGGGCACGTCCGCTTCCTCGGCGAACAACACCTCGGGGCCGCCGTTGACCTCATGGCGGATGCGCAGCACAGGACCTCCCGGACCGGTCGGAATCCGTTGGGGATCCCAACGATATAGGAGATCGTAGGGAAGCCCAATGAATTGCTAGGCTGGGCTCATGACCTCGGCCCTCGCACACATCCAGGCCCTCCCGAGCTGGCTCGTCGGGCGGGTCGCGGAGCGCGGTCGCGGCCTGGTCGCCGAGGCGCTCGCCGCGGAGGGGCTGAAGCTCGCCCACCACGCGGTACTGGCGGCGACCGCCGAGTACGGCCCGGTGGCCCAGGCCGACCTCGGCCGCCGTCTCGGCATCGACCCCAAGGACCTGGTCGGGCTCCTCAACCACCTGGAAGGCGCCGGCCTCCTCCTGCGGGCTCCGGATCCGGCGGACCGCCGCAAGAACGCCGTCACCCTCACCCCGGCGGGCGAGGCCGCCCTCACCCGGTGCGCCGCCCTGGCCGAGACGGCCAACGCCGCGTTCCTGTCCCCCCTGACCCCGGCGCAGCGCGAGCAGCTGACGGACCTCCTGACCCGGCTGCACGAAGCCCCGTAGGGCTCAGACCACGGTCATGACCTGGTCCAGGGACTTTCGGACCAGGTCCGGGACCTCGCAGTCCTCCGCCGGATAGCCGACCGGGATGACCGCGAACGCCTTCTCGTTCTCCGGGCGGTGCAGGGCCTCCGAGAGGAAGCGCATCGGGCTCGGGGTGTGGACCAGGGCCGCCAGGCCGCTGAGGTGGAGGGCGGTCAGGAGCATGCCGACGGCGATGCCGACCGACTCGTCCACGTAGTAGTGCTTGCGCTTGGCGCCGTCCGGCCCCAGCCAGTAGCGCTGTTGGAAGACGACGAGCAGGGCCGGGGCGTCGGTCAGGTGGGTCTTGACGGCGTCCGTGCCCAGGGGGCGCAGGGCCGCCAGCCACTCCTCGCCGAGGCGGCCGTCGTACGAGAGCAGCTCCTCCCGCTCGGCGGCCTCGCGGATCCGCCGGCGCACCTGCGCGTCCTTGACCAGCACGAAGGTCCACGGCTGCTGGTGGGCCCCCGACGGCGCGGTCGCGGCGCACGCGACGGCGTCCCGGACGACCTGGTCCGGGACGGGGTCGGGGGAGAAGTGCCGCACGGTCCGCCGCTCGTCCAGGCGCTCCCTCAGCCACGCGGAGCGCGCGAGGGATTCGGCGCTCGGCAGCCGGTCGGGCCGGTAGGCGACGGGGCGGTACGGCTCTCCGTGGTTGGGGGTCCACTGTTCGGTATCGGGCGACATGGGCCGAGTCTGCCGAGGCGGGCCCGCCGGTGGACAGGAGCGTCCCGGTCGATTCGTGGCGGGGAGACACTGGTTCCATGACCGGTACGCGGACACGGCTCGCTCACACCTCGCAACTGGACCCCGGGACGCGGGAGCGGATCCGGGCCCTGCTCGACGCCGCCTTCGAGGGCGACTTCTCTGACGAGGACTTCGAGCACGCGCTCGGCGGCATGCACGCCCTGGTCCACGAGGACGGCGAACTCGTCGCCCACGGGAGCGTGGTGCAGCGCCGGGTCCTGTACCGGGGCCGGGCGCTGCGGGCCGGATACGTCGAAGCCGTGGCCGTACGGGCCGACCGGCGCCGCCGCGGCCTCGGCGGGCTGGTGGTGGGCGCGCTGGAGGGGGTCATCGAGCGGGCCTACGTACTCGGCGCCCTGTCGGCCTCCGCGGAGGGGGCCCGGCTGTACGAGGGGCGCGGATGGGCCGTGTGGGGCGGCCCGATCGGAGCCCTGTCCCCCGCCGGGCCGGTGCGGCTCGCCGAGGAGGAGGGCTCGACGTACGTCTGGTTCCCGCCCGGCGGGGTCCTGGAGGACCCCGCCGGACGGCTCGACTTCGACTGGCGCAACGGGGACGTTCTGTAGCCGGTTCGTCGGCCCGCCAGCCCGCCAGCCCGCCAGCCCGCCAGCCCGCCAGCCCGCCAGCCCGCCAGCCCGCCAGCCCGTCAGCCCGTCAGCCCGTCAGGCTTTCAGCGCGTCAGCCCGAGATGCTGGGCGTGCCCGTCTCGATGTGGCCCGTGTAGCGGCGCGACCAGGTGCCGTCGTTGTCCGCGAGGATCGTGAAGTCGTACCAGCCGTCGTTGTACGCGACCGCGTTGAAGTAGTCCTCGCGCGAGGAGTTCGCCGGGACGGTGTACGTCCACGGGCCGTCCGAGCGGTAGGCGTTCGAGCGGATCGTGAAGGTGACCGGCGCGGCCGACGTGTTCGCCATCTTGAAGTAGACCGCCGTCTTGCCCGTGCCCGGCTCCACCGCGAAGCGGGCCGCCACCTCGATCGCCTTGCCCGCCTTCGACGCGTCGCCGATGAACCGGCGCAGGAAGCGGTTGGGTCCGTACATCGAGATGTCGTACTTCCCGGAGCCGCTGCCGAATCCGATGTTGAAGTAGTCCGTCGCCGTCGCGCCCGGGTCCACGGTGTACTGCCAGGCCGCCGTGTCCCGGTACTGGTGCGGGTGGATCGAGAAGTGTGCCGCCTGCTTTGCCTGCGCGCCCTGGTTGGTCATCGAGAACCAGGCCAGGATCTTGCCGGCCGCGCCGAACTCGAAGCGGTCCAGGTTGCCGTTCACCTGGTACGGAAGGGCGCGCGCCGGGCGGGTTCCGGCCTCCTGCACCGGGAGCGCGTTGTCCTGCGGCGCCGGGTTGGGGAGCGGGCCGCAGGTCGACTGGCCGATGACCTTGGCCGTCGGGGGCAGTCCGGACGGCACCCCGTACACCGGGCGCGCGAAGTCGAAGACGCCGGTCAGATCGCCGGTCACCTTGCGGCGCCAAGCGCTGATGTTCGGGCAGTTCGCCGGGGTGCCGAGGGCCTCCGTCCACTTCTCCATGAACCGGAGCACCGAGGTGTGGTCGAAGACCTCCGAGCTCACCCAGCCGCCGCGGGTCCACGGGGACATGACGATCATCGGCACGCGGAAGCCGAGGCCGATCGGGGTGCCGTCGATGTACTCGCCCGGGGTGCCGGGCGGGGCGACGGGTGGCGGGACGTGGTCGAAGAAGCCGTCGTTCTCGTCGTAGTTGAGGAAGAGGACGGTGGAGTCGAAGACCTCGGGGTTCGCGGCCAGCGCCCGGTAGACCAGGTCCACGAAGTGCGCGCCGTCGCCGGGCGGGGCGTACGGGTGCTCCGAGAAGGCCTCGCTCGCCACGACCCAGGAGACCTGCGGCAGGGTGCCGGCGACGACGTCCGCGCGGATGGCGGCCGCGATGTCGTCGGGGGTGGATCCGGTGGCCTTGGGGACGGACCCCATGCCGCGGTCCCACAGCGGGTTGCCCGGCGCCGCGTCAGTGAACTTCTTGAAGTAGGCGAGCCCGTTGTCCCCGTAGTTGTCCTGGGCGTTCTGGTACACCTTCCAGCTCATGCCGGCTCGCTGGAGGGCCTCCGCGTACGTCTCCCAGGTCAGTCCGGACTCGTCGCCGCCGTCCTTGCTGCCCGCGTCGACCTTGCCGCTCCACAGGAAGGTGCGGTTGGGGCCGGTCGCGCTCAGCGTGGAGCAGAAGTAGGCGTCGCAGATGGTGTAGTTGTCGGCGAGCCCGTAGTGGAACGGTATGTCGCCGCGGTCCAGGTAGCCGAGGGTGCGGGTGTTGCCGACGCCCATGACCCAGTTGTCCATGCGGCCCTTGTTCCAGGCGGCGTGCTGGGAGGTCCAGCTGTGCGGGAGGTCGCCGTTGCACTGGGCGAGGGTCTCGCCGTCGACACCGCCGGCCGCGGGGGTGGAGCTGAGCTTCCACGGGTACTGGCGGCCGCCCCAGTTCGGCTGGTTGAACATGCCCCAGCCGCCCGGGATGTTGCCTGCGGCGCGGTCGCCGAAGCCGCGGACACCCTTCAGCTTGCCGAAGTAGTGGTCGAAGCTGCGGTTCTCCTGCATGAGGATCACCACGTGCTTCACGTCGGTGATCGTGCCGGTCGCGGCGGCAGCGGCCGCCGACGTCGGCGCGATCGCCGGCAGGGCGGCCCCGGCCATCAGCCCGGCGCCGATTCCCACGAAACCTCTGCGGCTGATCGGTGTCACTGGCTACTCGCCTCCAACTCAAGTGCCCCGCTGGCACATTGACGGAAAGAGTGGCGGGCGCCGGGCCAAAGGTCTACATCCGTGCGGTAAGAAGTCGGTGAACATCCGGTTGGCTGGATTCAGTCCCCGAGGCGGACGAGCGTTTTGCCCAGGTTGTCGCCGCGCAACATGCCCAGGAATGCGTCCACCGTGTGATCAATTCCCTGTACAACAGTGGTGTCCATGCCGATCCGGCCGCTCTGCAGGTGAGGGACCAGGAGGTCCTCCATCTCGTCCTGCAAATTGGTGTGATTGCGAACCAATACCCCTTCCAGACGCAACGACTTGTGCACGATCTCGAAGAGGTTGCGCGGCGCGGCCGGCGAGCGGTCCCCGTTGTACATCGAGATCCCGCCGACCCAGGCGATCCGCCCGTACTCGCGCAGCACGTCGATCGCGCCGGCCAGGTGCTCCCCGCCCACGTTGTCCACGTACACGTCGATGCCGTCGGGCGCGGCCTGCGCGAGCTGCTCGCCGACCGGACCGTCGTGGTAGTCGAACGCCGCGTCGAAGCCGAGCACGCCGGTGAGGTGGCGGACCTTCGCGGCCGAGCCCGCGCTGCCGATGATCCGGCGGGCGCCCAGCAGCCGCGCGATGTGCCCGGTCGCGGTGCCGACCCCGCCCGCGGCGGCCGAGACGAAGAGGTCCTCGCCCTCGCGCAGCGCCGCGGTCCGGGTGAGGGCGGCGTACGCGGTCAGGCCGGTGCCGCCGAGGATGCCCAGGTACGCCTCCAGCGGGACGCCCTCGTGGCCGCGCAGCTTCCGGGTGCCGTTCGCGCCGAGCGTGACGAGGGCGTGCGTACGCCAGCCCTCGCGGTGGAAGACCAGGTCGCCCTCGCGCAGCCCCGGGTCGCGGGAGGCGAGCACCCGGCCCACCGCGCGGCCCTCCAGCGGGGTGTTCAGCTCGAAGCCGCCCTCGCCGCCGTCCATCAGCCCGCGGTGGTACGGGTCCACCGAGAGCAGGAGGTTCTGTACGAGGGCGGTGCCCGCGGCGGGGGAGGGCACGGGGGTCGCCACGTACGCGAAATCGCTCGCGACGGGGAAGCCGGAGGGACGGGCGGTCAGATGGACGGCGTGGGCGGTGTGATCCGTGGTCATGGGGAGGACGCTAGGAAGGAATCACCGGCCCGGGCAGGGGGTTGCGCTCATGGAAGCCGCACATCCATGAACACTGCTCATAGAACGAGGTGGAAGCGCCCATGGCGGGAAGCGCGGGCGAGCTCGCCCCGCACGAACTCCGGATCCTGGTCGCCGTCGCCGAGACGGGAGGCTTCACCGCCGCGGCCGCCCGGCTCGGCCTCACCCAGTCGGCCGTGTCGCACTCGGTGCGCGGCAGCGAGGCCAAGGTCGGCGCGGTCCTCTTCGAGCGCGGGCGCGGCGGGGCCTCGCCCACCCCGGCGGGGGAGCGGGCCGTCGGCCTCGCCCGCCGGATCCTGCGGCTGTACGAGGTCCTCGGCGCGGAGGCGCGCGGCGCCGGCCGGACCGCGCCGGATCGGGACGCGGCGGAGGGCGTGCTGCGCGTCGCGGCGTTCCGCAGCGCGGCCCTGCACCTGCTGCCCCCGGCCCTGGAGCGGCTCACGGCCCGCCACCCCGGCATCCGCCCCGAGGTCCGGGTGGTGCGCGAGCTCGGCGCCGGTACGGCCGGAGAGGTGGCCGCGGGCCGCGCCGACCTCGGCATCGCGACGCTGGACGCGACCGGACCGGCGGCGCGGGACCAGGGAGGGACCGGCCTGCTGACCGGGGTGCTCCGGGAGGAGGCGTACTCCCTGGTCCACCCGGCCGGGCACCCGGACCCGAAGGCGCTGCCCCTGCTGGACTGGGACGAGAACTGCGGCTCGTACACCCGTGACTGGTGGCGGGCCCAGGACTGGATCCCGCGCGCCACCGTCAAGGCGGAGGACGACGGGATGGTGTTGACGATGGTCGGGCGCGGACTCGGCATGGCGATCCTGCCCGAGCTGTCGCTCCGCGAGGCCACGGACGCCGTGGACATCACCGGACTGGGCCCTTCGGGGCCGGTGAGACGCGTGGGATACGTCACCACGCCGGAGTCCGCCTCGACTCTCGCCGTACGGGCTCTGATCAGGGAACTTCGCTCCGAGAAGGCGTGAATCGGAGGCTCGTGGAGGGCCCTTTCGAGGCGCTGTCCGTCTCAGATAGTAGGAAGCCCGACTAATTGCGGAGACATACAACCGGAGCTGCCCTAGCTTTGTAGAAGCCGAACGTCTCGCCGATCCGGCGAATGGCGGTCGAGAGCGCGCGCCCTCGGGCAGGCAACCCCTGCCGCGCACCGCTCCCCGCCTCTTCCGGCGCCTTGAAGGAACCCCTCATCCGTGGCCCCGCCACGCCGTGATCTCAAGGAGTCGATCACCATGACCGCATCCACCGCAGCCCGCCGCGTCCGCCACTCCTCCACCGCCGACGCCGACCGCAAGAACGCCGCGGCCGCCCTCCAGCGCGCCCTCGACCGCCGGGACAACGGCGGCTCGACCGGCCACTGAACGGAACCCGGCGCCCCGGACGTCTTGCGCCTGCACCCTTGGTCCACATGGTGGACGCAAGATGTCTGAGGGCTGGGACAGGGAGTACGGTTCCGACATGTCGACCAGCATCAATCTCGCAGTGATCCCCGGTGATGGCATCGGCCAGGAAGTCGTGGCTCAGGGCCTCAAGGTCCTTACCGCGGTCCTGCCCCAGGATGTGAAGCTGGAGACCAAGGAGTACGACCTCGGCGCGCAGCGCTGGCACCGCACCGGTGAGACCCTCCCGGACGCGGAGCTGGAGGAGCTCAAGCACCACGACGCGATCCTGCTGGGTGCCATCGGCGACCCGTCGGTCCCGTCCGGGGTGCTGGAGCGCGGCCTGCTGCTGAAGCTCCGCTTCGCCTTCGACCACTTCATCAACCTGCGCCCGTCGAAGCTCTTCCCCAACACGGCCACCCCGCTCGCCGGCCGCCCGGAGATCGACTTCGTCGTGGTCCGCGAGGGCACCGAGGGCCCGTACACCGGCAACGGCGGCAGCCTGCGCACCGGTACTCCCGCCGAGGTGGCCACCGAGGTCAGCATCAACACCGCGTACGGCGTGGAGCGCGTCGTGCGCGACGCGTACGAGCGGGCCAACGCCCGTCCGCGCAAGAAGCTGACGCTGGTCCACAAGAACAACGTCCTCGTGTACGCGGGCCACATGTGGAAGAACATCTTCGACCGGGTCGGCCAGGAGTACCCCGAGGTCACCACCGACTACCTGCACGTCGACGCCGCGACGATCTTTTTCGTCACGCAGCCCGAGCGCTTCGACGTCATCGTCACGGACAACCTCTTCGGTGACATCCTCACCGACCTGGCCGCCGCCGTGACCGGCGGAATCGGCCTCGCCGCCTCCGGGAACATCAACCCCACCGGCACCTTCCCGTCCATGTTCGAGCCGGTCCACGGCTCGGCCCCGGACATCGCCGGCACCGGCAAGGCCGACCCGACCGCGACGATCCTCTCCGTCGCCCTCCTGCTGCGCCACCTCGGCTACGAGGCCCAGGCCGTCCGCATCGAGGACGCCGTCTCCGCCGACCTCGCGGAGCGCGACGGGACCTTCCGCAGCACCGATCGGATCGGCGACGCGCTCGCCGCCCGAGTAGCCGGCTGACCCGGCAGCTCCACCTCAGGAAGCCGCCGGGTCGCGCGCACGACGCACCCGGCGGCTTTTCCTGTGCGGCCCCGGGTGCCACCATCTCCCCTGGGCCGCATTCACTCCGCTTCACCCCGCTTCTCCGAAGGCACCTCGCGCGCGATAATCGAACGCGAGACCGCGGAATGCGGGGAAGCTCGGACGTCCTGGTACGCCGTGAGCGCGGTCCGCCCTACGAAACCGGTGAAGGACAAGCACTCATGACGACGCCCACGATCGAGCTCAAGCCCTCCTCGAACCCGCTGTCCGATGCGGAGCGCGAGGCGATCCTGGCCAGCCCCGGCTTCGGCCGCCACTTCACCGACCACATGGTGACGATCAAGTGGACCGAGGGGCGCGGCTGGCACGACGCCGAGCTGGTCCCGTACGCGCCGCTGTCGATCGACCCGGCGAACATGACCCTGCACTACGCGCAGACGATCTTCGAGGGCCTCAAGGCCTACCGCCAGCCCGACGGCACCGTCGCCTCGTTCCGCCCGCGGGCCAACGCGGAGCGCTTCCAGGCCTCCGCCCGCCGCATGGCGATGCCGGAGCTGCCGGCCGACCTCTTCATCGAGGCCTGCGACGCGCTCATCAAGCAGGACAGCGCCTGGGTGCCCTCTTCCGGCGAGGCCTCCCTGTACCTGCGGCCGTTCATGTTCGCGTCCGAGGTCGGCCTCGGCGTCCGACCGGCCAACGAGTTCCTGTTCATGGTCATCGCCTCGCCCGCCGGCGCGTACTTCCCCGGCGGCGTCAAGCCTGTCTCCGTCTGGCTCTCCGAGGAGTACGTCCGCGCCGTCAAGGGCGGCACCGGCGCCGCCAAGACCGGCGGCAACTACGCGGCCTCCCTCGTCGCCCAGGCCCAGGCCGCCTCGCACGGCTGCGACCAGGTGGTCTGGCTCGACGCCGTCGAGCACCGCTGGATCGAGGAGATGGGCGGCATGAACCTGTACTTCGTGTACGGCGACCGCATCGTCACCCCGGAGCTCACCGGCTCGCTCCTGCCGGGCATCACCCGCGACTCCCTCCTCACCATCGCCCGCGACCTCGGCTACACCGCCGAGGAGGGACGTATCTCCACCGAGGACTGGAAGCGGGACAACGAGAACGGCACCCTGACCGAGGTGTTCGCCTGCGGCACCGCCGCGGTCATCACCCCGGTCGGCTCGGTCAAGTCCGAGCGCGCCAACTGGACCCAGGGCACCGGCGAGCCCGGCGAGGTCACCATGAAGCTCCGCAAGGCGCTCCTGGAGCTCCAGACCGGCCGCACCGCCGACACCCACGGCTGGATGCACCCGCTGGGCTAGTCCGCGCAGAGCCGCTCACGACGAGGTCCCGGCCGGGAGGCCGGGGCCTCTCGTGCGTCCGGGCCCGTCCGCCGGACCCCGGGGGCAGGCGCCGCACCCGTGTTCGTGCCACCCGTACGGGGGTACGCCGGGAGTGCTCCGCACCGTCGCCCGCCTCCGGCGCGGCGGCCCTCCGAAGGCAGGGCGCGCGGGCCTCGGGGCCCCGCCCGCCCCCGGTGCCGGCGCGCAGGTCCGGCCCGTACGGAGATGCGCTGCACGGACCGGCGTGCGACGTTGATCGCGCCTGCCGATGCGGCGCCGGACACCGGCTCCGAGCGGCACGGCGCGCCCCCACCGGGGTGAATCTCACGTGCGTCGGCCGTCCGGGCCGACGGGAAGGCGGATCCCCATGAAGCGGTTCGTTGCCTCCGGCCTGCTCTGCGCGGCCGCGGTACTCGGCGCCTCGGCGTGCTCCAGCGACGACAACGCGACGCCGCAGGAGGCAGCCTCGTCGGCCAGCGCCGCGCTGTGCACCAACCTGGTCCAGTTGAAGTCGGACAACGCCGCGCTCAAGGCGCTGAATCCGGCCACGGCCACCAAGGACCAGCTGAAGTCGGCCTACGACGCGGTCCAGAGCGACTGGAAAAAGGTCAAGGAGAGCACCTCGGCCCTGAAGTCCGCCGAGAAGGAGGCCGTGACGTCGGCCGCGGAGGACCTGAAGAAGGCCTACGAAAACCTGCCCGGCGACACCACGGGCAAGGACGCGATCACCCAGCTCCAGCCGCAGATCCAGGCGCTGGACACCGCGGCCAACCAGGCGACGACCGCGAACAACTGCCGCTAGCGGGCGGCGGCGACGGCCGCGCGGGCCCCGGGGGGACGTCCCCCCGGGGCCCGCGCCGTGCACCGGTCCCCGGTGGCCGCCGTCAGTCGACGGAGACCGCCACCTTGCCCGCGGCGTCGCCGGCGGGCGCGGCCGCGCCCGCGCCCGTGCTCGCGGTCCGCAGCGTCAGGGCCGTGTAGACCAGGCCGCCGACCAGGCCGGACAGGACGAAGGAGCAGTCCACTCCGCCGGTCAGGGCGAGCAGCGGGCCCTCGTAGAAGGGGGTGGTCACGGCGAGCAGGCCGACTCCGGCGCCCACGGCCCAGGAGGCGGTGGCGGCCACGTTCCATCCTGCGCGGTACCAGTAGATCCCGCCCACCGAGCGGCGGTTGAAGACCTGGAGCGCGTCGGCGTCGTACTGCCCGCGGCAGCGCACGTGGCCGATGAGGGTGATCACGGCCCACGGGGTGCCGATCGCGGTCAGGAGCAGGACGAACGAGGTCATCGCGGACTGCACGTCCCACTCGAAGGAGCCGACGAAGACGAAAGCGGTGGCCACGGCGGCGGCGACCAGCGTGGCCTTGGCGCGCGTCGCCTTGGGCACGATGGCGTCGAGGTCGAGGCCCATGGAGTAGAGCATCAGCCCGGCGTTGCCCACCGAGCCGGCCGCGGCGGCGGCGAGCAACGGCAGCAGGTACCAGAACGGCGCGGCGTCCACGAGGGGCCCGGCGTAGTCGGTCCCGGCCTTGGCGGCGAGCGCGGTGTAGGTGCCGAACAGCTGCGGGATCAGGAGGCCGATCAGCAGGCCGAGGGCCGTGGACCAGAACACCTTGCGGGAGCCGTGCTCGCGGGGGGAGATGTAGCGGGTGTAGTCGCCGAGCAGGGTGATGAAGGCGACGGGCCCGCTGAGCCCGGCGGCGACGGCGGCGAGCAGCCAGGTCGGCCAGAAGGAGCCGAGCAGGTACGGGGTCTGCGGCGGGGCGGCGGTGGTGAAGTCGGGGGCGTAGGCCCAGAGGCCGACGGCGAGCAGGATCACCATGCCGACGGAGAGCACCTTGCTCATGCGCAGCAGCAGCCGGTAGCCGAAGACGGCCCCGACGACGGTACAGGCGGCCAGCACCCCGTACATCACGGCCCGCGACAGGCCGGTGTCCGGCAGTCCGGTGAGCCGGGACAGGACGCCGACCATGACGTCGCCGCCGATCCACAGGGTGAGGGCGGTGTAGCCGAGGGAGAGCAGGAGGCCGACGACCGAGCCGACGAGCCGGCCGCGGACGCCGAACTGGGCGCCGCTGGAGGTGGAGAGGTTGGTCGCCGTGCGCAGGGATACCAGCGCCAGCGGCGCGGTGAAGGCGATGCCGACGAGCGTGCCGGTCACGATGGCGGTGACCGAGGGCCACAGACCCAGCCCGAAGGACGGGGGCAGCCAGCCGAACACGATCACGCCGAGGCAGAGATTGGAGCCGAGCAGGATCGAGATCAGGTCACGGGGACCGCTCGTCCGCTCCTCCTCGGGGATGGTGTCGACTCCGCGCTGTTCGATGGGCATGGGGGGACTCCCTTGGCAGGGCGGGGGGTGGTTCGCATGTGTTTGAGCGACACTCAATGTGACCTAACCCCTGGTCCCAGGTCAATGCTTCATTGCCGAGAAATGAAGAGTTAGAGTGATGCTCTAACCCATCGACTCAAAAGGTGGTGGATCGGCGTGCGGCTGACCCCTACGGAGCGCGACCGGCTGCTGCTGCGCAGCGCCGCGGAACTGGCCAGGGCCCGCAGGGCCCGCGGCCTCAAGCTCAACGTCCCGGAGGCCACCGCGCTCATCGCGGACACGGTCTGCGAGGCCGCGCGCGACGGCAAGCGGCTCGCGGAGGCCATCGAGGAGGCCCGCAGCGTGCTGGGCCCGGCCGACGTGCTGCCGGGCGTCGCCGACGTGGTCACCGAGGTGCACGTGGAGGCCGTCTTCGACGACGGCTCCCGCCTCGCGGTGGTCTCGGCCCCGATCCGCGGCGCGGTGACGCTCGGCGAGGACGCCCCGGGAGCGGTCGTACCCGGCCCCGGCGCCCCCCAGCCGGAGCCGGCGCTGTACCTGCACGTGCGCAACACGGCCTCCGTGCCGGTGAGCGTCACCTCCCACTTCCACTTCTTCGAGGCCAACCCCCGCCTCGACTTCGACCGCGCCGCGGCCTACGGCATGCGGCTGTGCGTGCCCGCGGGCTCGTCCGTGCGGTTCGACCCGCACGGCGGGGCCGAGGTCGGCCTCGTCCCCATCGGCGGCGACCGCGTCGCGATCGGCTTCGCCGGACTGGTCGACGGGCCCCTGGACGCCCCCGGGGCCAAGGACGAGGCCCTGCGCCGCGCCGCGGCCTGCGGCTACCTGGGTACGGGACCCGGCGCCCCGGCGAACGACTCGGCAGACGGAGAGCAGGCGTGAGCAAGCAGACCAGGCACAGCGACCACTGTGCGCCGGGCAGCCGGCACATCGACCCCCACGAGTACGCCTCCGTCTTCGGCCCCCGCGCCGGCGACCGGGTCCGGCTCGGCGACTCCGGGCTCACCGTCCGGGTCGAGCACGACGCCCAGAAGCCCGGCGACGAGTTCCTGGCCGGCTTCGGCAAGACCGCCCGCGACGGCCTGCACCTCAAGGCCGCCGCCGTCCGCGAGACCTGCGACGTCGTGATCAGCAACGTCCTGGTCATCGACGCCGTCCTCGGCATCCGCAAGGTCTCGATCGGCATCCGCGAGGGCCGCATCCACGCGATCGGCCGGGCCGGCAACCCGGACACCCTCGACGGGGTGGACGTCGTGGTCGGCACCGGCACGAGCATCGTGTCCGGCGAGGGCCTGATCGCCACCGCCGGCGCCGTCGACACCCATGTGCACCTGCTGTCCCCGCGGGTCATGGAGGCCTCGCTCGCCGCGGGCGTCACCACGATCATCGGCCAGGAGTTCGGCCCGGTCTGGGGCGTCGGCGTCAACTCGCCCTGGGCGCTGAAGCACGCGTTCAACGCCTTCGACGCCTGGCCCGTCAACATCGGCTTCCTGGCCCGCGGCTCCTCCTCCGACCCGGCCCCGCTGATCGAGGCCCTGGCCGAGGGCGGCGCCTCCGGTTTCAAGGTCCACGAGGACATGGGCGCGCACACCCGCGCCCTGGACACCGCCCTGCGGGTCGCCGAGGAGCACGACGTCCAGGTCGCCCTGCACAGCGACGGCCTCAACGAGTGCCTGTCGGTCGAGGACACCCTGCGCGTCCTGGACGGGCGCACCATCCACGCCTTCCACATCGAGGGCTGCGGCGGCGGACACGTCCCCAACGTGCTCAAGATGGCCGGCGTGCCGAACGTCATCGGCTCCTCCACCAACCCCACCCTGCCCTTCGGCCGGGACGCGGTCGCCGAGCACTACGGCATGATCGTCTCCGTCCACGACCTCAAGCCGGACCTCCCCGGCGACGCCGCCATGGCCCGCGACCGCATCCGCGCGGGCACCATGGGCGCCGAGGACGTATTGCACGACCTGGGCGCCATCGGCATCACCTCCTCCGACGCCCAGGGCATGGGCCGCGCCGGCGAGACCATCCGCCGCACCTTCGCCATGGCTGCCAAGATGAAGGGCGAGCTCGGCCCGCTCGAAGGCGACGGCGAGGGCGACGACAACGCCCGCGTCCTGCGCTACATGGCCAAGCTGACCATCAACCCGGCCATCGCCCACGGCCTGGCCCACGAGATCGGCTCCATCGAGGTCGGCAAGCTCGCCGACATCGTGCTGTGGCGCCCTCAGTTCTTCGGCGCCAAGCCCCAGCTGGTCCTCAAGTCGGGCTTCCCCGCCTACGGGGTCACCGGCGACCCCAACGCGGCCACCGACACCTGCGAACCCCTGGTCCTCGGACCGCAGTTCGGCTCGTACGGTGCCACCGCCGCCGACATCTCCGTCGCCTTCGTCTCGTCCGCCGCGGCCGCCCTCGGCAGCGACGAGATGCCGACCCGCCGCCGCCGCGTCGCCGTCCGCGGCACCCGCGGCATCGGCCCCGGGAACCTCCTCCTCAACTCCCGGGTGGGCGCGGTCGATGTGGACGCGCGCAGCGGTCTCGTCACCCTCGACGGAGACCCGCTGCGCTCGGAAGCGGCCGAATCGGTCTCCCTCAACCGCCTGTACTTCCTGTGATGCGGCACCGCCCGCACATCAGCACGGCCCGTACGTCGCACAGCCTCTAAGGACCCCTGCCATGACTGCAAAGCCCACGGACCACGGCTTCCGGATGCCCGCCGAGTGGACGCCCCACGAGCGCACCTGGATGGCCTGGCCGAGCCCCAACCCGACCTTCACCAATGAACAGGAGCTCGCCGAGGCCCGCGAGGCCTGGGGCGCCGTCGCCCGCGCGGTGCGCACGTACGAGCCCGTGACCCTGGTCGTCTCGCCCGGTGACGCCGAGAACGCGCGCGCACACGTCGGCGACGACGTACAGCTGGTGGAGCGGGAGCTCGACGACGCCTGGATGCGCGACATCGGCCCGACCTTCGTCACGAACGAGGCCGGCGAGCTGGCCGCCGTGGACTGGACCTTCAACGGCTGGGGCGCTCAGGAGTGGGCCCGCTGGGAGCACGACTCCAAGATCGCCCGGCACGTCTCGGACCTCGCCGGCACCCGTACGTTCAGCACCCGGCTGGTCAACGAGGGCGGCGCGATCCACGTCGACGGCGAGGGCACCGTGCTCCTCACCGACACCGTGCAGCTGGGTGCCGGGCGCAACCCCGAGTGGACCCGCCAGCAGGTCGAGGAGGAGATCCACGCCCACCTCGGCACCACCAAGGCCATCTGGCTCCCCTACGGCCTGGCCGGCGACTACGGAACCTACGGCACCCAGGGCCACGTGGACATCGTCGCCGCCTTCGCCCGCCCCGGCCTGGTGATGGTCCACACCCAGCCCGACCCGGCCCACCCGGACCACGAGCGCTGCAAGACCATCGCCGCCATCCTGCGCTCCTCCACCGATGCGCGGGGACGGCGGCTGGAGGTCGTGGAGATCCCGGCGCCGACCGTGCTGGAGGAGGGCGGGGAGTGGGTGGACTACTCCTACATCAACCACTACCTGTGCAACGGCGGCGTGGTGCTGTGCTCGTTCGACGACCCGCGCGACGAGGAGGCCGCCGAGATCTTCCGCGACCTGTTCCCCGAGCGGACCGTGACGCTGGTTGACGCACGTACGATTTTCGCCGGGGGTGGCGGTATCCACTGCATCACCCAGCAGCAGCCGAAGGTCTGACCTGCGGCGGATCGACGAAGGAGTGGCCCATGGCGGCGGGTGGAGTGCGCGCGGTACGGAAGAACGCGCCGCCGCGCGAGGACGTACTCGTCGCCGCCATGGCCACGATCGCCGAGCGCGGCCTGGAGGGGCTGACCATGGCCGGGCTGGGCCGCCAGGTCGGCATGAGCAGCGGCCACCTCCTCTACTACTTCGGCAGCAAGGACGAGCTCCTGCTGCAGACGCTGGAGTGGAGCGAGGCGGCCCTGGGCGCCAGGCGCCGGGCCCTGCTGGCCCGCCGCGGCCCGGCGCGCGAGCGGCTCCAGGCGTACGTGGACCTGTACGTGCCCGAGGAGGCCCGGGATCCGCACTGGACGCTGTGGCTGGAGGTCTGGAACCGCTCGCAGAACGCCGGCCCGCGGGAACGCGAGCGCCAGGCCGCCATCGAGGGCGCCTGGCACCGCGACCTGGTGGCCCTGCTCGCCGAGGGCATCTCGCGCGGGGAGTTCCGGACCGTGGACCCGGACCGCTTCGGCGCCCGGCTGCGGGCCCTGCTCGACGGGTTCAGCATCCAGGTCGCCGTCGGCCTGCCCGGGATGGAGCGGGCGGACATCCTGGCCCACGTCTCGGAATTCCTTGACGAGGCTCTCGTATCGTGAGACGCGCTGCTCTTGCGGTGAGACGGTGTGACACACTGCGGACGTGCCTGCTCACCTCATGATTATGGACAGCAGCGCGCCGGTCCGCAGGGGCCGCTGAACCGTGGAAGAACTCCGCGGAAGCGGCCCCAGTGCCCCAGACCCGCGCGCAGACCTCTCGCACCCGCGAGGGGTCTTTTCGTTTCCCGGCTCCATTCCTGCCGGGAGCGGGCCGCGCGCGATGATGGGGGCAGTGGAGGCGGCCTGCCCCGGGGCGGGCGTCCGGAACCACTCATCCGACAGGAGTCAGATCAGCATGACGACGACAGAGGCGACAGGGCCGGCGGCGCAGGACCCCGCCGACGACACGGACAGCTTCCACGTCTTCGACACCACCCTGCGGGACGGCGCCCAGCGTGAGGGCATCAACCTCACCGTCGCCGACAAGCTGGCGATCGCCCGGCACCTGGACGACTTCGGAGTGGGCTTCATCGAGGGCGGCTGGCCGGGCGCCAACCCCCGCGACACCGAGTTCTTCGCCCGCGCCCGTGCCGAGATCGACTTCAAGCACGCCAAACTGGTCGCCTTCGGCGCGACCCGGCGGGCGGGCGGTTCGGCCGCCGAGGACCCGCAGGTCCGGGCCCTGCTGGCGTCGGGTGCCCCGGTGATCACCCTGGTCGCCAAGTCCCACGACCGGCACGTGGAGCTCGCCCTGCGCACCACGCTCGAAGAGAACCTGGAGATGGTCCGCGACACCGTCTCCCACCTGGTCGCCCAAGGCCGCCGCGTCTTCGTCGACTGCGAGCACTTCTTCGACGGCTACCGGGCCAACGCCGAGTACGCGAAGTCGGTCGTGCGCGCCGCCCACGAGGCCGGCGCCGACGTGGTCATCCTCTGCGACACCAACGGCGGCATGCTGCCCGCCCAGGTGACCGCGGTCGTCGCGACCGTCCTCGCCGACACCGGCGCCCGCCTGGGCATCCACGCCCAGGACGACACCGGCTGCGCCGTCGCCAACACCCTGGCCGCCGTCGACGCGGGCGCCACGCACGTCCAGTGCACCGCGAACGGCTACGGCGAGCGCGTCGGCAACGCCAACCTCTTCCCGGTCGTCGCCGCGCTGGAGATCAAGTACGGGCGGCGCGTCCTCCCGGAGGGCGCGCTCGCCGAGATGACCCGCATCTCGCACGCCATCGCCGAGGTCGTCAACCTGACGCCCTCCACCCACCAGCCGTACGTCGGCGTCTCGGCCTTCGCGCACAAGGCGGGCCTGCACGCCTCGGCCATCAAGGTCGACCCGGACCTCTACCAGCACATCGACCCCGAGCGGGTCGGCAACACCATGCGGATGCTGGTCTCCGACATGGCCGGCCGCGCCTCCATCGAGCTCAAGGGCAAGGAGCTCGGCGTCGACCTCGGCGGGGACCGCGCCCTGGTCTCCCGGGTCGTCGAGCGGGTCAAGGAGCGGGAGCTCTCGGGCTACACGTACGAGGCCGCCGACGCCTCCTTCGAGCTGCTGCTGCGCGCCGAGGTCGAGGGCCGCGCCCGCAAGTACTTCCGTACGGAGTCCTGGCGGGCCATCGTCGAGGACCGCCCCGACGGCACCCACGCCAACGAGGCCACGGTCAAGCTGTGGGCCAAGGGCGAGCGGATCGTCGCCACGGCGGAGGGCAACGGCCCGGTCAACGCCCTGGACCGGGCGCTGCGGGTGGCCCTGGAGCGCTTCTACCCCCAGCTGGCCAAGTTCGAGCTGGTCGACTACAAGGTCCGCATCCTGGAGGGCAAGCACGGCACGGAGTCCACGACCCGCGTCCTGATCGCCACGACGGACGGCATCCGCGAGTGGTCCACGGTGGGCGTCGCCCAGAACGTGATCGCCGCGTCCTGGCAGGCCCTGGAGGACGCGTTCACCTACGGCCTCCTGCACGCGGGCGTCGAACCCGCCGAATAGCAACGCCGGCCCCGCCGCCCCTGCCCTCGCGGCGGGGGCGGCGGGGGTTTATGTCCAGCTCACACAGGAAAGTGGCGGTTCCGGTAGCGTCGGGGATATGAGGACCAGGCTGATATCCGTACGTCCCGGTCGGCTGCTGGCCGCTCTGCTGCTGGCCCTGTCCGCGACCGCCCTCGTGGTCGCCCCGCAGGCATCGGCGGCCACCGGACCCGCCGCCGTGGCGGAGGCCCTCAAGCAGGGCCCGGTCTACGTGGACCCGCGCGCCGAGGCGCAGCTGCCGAAGGCCCAGGCGGACGCGCTCGCGAAGAAGATCAAGGACGCCGGGAAGCCGGTGTTCGTCGCCGTGCTCCCGGCCGGCTCCGAGTTCCCCGCCGACAGCGTGCTGCGTACGGTCCGGGCCGAGACCGGCATCACCGGGCTCTACGCGATCCGGCTCGGCGACGGCTTCAACGCGGGCGCCGACCGGGCGGTCATGCCCCCCAACGCCGTCCGCAACCTCACGGACGCCGTGAAGGCCGGCGGGCCCGTGGACGCGGGCACCGAACTCAACAACTTCGTCGACCAGGCGCTGGCGCAGGCCAAGGGCAGGGCGCCGGCCTCCTGGGGCGACACCGGAGCGGACGGCGGGGCCCCGGTCGGCGGCCTGGTCGCGCTCGGCGCGCTGGCCGTGATCGGGGGCGGCGGTGCGTACGCGCTGGTGCGTCGCAATCGCAAGAAGAAGGAAGAGGCGGAGCGCGAGGCCATCGAGAAGCTGCGCGTGGTCGTGGACGAGGACATCACGGCCTTCGGCGAGGAGCTCGACCGGCTGGACTTCCACCCCGGCGAGCCCGGAGCGGACGACGCCATGCGGGCGGATTACGAACAGGGCCTCGACTCGTACGAGAAGGCCAAGGACATCATGGCCTCGGTGCAGCACCCCGAAGAGGTCAAGGGCGTCACCCAGGCCCTGGAGGACGGCCGGTTCGCGCTGGCCAGCCTCGATGCCCGCCGTCAGGGCCGGCCGCTGCCGGAGCGCCGTTCCCCCTGCTTCTTCGACCCGCGGCACGGGCCGAGCACCCAGGACGCCGAGTGGTCGCCGGCCGGCGGGGCGGCGCGTACCGTCCCGGTGTGCGCGGCGGACGCCGTCCGGCTGGGCGAGGGCAAGGACCCGATGGTCCGTACGGTCGACACCGAGTACGGGCCGCGCCCGTACTACGACGCGGGCCCGGCGTACGGGCCCTGGGCGGGCGGATACTTCGGCGGCGGCATCCTGCCCGGCCTGCTCGTGGGCACGATGCTCGGTTCGATGATGTCGAGCCCCGCCTACGCCTCCGACATGGGCGGCTACGACGGCGGGGACTTCTCCGGCGCCGACTTCAACTCCTCCGACTTCGGGGGAGGGGACTTCGGCGGCGGCGGTGGATTCGACGGCGGCGGCGGGTTCGACGGCGGGGGCGGCTTCTAGCGGCCGCCCCCCGGGACCCGGCGGCGTCAGGCGGTTCAGGCCTGCTTGATGGCCGAGATGTCGAAGGTCAGCTTCACCTTGTCGCTGACCATGACGCCGCCGGCCTCCAGCGCGGCGTTCCAGGTCAGGCCCCAGTCGGAGCGCAGGATCTCGGCGGAGCCCTCGAATCCGACGCGCTCGTTGCCGTAGACGTCGGTGGCCGAACCGTTGAACTCCAGGTCGATGGAGAGCGGCCGGGTGACGTCCTTGATCGTCAGCTCGCCGGTGATGCGGTACGCGTCGCCGCCGAGCTGGGCCGCCTGGGTGGAGCGGAAGGTCATCAGCGGGAAGGCCTCGGCGTCGAAGAAGTCACCGCTGCGCAGGTGGCCGTCGCGGTCGGCGATGCCGGTGTCCACGGAGGCGATCTTCACCTCGATGGAGGCGGCCGAGCGGGTCGGGTCGCTGCCGTCGAGCTGCAGGCTGCCGGAGTAGTCGGAGAAGCTGCCGCGGACGTTGGTCACCATCGCGTGGCGGACCGTGAAGCCGATGCTGCTGTGCGCGGCGTCGATCACGTAGTCGCCGGTGAGGGCCGCGAGGGCCGGGTCCACGTCGAGGGTGGCGACGGTGCTGGTGGCGGCGTCCTGGCTGCGGCGGTTGAAGAGACCCATGGTGTGCTCCTTGGTGCTGTCGTGTCCGATGTTGGTTGAACTTTCAACGAGAACGACGCTAGACCTATTCCGTTCAAATTTCAACATCTAGGCCGGGTGTATGCGGCCCTTTGTAGAACCTCCACAAAGGAGAGGGGTCCCGCCTGGTGGTGTCCACGCATCTCGGGGCGGTTCTGTCCGGGCCGGACAGCGGAACACTTCCGAGACTGTGTGGAATCAACGGAGGTTTTTCTTCGACCGCTTCGTAAGGTCGATACATGACCGTTGTGGACCAGACTCCGAGCGAGCCGACGGACGCCCGCGGGCGCGTGGCCGAGCTGCACTCCCTGCGCGAGCAGGCGCGGCGTGGACCCAGTGACCGGGCGACCGAGGCGCAGCACGCCAAGGGCAAGCTGACCGCGCGCGAGCGCATCGCGCTGCTGCTCGACGAGGGTTCCTTCAAGGAGGTCGAACAGCTGCGCCGCCACCGCGCGAGCGGCTTCGGCCTCGAAAGCAAGAAGCCCTACACCGACGGTGTCATCACCGGCTGGGGCACCGTCGAGGGCCGCACGGTCTTCGTCTACGCGCACGACTTCCGCATCTTCGGCGGCGCCCTGGGCGAGGCCCACGCCACGAAGATCCACAAGATCATGGACATGGCCATCGCGGCCGGTGCCCCGCTGGTCTCCCTGAACGACGGCGCAGGCGCCCGTATCCAGGAGGGCGTCTCCGCGCTCGCCGGCTACGGCGGCATCTTCCAGCGCAACACCAGGGCCTCGGGCGTGATCCCGCAGATCTCGGTCATGCTGGGCCCGTGCGCCGGCGGCGCCGCCTACTCCCCGGCCCTGACGGACTTCGTGTTCATGGTCCGCGAGACCTCGCAGATGTTCATCACCGGCCCCGACGTCGTCCGCGCCGTCACCGGCGAGGAGATCTCCCAGAACGGCCTCGGCGGCGCCGACGTGCACGCCGAGACCTCGGGCGTCGCGCACTTCGCGTACGACGACGAGGAGACCTGCATCTCCGAAGTGCGCTACCTCATCTCGATGCTGCCCTCCAACAACCGGGAGAACCCGCCGGTCCACGAGACCTCCGACCCCGCCGACCGGCGCTCGGACGTCCTGCTGGACCTGGTCCCCGCGGACGGCAACCGCCCGTACGACATGCACAAGGTGATCGAGGAGCTCGTCGACGAGGGCGACTTCCTGGAGATCCACGAGCGCTGGGCCCGCAACATCGTCTGCGCCCTGGCCCGGCTCGACGGCCAGGTCGTCGGCATCGTCGCCAACCAGCCCGCCCACCTCGCCGGCGTCCTCGACATCGAGGCCTCCGAGAAGGCCGCGCGCTTCGTCCAGATGTGCGACGCCTTCAACATCCCGATCATCACCCTGCTGGACGTCCCCGGCTTCCTGCCGGGCGTCGACCAGGAGCACGGCGGCATCATCCGCCACGGCGCCAAGCTGCTGTACGCGTACTGCAACGCGACCGTCCCGCGGATCTCGCTGATCCTGCGCAAGGCCTACGGCGGCGCGTACATCGTCATGGACTCGCAGTCCATCGGCGCGGACATCACGTACGCCTGGCCGACGAACGAGATCGCGGTCATGGGCGCCGAGGGCGCAGCCAACGTCATCTTCCGCAAGCAGATCGCGGAGGCCGAGGACCCCGAGGCGATGCGCGCGCGCATGGTCAAGGAGTACAAGGCCGAGTTGATGCACCCGTACTACGCGGCCGAGCGCGGTCTCGTCGACGACGTCATCGACCCGGCCGAGACCCGCGAAACGCTGATCAGCGCCCTGGCGATGCTCCGCAGCAAGCACGCCGACCTGCCGTCCCGCAAGCACGGCAACCCGCCGCAGTAAAGCGAAGGAGACCTGCCACCCATGACCACCCAGTCCGCCGACACCCTGCTGCGCGTCGAAAAGGGCAACGCCGCCCCCGAGGAGCTGGCCGCGATCACCGCGATCCTGCTGGCCCGCGCCGCGTCCGCCCCCGAGGGCCCTGCCGTGCACCGCATCGGCTCCCAGGCCCGCTGGCGCCGCCTGGAGCGCACCCCCGGCTTCCGCGCCCCCCACAGCTGGCAGGGCTGACCCCTCCGGGACAGACCGAAAAGGCCCCCCGCACTCCTCGGAGTGCGGGGGGCCTTTCGCGTGGGCCGCGGTGCCTACCGCAGGCGGGCCATGAGGGCGTGCTCGACCAGGGTGATGAGCGCGCTCTTGGCGTCCGCGCGGTGGCGGGCGTCGGTGGTGATGATCGGGGCGTCCGGGCCGATCTGCAGGGCCTCGCGGACTTCCTCCGGCGTGTACGGCTGGTGGCCGTCGAAGCCGTTGAGGGCGATGACGAACGGCAGGCCGCTGTTCTCGAAGTAGTCCACGGCCGGGAAGCAGTCCGCCAGGCGCCGCGTGTCGACGAGGACGACGGCGCCGATGGCGCCGCGGACGAGGTCGTCCCACATGAACCAGAAGCGGTCCTGTCCGGGGGTGCCGAACAGGTACAGGATGAGGTCCTGGTCCAGGGTGATGCGGCCGAAGTCCATGGCGACCGTCGTGGTCGTCTTGTCCCCGGTGTGGGTCAGATCGTCGATGCCGGCGGACGCGGACGTCATCACGGCTTCGGTGCGCAGCGGGTTGATCTCGGAGACCGCGCCGACGAACGTGGTCTTGCCCACGCCGAAGCCGCCCGCCACCACGATCTTCGCGGAGGTGGTGGAGCGAGCCGCTCCGCCGTTAGAGCTTGCGAAGTCCACTGAGCACCCTTTCGAGCAGTGTCACATCTGGCTGGCCGCCGGCAGACTCGTCGCCGCCGGGCTGGTGAATGGCGACAAGGCCCGCCTCCGCCAGGTCGGCGACGAGGATGCGGGCGACACCAAGAGGAATGGAGAGAAGTGCCGAGATCTCCGCGACGGATTTGATCTCCTGGCACAGGCGGCAGATGCGCTGGTGCTCGGGCAACTGCCCTTGCATCCGCGCGGGGTCCGCCGTGGTACTGACCAGCGCCTCGATGGCGAGCTGGTAGCGCGGCCGGGTACGGCCGCCGGTCATCGCGTACGGGCGCACCAGCGGGTTGTGCGCCTTGGGGGCCTGCTGCTGCGGAGCCCGGAGGGGCTGCTGCGAGGGCCGGTGGGGCGGCTGGACCTGCTGGGGCTGGCCGTACGGCTGCTGCTGGTAGGGATTGTGCTCCGGAACCTGCCGGCTGGGAGCGGAGGGGAAGTTGAAGCGGTTCTGGTCGTGCTGCCCACCCTGCGGCTGCTGCGCGCCGCCATAAGGATGTCCTCCGGGTGTTGTCACGTCTCCTCCTCCGACTCCAAGAACGCAGTACTCCCTGTGGAACCGCGCCACCGCACCCTATGGTGCGATGACGCGAAACGCACTGCCTGTTTGCTAGTTGAGAAGACTTCCCTGCAGCTCCGAGCGCAGTTCCGGCGTGAGGACACTGCCTGCTCGGTCCACGAGGAGGGCCATCTCGTAGCCCACGAGGCCGATGTCGCACTCGGGGTGCGCGAGCACCGCGAGGGACGATCCATCGGACACGGACATGAGGAAAAGGAACCCGCGGTCCATCTCCACAACGGTCTGGTTGACGGCGCCACCCTCGAAGATGCGGGAGGCTCCAGCGGTCAGCGACGTCAGACCGGAGGCCACGGCCGCCAGCTGATCGGCGCGGTCGCGCGGGAAACCGTCGGACATCGCCAGAAGAAGGCCGTCGGCGGAGACCACCACCGTGTGGGACACCCCGGGGGTGTTGTCCACGAAGTTGGTGATCAACCAGTTCAGGTTCTGTGCCGCCTGGCTCATCGGGCTCACACTAACGCTCCTGGTCATAGCTGTTACTTGACTGCTCAGAACCCGCGCTGCGTCCCTGCTGGACACCGCGCCGCAGGTTGCTCAACCTGCCGCGGACGTCCTCCGGTGCGCGGGAGACCTGGGGGCCGCCCTGCGGGGTCGTCTCCGCCGCGCCCTCGACCAGGTTGGCCTTGGGCACACGCCGAGGGAGACCGGACGGAGTGATCCCGCCCGCCTTCGGCTCACGGAGTTTGGCGGCCTGCTGCCAGCGCTCGTCGTTGTTCGAGCGCCATGCTTCGCTGCCTTCCTCGTCCCGCTCCGGGGCGGCGGGCTGCTGCTGTCGCTGCGGCCGCTGCTCGAAGAGGGATCCGGTGGACTCCGCTTCCTTCTGTGCCGGCTGCCACTGCTGCTGGCTGCCGCGGCGCGGCAGGCCCGCTCCGGTCACTTCGTGGCCGGTGTCGGCAGCGGCGCCCGGACGGTCGAAGCCTACGCGTTCCGGGGCGGGTTCGGGAGCGGCCGGGGGTTCCGATTCGGTCCCGTAGCCCTGCTGGTAGCCGCCGGAGTAGGTGTTCTGCTCGGGCCACTCTGCCTGCGGGGACGGGGATGCGTAGCCACCGTCGTACGCCGGGGCGTCCTGCCGGCGATCCTGGTAACCGGCTTCCGGATAGCCGTAGTCCTGCTGCGGGTACGCCTCGTAGCCCTGCTGGGCCGCGTGGGCCTGCCGGGAGTCGTACGAGGTGTCGTAGCCCTGCTCGGGCTGCTGCTCGTACTCCTGATACGGCTGGTACCCGTGCTCCGGCTGGGGTTCCGCATACTCCTGCTCGGCGAACTCGCCCTGCTGCTCCTGCCCGTAGCCCACCTGGGCTTCGAGCGCGGCCCGGCGCTCCTGCTGGGCCAGGGAGCGGCCGACCGGGTCCAGCCCGGTGCCGTCGCCCTGCTCGTCGGCGCCCCTGCCCTCGTAGCGGGAGTCGTCGAAGCCCAGCTCCGCGGCCGTACGCATCGGGACGGCCTGCTGAGCCTGTTGCTGCGGGATCATCGAGGACACGGTGAAGTCGTCGTCCGGGATCCCCTCGCCACCACCACCATGGGTGATCGCGTCGGGGAGCATGACCAGCGACGTCGTGCCGGCGGCCTCGCCCGAGGGGCGCAGCTGGACCCGGATGCTGTGGCGGTCCGCCAGCCGGCCGACCACGAACAGACCCATGCGCTGGGAGATCGCGGCGTCCACGGTCGGCGGGTTGGCCAGCTTGTGGTTGATGTCCGCGAAGTCCTCGGCGGTGAGGCCGATGCCCTTGTCGTGGATCTCGACCATCACGCGGCCGTCGGGCAGTCGCGTGGCGTTCACGCGGACCTTGGTCTGCGGGGAGGAGAACGTCGTGGCGTTCTCCAGGAGCTCGGCGAGCAGGTGCACGAGGTCGGTCACGGCCTGGCCGTGGATCTCGGCCTCCGAGACGCCCGAGAGCTCGATGCGCTCGTACTGCTCCACCTCGGAGGAGGCGGCGCGCAGGACGTCGACGAGGGGGACCGGCTGGTCCCAGCGGCGGCCCGGTTCCTCACCCGCGAGGATGAGGAGGTTCTCGCCGTTGCGGCGCATACGCGTGGCCAGGTGGTCCAGGCGGAAGAGGTTCTCCAGCTGGTCCGGGTCGGCCTCGTTGTTCTCCAGGTCGGTGATGAGGGTCAGCTGGCCCTCGATCAGCGACTGGTTGCGTATGGAGAGGTTCGTGAAGATCGCGTTGACGTTCCCTCGGAGGAGCGCCTGCTCGGCGGCGAGCCGGACCGCTTCCCGGTGGACCTGGTCGAAGGCGCGGGCGACCTCGCCGATCTCGTCCTGGGAGTTGATCGGGATCGGCGCGACACGGGTGTCGACCTTGCCCGGGTCGGTGCGCGAGAGCTGGTCGACGAGCATCGGCAGGCGCTGCTCGGCGACGTCGAAGGCGGCGGAGCGCAGCCGGCGCATCGCGTTGCTCATCTGGCGGGCCATCATGGCGGCCAGGATGAAGGCGGCGAGCAGGGCCACGACCACGATGGCGCCGGTCCAGATGGCGTCGTTGCGGGCCGAGTCGGAGACGGCGACGGAGTCGGTCACGGCCTTGTCGAGAAGGTTCTTCTCGACCTCGGCGTAGCCCTCGAACTTGGCGGTGGACGCGGCCTGCCAGGCCTGGGGGGTGGTGCCACCCGCGATGATCTTGGTCTTGCTCTCGCCGCCGGCGATCGCCTCGGTCATGCCGGTGAGCGCGGAATTGTTCACGATCGGCGGCGCCTTGAAGGGGGTGCCGGCCTGCTCGGCCGCCCGCTTGGCGGCCGCGAGCTTCTCGGCGCCCTCCTGGGAGCGCCTGCCCATGACCTCCTTGAGGTGGTCCACGTCCGCCTCGGTACCGGCCGCGACGTACTCGCCGATGGCGATGTCTTCGAGGTAGGCGTACGAGGAGAAGGCCACGAGCTGGGCCTTGCGGATCTCCTCGTTCTCGTTCGGGCGCACCAGCAGGTGGGTGCCGACCGCGCGCTGGAGCGAGTTGGCCGCCTTCGCGAGTTCGATCGCGTAGACCATGCGGCCGTAGCTGGTGACGTTGCCGGTGCCCAGGCCGAGTTCGTTGGAGAACGTCATGAGGTAGTGCTGGACCAGCACGTACCCCTCTTCGGTCGGGATCGGGCCGTTCGCGCTCGGCGGGTTCTTCTTCGCCGTCTCCTGCGAGGCGTACGCCGTCTGCCGGACGGCCGCGAGCTTGGGCTCCTCCTGGTGGAAGAGCTCCAGGCGGCGCTCCAGCCCGTGGTTCGAGGGGAGGTTCTTCGAGGCCTGGGCGAACTTCTCCTTGGCCGCGTCGGTGGCCGCATAGGCCTTCGCGACGGACTCGTTGTTCCGGTCGCCCTTGAGGAGCGGCTCGGCCGTGAGGTCGCGCTCGTTCAGGAGGGCCTGGCCGTATTCGGCCGCCGCCTGGACGATGCGGGCCGTCTTCTCGGCGTCCTTGGCCTCGTTCCAGGTGTCGACGGAGCCCTTCACCTGGAAGCCGCCCATCACCAGTCCGACGAGGACGGGGACGAGCAGGATCGCGTTCAGGCGGGTGGGCACACGCCAGTTGCGCGGGGAGAACCTGCTGGTGCTGCCGCTCTTCGCCGGTGGGTCGACGGGTACGTCGACGGACGACGCGGCCGCGCGCTGCGGCGGGGTGAAGTTGCCGCGCGCGGGTTCATCCGCGGGGCTCGAGTTGCTTCGCCTCACTCGACCAACAACCTCTCGGCGGTGCTACCAGCTAGTTAGTTGAATTCCAGCACGGTAAACGGTCCTGTTCCAAACACTTGAAATCGGCCATTCCAAGAGCTTTATGTCCCGCATAAATCGGACATAAAGAGCGAGCTGCGCCAAATAAGGTGCCGGTTGTGAGCGCAGCGGCACCAGGCGACCGCACCCTGTGTCCGGCTGGCTGCAATTCTCTGTCGAAACGTTATGAACCGAGAGGGCGGGCCGTGTCCTATGACACAGCCCGCCCTCTCACGTTGTGAAGAACCCGTGGTACTTGAGTGGCGCCCCTTGAGCGCCGTTGCCCGAGTCGTGTTACTTGAGTCGGGCCATGAGGGCGTGCTCGACGAGCGTGATGAGCGCGCTCTTGGCGTCCGCGCGGTGGCGGGCGTCGGTGGTGATGATCGGGGCGTCCGGACCGATCTGCAGGGCCTCGCGCACTTCTTCGGGGGTGTAGGGCTGGTGCCCCTCGAAGCCATTGAGGGCCACGACGAACGGCAGCCCGCTGTTCTCGAAGTAGTCGACCGCGGGGAAGCAGTCGGCGAGCCGGCGGGTGTCGACGAGCACGATGGCACCGATGGCGCCGCGGACGAGGTCGTCCCACATGAACCAGAAGCGGTCCTGTCCGGGGGTGCCGAACAGGTACAGGATGAGGTCCTGGTCCAGGGTGATGCGGCCGAAGTCCATGGCGACCGTCGTGGTCGTCTTGTCCCCGGTGTGGGTCAGATCGTCGATGCCGGCGGACGCGGACGTCATGACGGCCTCGGTGCGCAGCGGATTGATCTCCGAGACGGCCCCGACGAACGTGGTCTTGCCCACGCCGAACCCGCCCGCCACCACGATCTTCGCGGAGGTGGTGGAGCGGGCAGGTCCGCCATTAGAGCTTGCGAAGTCCACTGAGCACCCTTTCGAGCAGCGTTACATCCGGCGTGCCGCCGGCCTCTCCATTGCCCGGCTGGTGGATGGCCACCATTCCGGCCTCGGCCAGGTCGGCGACGAGGATCCGGGCGACACCGAGCGGCATCGACAGCAGTGCGGAGACCTCCGCGACCGACTTGACCTCTCGGCACAGCGTGCAGATGCGCTGGTGCTCGGGAAGCAGGCCGGACAGGTGCATCGGATCGGCCGTGGTGCTGACCAGCGCCTCGATGGCGAGCTGGTAGCGGGGCCGGGTCCGGCCGCCGGTCATCGCGTACGGGCGAACGAGCGGCTGGTCGCCTTCCGAGTACGACGAATCGCCGTACGAGTCGGAGTAGGCGGGGGGCGGGGTCATTGATCCTCCGGGCTGGACAGCAGTGGTCAGCGTGCCGTCTGACGGGGCGGCCGGTGGGGGGACGGTATGACGGCCTGGCGGTGGTACTGGGTTCCGGGGCGTGCCCCCGGTCCCCCGGCCGGAAGTACCGTCCGGCCGGGAGATGTGGCGTCAGATGAGCAGGCTTCCCTGCAGTTCCGCGCGCAGGTCCGGGGTGAGGACGCTGCCGGCGCGGTCCACGAGGAGGGCCATCTCGTAGCCGACGAGGCCGATGTCGCACTCGGGATGCGCCAGCACGGCCAGGGAGGAACCGTCCGAGACGGACATGAGGAAGAGGAATCCCCGGTCCATCTCGACCACGGTCTGGTTGACGGCGCCGCCCTCGAAGATGCGCGAGGCTCCTGCGGTCAGCGACGTCAGACCGGAGGCCACGGCCGCCAGCTGGTCGGCGCGGTCGCGGGGAAAACCTTCGGACATCGCCAGAAGGAGGCCGTCGGCGGAGACCACCACCGTGTGGGACACCCCGGGGGTGTTGTCCACGAAGTTGGTGATCAACCAGTTCAGGTTCTGTGCCGCCTGGCTCATCGAACTCAACTAACGCTCCTGCTGGTAAGTGGGGTCGATGTGGTAACTGCCGGTCGCCGGGCCGTTGGTGCCGGCCTGACGGCCCTGCTGGATACCCCGTCGGAGGTTGGTCAGACGGCCGCGGACGTCGTCCGGCGCTCGCGAGACCTGCGGGCCCGACTGTGCGTCGGACTGCTGCTGCGCGGTGCCGGCCACGAGGTTCGCCCGCGGTACTCGGCGGGGCAGCCCCGAGGTGGTGATGCCGCCGGCGGCGGGCTGGCGCACGCGCTCGGCCTGCCGCATCAGCTCGTCGTTCGGCGAGGACCGCCAGCTGACGGTCGGCGAGCTGCCGGTCGTCGCCTGGGCGGACTCGGCCGCGGGCTCCTGGCCGCGCTGCGGCAGCGGCTGCTGCAGGCGCTGCTGGGGAGCCGGAGCCGGGGCGGACTGCTGCGGCTGCTGGGGGACCGGTGCCTGACCGGAGGACTGCTGGTCCTCCTGGTGGAACCAGTTCGACTCCAGCGTGTCGAAGATCGGGCTGCGCTCGTTGCCGGTGCTCGGGGCCGGCGGCAGCGCCTCCGGCTGGTGGGCCTGCGGCAGCTGCGGAGCCTGCGGCTGCTGGGGGGCGAATCCGCCGACACCGGGACCGCCGGGCCGCGGGGCCTGGAAGTCCGGACGGGCGAACTGGCCCGTGGTGGACGGGTCCGCCGCACCGCGCGGCTGCGGGCGCTCGAACTGCCCGGTCGAGGACATGTCCTGGCCGGCCGGCGGGCGCGGGGCGTTGAAGTCCGGACGGGGGAACTCGGCCGTCGAACCGGGGCCCGAGAGCTCGTCGTGGCCTCGCGGGACCTCGTGGCCGCCGTGGCGCGCCTGGTCGGCGCCCCAGCTGGTGGTCTGCGGGATCCCGGCGGGGCCGCCGTTCGTACCCGGAAGCTCCGGACGCGCGGCGCCACCGCGCGGCGGCAGCTGCGGCCGCGCGCCGCGCGGGGCCGGGGCGGCGGGCGCCTGGGCCGAGGGGACCGGGCCCGTCGGGGCGGACTGCTGCTGCGGGGGCTGCGGGCGCTCGAAGCCGTTGCCCTGCGGGAAGCCGCCCTGGCCGGAGGCCGTGGGCGAGGGCATCGGACGGGAGCCGGGACCGCCGGCCGGACCGCGGCCCGGCAGCGGGGCACCGCCGCCGAAGGCGCCGTCGCCGAAGGCACCCTGACCCTGGGAGGTCGGGGCACC
This sequence comes from Streptomyces sp. NPDC051109, assembly GCF_044455885.1. Classification (NCBI taxonomy): domain Bacteria; kingdom Bacillati; phylum Actinomycetota; class Actinomycetes; order Kitasatosporales; family Streptomycetaceae; genus Streptomyces; species Streptomyces sp. NPDC051109. Next base: position 383,948 of record NZ_JBITFF010000005.1, read on the forward strand.
GGGCCTGCCGGCCATGCCCGGACCGCCCTGCGGACGCGCATTCGGGCCACCCGCCTGCGGACGCGCACCGGGACCGCCCTGCGGACCCTGCTGGCCGGGGGCGCCGTCGCGGCCCGGCAGCGCGGCACGCTGGCCGCCGCCGGAGACCTGGCCGCGCTGCTGGCCGGCGCCGACGGGCTGGCGTGCGCCGCCGCCCGGGACCGCACCCTGCGCGGACGCGCCCGGCATGCCCTGCGGAGCACCGGAGCCCGGGCCGCCGGGGCCGCCCTGACCGCCCTGGCCCGGCATCGGACCCGGCTTCTTGCCGCCCTGGGCGACGTCCACCGGCAGCATGACGAGGGCCGTCGTACCGCCCGAGTCGGACGGGCGCAGCTGGATGCGGATGCCGTGTCGCAGGGACAGGCGGCCGACCACGAACAGGCCCATGCGCCGGGAGACGGAGACGTCCACGGTCGGCGGCGAGGCGAGCCGCTCGTTGATCGCGGCGAGGTCCTCGGGGGAGAGGCCGATGCCGGTGTCGTGGATCTCGACGAGCACGCGCCCGTCGGGCAGTGCGTGACCGGTGACCTTGACCTTGGTCTGCGGGGAGGAGAACGAGGTGGCGTTCTCCAGCAGCTCGGCGAGGAGGTGCACGAGGTCGTTGACGACGCGGCCGGCGACGTCGGTGCCGGGCACCGACGCGAGTTCGATGCGCTCGTACTGCTCCACCTCGGACGCGGCGGCACGGAGCACGTCGACGAGCGGGACGGGGCGGGTCCACCGGCGGCCCGGCTCCTCGCCCGCGAGGACGAGGAGGTTTTCGCCGTTACGGCGCATACGGGTCGCGAGGTGGTCGAGCTTGAAGAGCGAGGACAGCTGGTCCGGGTCGGCCTCGCGCGACTCCAGCTCGGAGATGAGCGAGAGCTGGCGCTGGATGAGGCCCTGCGAACGGCGCGAGAGGTTGGTGAACATCGCGTTGACGTTGCCCCGGAGGAGGGCCTGCTCGGCGGCGAGGCGGACGGCCTCGCGGTGCACGTCGTCGAAGGCCGCGGCCACCTGGCCGATCTCGTCGCGGGTGTGCAGGCCGACCGACTCCACGGACGTGTCCACGTCCTGCGGGTCGGACTCGGACAGCTGCTTGACGAGCTCGGGCAGTCGGTCCTGGGCGACCCGGGTCGCGGTGTCCTGCAGGCGGCGCAGGGAGCGGATCATCGACCGCGCCATGACGAAGGCACCGACGAGGGAGACGCCGAGGACGAGCAGGATCAGGGCACCGTTGATGATGGCGTCCTGCTGCGAGGAGTTCTTGAGCTCGCGGGCCTTCTGCTCCATGTCTTCGAGCAGGGTCAGCTCGATGACCTTCATGGCCTGCAGCTTGGTGTCGTCCGCGTCGTACCAGTCCATCCAGGACCGGTTCTTCTCCTTGCCGAACTGCCCCTGGGTGCTCAGGACGCGGCGCGCGTAGTGGTCGGCGGTGCCGATCTCCGTGTTGCCGTCGCCGAGCGCCGCGAGGAGCTCCTCGGGCTTGCCCTGGTAGACGAGTTCGAAGGTCTTCTTCGACTGGCTCTCGCCGCGGAGCGCGGAGAGGGCGTACAGGCGGTCGTTCTCGGTGAGCGTGCCCGCGCGCTCGCTGCTCTCGGGGAGCGAGGCGGCGATGACGGCGCGCTGGATCGAGGCGTACTCCTTGGCGGAGGAGAAGGCCGCCAGGGCACGCGTACGCTTGATCATCTCCGGGCTGGAGGTGGCCTGCGCCATGTCCTGGGAGAGCGAGAGCAGGGAGACGATCAGCGCGTTGTACTCGGTGACGGTCTGCTGGGCGCCGTTCTGGTACGCCTTCTTGCGGATTTCCTCGATGCCGGTGAGCTGGCGGCCGATCTGCAGGATGTTGTTGCGGATCGACTTGAGGGTCTCGTCCTTGTCCTGCGCGCTGTCGACCTTGTCGGTCGCGGCCTGGAAGGCCTTCGCGGCGGCGTCGGTCTGGTCGCGTACGCCCGTGACGAGGCTGTTGGGCTTGCCCGACCTGTCGACCGACAGCGGACCCGCCGACTTGTCCCGCTCCTCCTGGAGCATGGCGGCCAGGTTGGTGGCCTGCCGGGTCATCGTCGTCAGCAGCTGCATGTGCTCCAGCTGGCTGATGTCGTTGAGCGAGTCGTTGATGCGGAAGCCACCGAGCGTGGTGGCGGCGACGACCGGCAGGGTTAGCAGCGACACGAGTCGCGTGCTGATGCGCCAGTTCTGCATGGCGAATCGCGAACCGGGCCCGCTCGGGGCCTTCGGTATCGCCACGTCCTTGTCGGCCGGCTCTTCGCTCTTCGTCTTGCCCCGGGGCTTGAGTCGCGCCTTCGCCTTCACCGCGTTCACCGTGGTGGAGGAGTCGGGGCCGGCGCCTTCGGCAGCCGGCCCGCGGTTCTGGGCGTGCTGGGGCGAGGAGCCACGGTCGGTCCCGCCGCGCGGCTCCTGCTCCGCCGCAGCGCTGCCATCCCTCTTGAATCGTCCCTGCACTAGCGTCGCAACCTCTGGACCAGGCGTCCCTCCGGGCGACCGGTGGGACGGTGTCGAGTCGTGGGGCATTTCGGCCCCATGGTGGTCGTCGGTGACCGGCGCGTCTCCCTCTCCTTGCCGCCGCGCGCGGCGCTGTCTCGCGCCACCTGCGCGCCGGCTGTTCCCGCGGCGGTCCCGCGAATTCCAGCACAGTGGCGGATCTCCAACAAGGTGCGCGTGTCGGCCTGGAGCAGCGATCACGGAATGCGATGGACGGATTACGCGATGTGGTCCGCCTTTCGGGACGAACCGGACTTACGTCGACCAAACGCGGTGGCTGGCAAGGTGTCCCAGTCGAGATGATCAGGAGCGGAATGGCTGATTCAGTGGCGTAATGTCCGTTTCGCCACCCGGAATTGACTGCCTGTTATGCCCGTATTGCCGGGTCACGGGTGAGCAAACTCACATAGCCGTGGCCATTACTTCCCGGTTGGGCCGGGGAATCGGATGTTTAGCCTTGCCCTTTACAGGGTTGAAGGATCCGACAACCCCACCCGACAACCGAGCCGAGGGCCCGAAACACCGTGAAGACGACGATAATGTTCCGCAACATAGCCAACCCCCGCCGCACCACCCTCGCGCACCTCAAGGACGCCGAAGAGCTGCAGGCGATCGAGGCACCGGAGCACGCCGTCGAGCTGCCCGCCCAGACCGCGAACCCGCGCCGCACGATCCTGATGGACGCGCCGGTCGCCGCCGCGCAGTAAGCCACTCGGCAAAAGGAGCGCGAAGCGCCGCCGCCCGCCGCGTTAGCCTGGACACGCAGACTCCAGCCAGCGGAAATACAGAGGGGCAGACGCAACACGTGCGCATCGCCAGGTTCTCCATCGACGGCAATGTCGCGTTCGGCGCGGTCGAGGGCAGCACCGCCCCCGGCGCCGAGGGTGAGCTCGTCCTCGACATCATCAAGGGCATCCCGTTCGCGGACTTCGAGCTCTCGGGCACGAAGGTCCCCCTGAACAAGGTCCGGCTGCTGCCGCCCGTGCTCCCGAACAAGGTCGTGGCCATCGGCCGCAACTACGCGGAGCACGCGGCGGAGCTCGGCAACTCCGTCTTCGACGACCAAGGCCGTCCCGAAGCGCCCATCACCTTCTTCAAGCCCTCCACCTCGGTGGTCGGCCCGGGCGACCCCATCGCGTACCCCTCCTTCTCCCACGACCTCCACCACGAGGCGGAGCTCGCCGTGGTCATCGGCCGCATGTGCCGCGAGGTCCCGAAGGAGCGCGTCAAGGACGTGATCCTCGGCTACACCTGCGCCAACGACGTCACCGCGCGCGATGTCCAGCAGCGCGAGAAGCAGTGGGCCCGGGCCAAGGGCTTCGACAGCTCCTGCCCCCTCGGCCCCTGGATCGAGACCGATCTGGACCCGAGCGACCTGACCATCCAGTGCACCGTCAACGGCGAACAGCGCCAGCTCGGCCGCACCAGCGACATGGTCCGCTCCATCGAGGACCTGATCGTCCACATCACCGAGGCCATGACGCTGCTCCCCGGCGACGTCATCCTCACGGGGACCCCGGCCGGAGTCGGCCCCCTCAACGTCGGCGACGAGGTCGCCGTCACCATCGAAGGCATCGGCACTCTCACCAACAAGGTGATCAAGCGTGGCTAACGCGAACGTCCGCGTACGTTTCTGTCCCTCCCCGACCGGCAACCCCCACGTGGGCCTGGTCCGGACCGCCCTCTTCAACTGGGCGTTCGCCCGCCACCACGGCGGTACGTTCGTCTTCCGCATCGAGGACACCGACGCGGCGCGCGACTCCGAGGAGTCGTACGACCAGCTGCTCGACTCGCTGCGCTGGCTCGGCTTCACCTGGGACGAGGGCCCCGAGGTCGGCGGCCCGCACGCCCCGTACCGCCAGTCCGAGCGCATGGACATCTACGCGGACGTCGCCCAGCGCCTGCGCGACGGCGGGTACGCGTACGACTGCTACTGCACGACCGAGGAGCTGGACGCCCGCCGCGCCGCCGCCCGCGCCGCCGGCAAGCCCTCCGGCTACGACGGCCACTGCCGCGAGCTGACCCAGGTGCAGCTGGAGGCGTACCAGGGCGAGCACCGCCCCTCGATCGTCCGGTTCCGGATGCCCGACGAGCCGATCACCTTCACCGACCTGGTCCGCGGCGAGCTGACCTTCACCCCGGAGAACGTGCCTGACTTCGGCATCCTGCGGGCCAACGGCGCGCCGCTGTACACGCTCGTCAACCCGGTCGACGACGCGCTGATGCAGATCACGCACGTGCTCCGCGGCGAGGACCTGCTGTCCTCCACCCCGCGCCAGATCGCGCTGTACAAGGCGCTCATGGAGCTGGGCATCGCCACCGGCGTCCCCGAGTTCGGCCACCTGCCGTACGTCATGGGCGAGGGCAACAAGAAGCTCTCCAAGCGCGACCCTGAGTCCTCGCTCAACCTCTACCGCGAGCGCGGCTTCCTCCCCGAGGGCCTGCTGAACTACCTCTCGCTCCTCGGCTGGTCCTTCTCCAAGGACCAGGACATCTTCTCCATCGAGGAGATGGTGGCGAAGTTCGACATCCCGGACGTGAACGCGAACCCGGCGCGCTTCGACCTGAAGAAGGCCGAGGCGATCAACGCCGACCACATCCGGCTGCTCGATCCGAAGGCCTTCGCGGACGCCTGCACCCCCTGGCTGCAGGCCCCGCACGCCAACTGGGAGCCGGAGGACTTCGACGCCGAGGCGTGGGCGGCCATCGCGCCGTACGCCCAGACCCGCGTCACCGTCCTGTCGGACATCACCGCCAACGTCGACTTCCTGTTCCGCAAGGAGCCGGTCGAGGACCAGGCGTCCTGGGACAAGGCGATGAAGGGCGAGCCCGCGGCCCTGCTGACCACCGCCCGCGCGAACCTGGAAACGGCCGACTGGAGCGACCCCGAGTCGCTCAAGCAGGCCGTCCTGACCGCCGGCGAGGCCCACGGCCTCAAGCTCGGAAAGGCCCAGGCCCCGGTCCGTGTGGCCGTCACCGGCCGCACCGTCGGCCTGCCGCTCTTCGAGTCCCTCCAGATCCTGGGCAAGGAGCGCTCGCTGTCGCGCATCGACGCGGCCCTGGCGAAGCTCGCCGCCTAGGCGGCGCCCGTACGTACGTCCCTCGGGGGGCGGCAGCCGGAACCCCGGCCGCCGCCCCCCGACGCGTGGTGCCGCCCGCCGACATCGGCAAACCCTGGAGGCGGCGCCGGGAGATGTCGTAGCGTCGGAGGCATGCCGATCCGCGCAGTGCTGTGGGACATCGACGACACCCTGTTCGACTACACCGGGGCGGACAGCGCCGGCCTCGCGCGCCGGCTCGCCGAGGAGGGCATCGCGGAGCGGTACGGGTCCCCCCTGGAGGCGCTCGCGCTGTGGCGGCAGACCACCACCCGGCACTGGGACCGCTTCGCCGCCGGGGAGGTTTCCTTCCAGGAACAGCGCCGTGACCGCGTACGGGACTTCCTCGGCGAGCCCGGGATGGGCCCCGCCGAGGCCGATCACTGGTTCGACCGGTACGTCGTGCACTACAAGGCGGCCTGGACCCTGTTCCCCGACGTCGTGCCCGTACTGGACGCCCTCGCGGGCGATTACCGGCACGGGGTGCTCTCCAACTCCTCCACCGTCAACCAGGACCCCAAGCTGCGCCGTCTCGGCCTGCGCGAGCGCTTCGAGGTGCTGCTCTGCGCGGCGGAACTGGGCGTCAGCAAGCCGGAGGCGCAGGCCTTCCTCGCCGCCTGCGGGGCGCTCGGCCTGCCGCCGGGCGAGGTGGCGTACGTGGGGGACCAGCCGGAGATCGACGCGCGCGGCGCCCGCGACGCCGGGCTGACCGCGATCTGGCTCGACCGGGACGGAGGGCGCGGGCCGGGCCCCGAGGGCGTGCACCGGATTGCCGGTCTCGCCCGGCTCCCGGAGCTGCTGGCCTCGGATACCCGTTTTGGAGCACGGTCAGGCATCCGGTAATGTTCTTTCTGCGCCGCCGGAGCGGGCCGAAAGGCCGGACGGAGGCGCCACTCGAAAGAAGAGCCCCCAGAGGGGTTGACTTTCGGTGGGGTATAGTGTAATTGGCAACACGAGGGTTTCTGGTTCCCTTATTCTAGGTTCGAGTCCTGGTACCCCAGCGCAGTGCAGCAGTAACGCAGTGCTTTGCCCCCGTTGTGTAGCGGCCTAGCACGCCGCCCTCTCAAGGCGGTAGCGCCGGTTCGAATCCGGTCGGGGGTACAGATCCTTCCCGCAAGATCTCATTGGGTAGCTCCCGGACGTCTTGATGCAGGATCGCTAGGGCCCCCGTTGTGTAGCGGCCTAGCACGCCGCCCTCTCAAGGCGGTAGCGCCGGTTCGAATCCGGTCGGGGGTACTGGTCTGGTATAGACCACATTGGGCTATGGTGTAATTGGCAACACGAAGGTTTCTGGTTCCTTTGTTCTAGGTTCGAGTCCTGGTAGCCCAGCGCAGTACAGAGCAAGCCCCCGTTGTGTAGCGGCCTAGCACGCCGCCCTCTCAAGGCGGTAGCGCCGGTTCGAATCCGGTCGGGGGTACGCACAGAAGAGGCCCTCCGCGTTCATCGCGGAGGGCCTCTTCGCTGTTCCCGTACGCACCCCGACGCCAGCCCTGGGCCGGTACAAGTGCGGGCCCGGAGGCGCGTGTTCGGACGTGTGCGGCGTCGTACGCGCCCCCGGGCCCGGGGGAGGGGGAAGCGGGGGATCAGCCGGAGCGGCGCAGGGCCTCCGACAGGCGGGCGGCCGCGTCGATGACGGCCTGGGCGTGCATCCGGCCCGGGTGGCGGGTCAGGCGCTCGATCGGCCCGGAGACCGACACGGCGGCCACGACGCGGTTCGACGGCCCGCGCACCGGCGCCGAGACGGACGCCACGCCGGGCTCCCGCTCGCCGATCGACTGCGCCCAGCCGCGGCGCCGTACGCCCGACAGGGCCGTCGCCGTGAAGCGCGCGCCCTGCAGCCCGCGGTGCAGCCGCTCGGGCTCCTCCCAGGCCATCAGGATCTGCGCGGCCGAGCCCGCCTTCATCGGGAGTGTCGAGCCCACCGGGACGGTGTCCCGCAGACCCGACAGCCGCTCGGCGGCGGCCACGCAGATGCGCATGTCGCCCTGACGGCGGTAGAGCTGCGCGCTCTCGCCCGTCACGTCGCGGAGATGGGTGAGTACCGGTCCCGCCGTGGCCAGCAGGCGGTCCTCGCCGGCCGCGGCGGCGAGCTCCGCCAGCCGCGGTCCGAGGATGAACCGGCCCTGCATGTCCCTCGCCACCATCCGGTGGTGTTCCAGTGCCACGGCCAGGCGATGTGCCGTGGGTCGTGCGAGCCCTGTCGCCGCGACCAGCCCGGCGAGGGTGGCCGGACCGGACTCCAGTGCGCTCAGTACCAGAGCTGCCTTGTCGAGAACGCCGACGCCGCTAGAGTTGTCCATGAAACGATATTCGCGTCTCACACTGTGAAACGCAAGTTCAATTTTTCCAAGAACCAGCGAGTCTGTATGTACGGGTCCACGAACCACTGGGTCCGGGACGGTGAGCCGGAGGGAAAGCGATGGGTAGGACACTCGCGGAGAAGGTCTGGGACGACCATGTCGTCCGGCGCGCCGAGGGCGAGCCCGACCTCCTCTTCATTGATCTGCACCTGCTGCACGAGGTGACCAGCCCCCAGGCCTTCGAGGGCCTGCGGCAGGCCGGCCGCAAGGTCCGGCGGCTGGACCTCACCATCGCCACCGAGGACCACAACACCCCCACCCTGGACATCGACAAGCCCATCGCGGACCCGGTCTCCCGGGCCCAGCTGGAGACGCTGCGGGCGAACTGCGCCGAGTTCGGCGTACGCCTGCACTCCCTGGGCGATGTCGAGCAGGGCGTCGTCCACGTCGTGGGACCGCAGCTGGGCCTGACCCAGCCGGGCACGACCGTGGTCTGCGGTGACTCGCACACCTCCACGCACGGCGCGTTCGGCGCGCTGGCCTTCGGCATCGGCACCAGCCAGGTCGAGCACGTGCTGGCCACCCAGACGCTGCCGCTGGCCCGCCCCAAGACCATGGCCATCACCGTCACGGGCGAGCTGGCCGAGGGCGTCACCGCCAAGGACCTGATCCTGGCGATCATCGCGAAGATCGGCACCGGCGGCGGCCAGGGCTACATCCTGGAATACCGCGGTGAGGCCATCGAGAAGCTCTCGATGGAAGCGCGCATGACCATCTGCAACATGTCGATCGAGGCCGGCGCCCGCGCGGGCATGATCGCCCCCGACCGGACCACCTTCGACTACCTCAAGGGCCGCGACCACGCCCCCGAGGGCGAGGAGTGGGACGCGGCCGTCGCGTACTGGCAGACCCTGCGCACCGACGAGGACGCGGTCTTCGACGCCGAGGTCGTCATCGACGGCGCCACGCTGGCGCCGTTCGTCACCTGGGGCACCAACCCGGGCCAGGGCGCGCCGCTGTCGGCCAACGTCCCCGACCCTGCTTCGTACGAGGACGCTTCGGAGCGCCACGCCGCCGAAAAGGCCCTGGAGTACATGGGGTTGACGGCCGGGCAGCCGCTGCGCGACATCAAGGTCGACACCGTCTTCGTAGGTTCCTGCACCAACGGCCGCATCGAGGACCTGCGCGCCGTCGCCGGCATCATCGAGGGTCGCAAAGTCGCCGACGGCGTACGGATGCTGGTCGTCCCGGGCTCCGTCCGGGTCGCCCTGCAGGCCGTGGAGGAGGGGCTGGACAAGGTCTTCAAGGAGTCCGGCGCCGAATGGCGGCACGCCGGCTGCTCGATGTGCCTGGGCATGAACCCCGACCAACTGGCCCCCGGTGAGCGCTCCGCGTCCACTTCCAACCGCAACTTCGAGGGCCGGCAGGGCAAGGGCGGGCGGACCCACCTGGTCTCCCCGCAGGTGGCCGCCGCCACCGCGGTACTGGGCCACTTGGCCTCGCCCGCCGACCTGTCCGACGCCACCGCGACCGCCGGAGTCTGAGAACCATGGAAGCCTTCACCACCCACACCGGCCGGGCCGTCCCGCTGCGCCGCAGCAACGTCGACACCGACCAGATCATCCCGGCCCACTGGCTGAAGAAGATCACCCGCGACGGGTTCGAGGACGGGCTCTTCGAGGCCTGGCGCAAGGATCCCGGGTTCGTCACGAACCTCCCCGAGCGCCAGGGCGCGACCGTGCTGATCGCCGGTCCCGACTTCGGCACCGGCTCCTCGCGCGAGCACGCCGTCTGGGCCCTGCAGAACTTCGGGTTCAAGACGGTCATCTCCTCCCGCTTCGCCGACATCTTCCGCGGCAACTCGCTGAAGAACGGTCTGCTGACCGTGGTCCTGCCGCAGGAGACCGTCGACCGGCTGTGGGAGCTGACCGAGGCCGACCCGACCGCCGAGGTGACGGTCGACCTGGTCGCCCGCCAGGTCCGCGCGGCCGGAATCGAGGCGGAGTTCGAACTCGACGACAACGCCCGCTGGCGTCTGCTGGAGGGTCTGGACGACATCTCGCTCACCCTTCAGAACGAAGCGGACATCGCCACGTACGAAAGCGCCCGACCGAGCTTCAAGCCGCGCACGATTAGGGCCTGATTCCAGCCTGATCAGCGCTTATTCGCCTTTGGGTGATCACATCGACCGCACTGTGCCCCCCGCCTTCAGGCGGGGGGCACAGCCGTGTGTTGAGGCCCCGTGAGGCGACAACTCGCCCCAGATGGCACAATCTGTGCATGGAACGCGACAGTCAACTTGAGCTCTACGAACTCGTCGCGGACCGGCTGAAAGAAGCACACGCAAGGGTGCGCACACTGCAAGTCCCGGAGGGCGTAAGGATGGCGCTGTCCCGGAAGCTGTTGGTCGTCACGGCCGCGGCGAAGCACGATCTCGCCGATGCGGCAAGGCGCCTGGACAGGTTGATGAAGGACCTCGACGAGGGTCGATTCCCTGAAGGCGACTGATGCGAAGGAACTCCGTAACGACCTACACCGTTGCGGCACTAGGGTGATTAGCCCGTTTCGTGTTTGATTTGCGGTATATATCCGCCTAACGTGCGAAATAAGCTTGAACACATTCGTTCTGGCGAAGTCTCCGAAGGGGAAGACGTGAACAAGGCGCAGCTCGTAGAAGCGATTGCCGACAAGCTGGGCGGCCGCCAGCAGGCCGCGGACGCTGTCGACGCGGTACTGGACGCGATGGTCCGCGCTGTGGTCGCGGGCGACCGGGTCTCGGTCACGGGCTTCGGCTCGTTCGAGAAGGTCGACCGCCCGGCCCGCTACGCCCGCAACCCGCAGACGGGTGAGCGCGTCCGGGTCAAGAAGACCTCTGTTCCCCGCTTCCGCGCGGGCCAGGGCTTCAAGGACCTGGTCGCGGGCACCAAGAAGCTGCCCAAGGGCGGCGAGGTGTCGGTCAAGAAGGCGCCCAAGGGCAGCCTCTCCGGCGGCGCTTCCGCGACGGTCAAGAAGGCCGCGGCCAAGAAGGCCACCACCGCCAAGAAGGCGGCGGCGAAGACCGCGGTCGCCAAGAAGACCACCGCGAAGACGGCCGTCGCCAAGAAGGTGGTCGCGAAGACCGCCGCGGCGAAGAAGGCCACGCCGGCGGCGAAGAAGACCACCGCCACCGCCAAGAAGACCGCGACGACGGCGAAGAAGACCACCGCCACCGCCAAGAAGACGGCTCCGGCGGCCAAGAAGGCCACCGCGAAGACCACGGCGCCCGCCAAGAAGACGACGGCGCGCAAGACCACCGCGAAGAAGACCACGGCCCGCAAGAAGTAAGGCCACGAGTCACACACGCCGGGCCGGCTTCCCCCTCCTGGGGAAGCCGGCCCGCGGTGCTGTCCGGACTGTCCGTGCAGGTCAGACGGGTCGAAGCGCGAGGTCAGAAGGTCTGCAGGGTGACCAGCGTGATCCTCAGGGCCGGCCCCTCGCCGTCCGTCTCGATCCGGACCCGCTGCCCGGGCCGCAGCAGCCGCAGGCCGCCCGCATCGAAGGCCGGGGCCTCGAAGGGCACCGGGGTGCCGTCGTCCAGCAGCACACTGCCGCTGCGGGTCTGGGAGTCGTACGTGTACGCGGTCGCCTGCATACGGGCACTGTATAGGGCCGTGTGACGGCCCACACCGAGGGCGAGGGCCCTGCGCAGATCCGTTCCGGTGTCCACGTCCCGGCGTACGCTCTCGACGTCCGCCAGGCCTATTTCCGCAGCTCCGGAAGCCGAATGCCGGGCCCGTGACGGACCCCCGAACGAGGGTGCCAATTCCACGTCCGGTGCGGCGGAAAGCAGGGTCGTGCCGATTCCCGCCGCGTCCGCCAGAAATGCACGGGGAAATACGGATGCGGTTTCGAGCACGCGTAGCAATTCCGACGGCCGCAGCGCGGGCAGATCCGCGTTCATCGCGGCCACCGCCGCCCCCGGCCGGGCCCTGCGCGTCTCCCGCGCCCCGTGGGCCAGCGCCGCGTTGAGCCCGGCGGCCGGGGCGTCCGGCACGATCCGCGCCCCCAGCCGCGCCAGTTCCCTTCCGGCCTCGGCGTCGTCCGTGACGACCACCACATCCGCGACCGCCGCGCAGGCCAGCGCCCCCGCCACGGTGTCCTGCGCGAACGCCAGCGCGAGCCCGGGGCGGGATCCGCCCACGGCCGCCGCGAGGCGGCTTTTGGCCACCGCCAGGGGCTTCAGCGGGACCACCAGACTCCAGACCGCGTTCGTGGCGGACCCCTTCCCTCCGGTGCGCGTCCGTCGACGCGTGGACCACGGCCGGGTCATGGCCTGGTCATGCATCGGCCCATTGTCGCCCCTGCCCGGTCGGCCCGGGGGTCCGGTGCTCCGGGCGGGGCGTACGGTGTTCTCGACAGAGACCGGACCTGAGGCCACACTTGTCCGGCCGACGAGGTGCCCAGCCGCGCACCGGTCCTAGAGGAAGGTGTCCGAGTGTCCCGCCGCAGAATCGGCTTCTGGTACCGCCTGGCGGCGGTCATCGCAAAACCGCCGCTGGTGGTGCTCTTCAAGCGGGACTGGCGGGGAATGGATCACATTCCGGGCGACGGCGGGTTTATCACGGCCGTCAATCACAACTCGTATCTGGACCCGCTCTCCTACGCGCACTTCCAGTACAACACCGGCCGGGTGCCCCGATTGCTGGCGAAGGCGGCCCTCTTCAAGGTCCCCATTGTCGGCGCGATCCTGCGCGGCTCCGGCCAGATCCCGGTCTACCGCGAGACCACCAACGCCCTGGACGCATTCCGGGCCGCGGTGGACGCGATCGAGCGCGGCGAATGCGTGGCCTTTTATCCGGAAGGCACCCTCACCCGCGATCCGGACATGTGGCCGATGGCCGGCAAGACCGGCGCGGCGCGGGTGGCGCTGATGACCAAGGCGCCCGTCATTCCGGTGGCCCAGTGGGGCGCGAACCTCGCGATGCCTCCCTACGCCAAGGAGGACAAGGTCCGCCTGTTCCCGCGCAAGACCCTCCAGGTGCTGGCCGGACCCCCCGTGGACCTTTCGGAGTTCTACGACCGGGAGCCCACCCCGGACGTGCTCAAGGAGGTCACCGAGACCATCATGGCGGCCATCACGGAGCTGCTGGAGGAGCTTCGCGGCGAGAAGGCGCCGGAGCAGCCGTACGACCATCGCAAGGCCAGGCTGGAACAGCGGCGCAAGGCCGCGGGGGAGGACCTGAAGTGACACGTCCCGTGAAGGCAGCCGTCTTCGGAACCGGCTCATGGGGCACGGCCTTCGGCATGGTGCTCGCCGACGCAGGCTGCGAGGTGACCCTGTGGGGCCGCCGCCGCGAGGTCGTCGACGCCATCAACACCGGCCGGACCAACCCGGACTACTTCCCGGACGTCGAACTCCCCGCGAACATGCGCGCCACCACCGACCCGGCCGAAGCCGCGGCCGGCGCCGACTTCGCGGTCCTCGCCATCCCCTCCCAGACCCTGCGCGGCAACCTCGCGGAATGGGCCCCGCTGCTGCCCGCCGACGCCGTTCTCGTCTCCTTGATGAAGGGCATCGAACTCGGCAGCGCCAAGCGCATGAGCGAGGTCATCGAGGAGGTAGCCAAGGTCCCCGCCGAGCGCGTCGCCGTCGTCACCGGCCCCAACCTGGCCCGTGAGATCGCCGCCCGGCAGCCTGCCGCAGCCGTCGTCGCCTGCTCCGACGAGGCCGTCGCACGGCGCCTCCAGGCCGCTTGCCACACCCCGTACTTCCGCCCGTACACGAGCACCGACGTCATCGGCTGCGAGCTGGGCGGCGCCGTCAAGAACGTCATCGGCCTCGCCGTCGGCATCGCGGACGGCATGGGACTGGGCGACAACACCAAGGGATCCCTCATCACCCGCGGCCTCGCCGAAGCGACCCGGCTGGGCCTGGCGATGGGCGCCGACCCGCTCACCTTCTCCGGACTCGCGGGCCTCGGCGACCTCGTCGCCACCTGCTCCTCGCCGCTCTCCCGGAACCACACCTTCGGCACCAACCTCGGGCGCGGAATGACGCTGGAGGAGACCATCGCGGTCACCAAGCAGACCGCCGAGGGCGTCAAGTCCTGCGAGTCGGTGGCGGATCTGGGCCGTCGGCACGGGGTCGACATGCCGATCACCGACACCGTCGTCGAGATCGTCCACCACGGCAAGCCGCCGCTGGTCGCGCTGAAGGAACTGATGGGGCGCAGCGCCAAACCGGAACGCCGCTGACTCCTTTCCGGACGTCCGACCGGGTATCGTCGTGGCGATATGAGCAGCGAGAACCTCCCCCAGACCCCTGAGCAGCAGGGCCGCAAGCCCCGCGTGGCCGTCGTGTTCGGCGGCCGCAGCTCGGAACACGCCATCTCGGTCGTCACCGCGGGCGCCGTGCTGCGCTCCATCGACCGGTCCAAGTACGAGGTGCTGCCCATCGGCATCACCACGGACGGCCGGTGGGCGCTGACCGCCGACGAGCCCGCGCGGATGGCCATCGCCGACCGCAAGCTGCCGAGCGTCGAGGAGCTCGCGGACTCCGAGGACGGCGCCGTCGTACTTTCCGTCGACCCGGCCAACCGCGAGGTCGTCTACACCGAGCCGGGAGCCGTCCCCAAGGCCCTGGGCGAGGTCGACGTCGTCTTCCCGATGCTGCACGGCCCGTACGGCGAGGACGGCACCCTGCAGGGCCTGCTGGAGCTCTCCGGCATCCCGTACGTCGGCTCGGGCGTCCTCGCCTCGGCCGTCGGCCAGGACAAGGAGTACATGAAGCGAGTCTTCACCTCCTTCGGCCTCCCCGTCGGCCCGTACCTGACCGTCCGGCCCCGCGAGTGGGACGCCGACCGCGACGCCGCCAAGGCGCGGATCCTGGACTTCGCGGGTGAGCACGGCTGGCCGCTGTTCATCAAGCCCGCCCGGGCCGGCTCCTCCATCGGCATCACCAAGGTCGACGACGTCTCCAGCCTGGACGCGGCGATCGTCGAGGCGCAGCGCCACGACCCGAAGATCATCGTGGAGGCGCTGCTGCGCGGCCGCGAGATCGAGTGCGGGGTGCTGGAGTTCGAGGACGGGCCGCGCGCGAGCGCGCCCGCCGAGATCCCGCCGGTCTCCAGCCACGACTTCTATGACTTCGAGGCGAAGTACATCGACTCCGCCTCCGGGATCGTGCCCGCTCCGCTCACCCCGGAGCAGACCGCCGAGGTGCAGCGGCTCGCGATCGAGGCGTTCGACGCCGCGTCCTGCGAGGGCCTCGTGCGCGCCGACTTCTTCCTCACCGAGGACGGCACGTTCGTCATCAACGAGATCAACACGATGCCGGGCTTCACCCCGATCTCGATGTACCCGCGGATGTGGCAGGAGTCGGGCATCGAGTACCCGGAGCTGGTGGACCGCCTGATCCAGGCGGCCATGAACCGCTCCACCGGTCTGCGCTAGCCGCAGCCGCAGCGACGTACATGCCGACCGCCCGCCGGGATTCCCGGCGGGCGGTCGGTGCACGAAGGGGGCAGGGCCCCGTCAGTACGAGGAGATGCCCTCGGGGACGGTCTTGGCCACGACGGCGGACAGCCCGACGAGCATCCCCGCATCCGTGGCATGCTCCTTGTCGACCCGGACCTCGGTGTAGGCCAGCCGCATCCCGGTGATGAACCGGAACCCCCCGCCGGCGCTGTCGGGGACCTTCTCCAGCAGCCAGCGGACGCCGTTGACCTCGACGCCCTCCTGCTTCGGATCAGCCATCTCGGGGGGCTTGGGGATACCGCACCGCAGTACGATCGCCGAGCCGCCCCACGCGGCGGTCAGATCCGACTCCGGCACTGCCTTGGCCCGCGCCAGGCCGGCCACCGTCTCCGGGAGTTCCCCGTGCAGTGCTGCACAGAACCCCGCGACGTCGGCGGGCGGCGTGGGCGGCGGGTCCACCCGGGCTTCGGAATCACCCGGGGTACAGCCCGCGAGGGCCAGTACCGCGACCAGTACGGGCAGGGCGGGCAGACGCAGGGGCCGGCGGTGGAGGGTCATCACCGGCCAAGAGTAGACGGGGGCTACAGATGGACCACCGGGCAGGTCAGGGTGCGGGTGATGCCCTCCACCTGCTGCACCTTGGCGACGACCATGCGGCCGAGCTCGTCCACGGTGTCGGCCTGGGCGCGCACGATCACGTCGTACGGCCCCGTCACGTCCTCGGCCTGGATCACCCCCGGGATCTGGCTGATGGACTCGGCGACGAACGACGCCTTGCCCACCTCGGTCTGGATAAGGATGTACGCCTGTACCACGGAACCTCCAGGGCGGCCACGAGGATCGATTCCCCTAACCTTCGGATGGGCCCAGGGATTCGGGTGGGCCCGGGGAAGAAGGGACGCCACGGTACCGCGTTGCCGAGCACCACGGGGAGACCCGGGGGCACGGCGCCACGCACGGCGGGGCGTACGGAGAGCAGAAGTTGACGTATCTGTTGACGGTACCCAGAGCTGTGACGGCTCGCGACCGCAAGCGGACTGGGCAAGAAGGGGCACAGCGATGAAGGGCACTGTGGGCGAGCTGGGGGAGTTCGGGCTCATTCGGGAGCTCACCTCACGGCTCACCACCACCCCGGCGGTCCGGCTCGGACCGGGCGACGACGCCGCGGTCGTGTCGGCCCCCGACCGGCGGGTCGTGGCGAGCACCGACATCCTGCTGGAAGGCAGGCACTTCCGGCGCGACTGGTCCACGGCCTACGACGTCGGCCGCAAGGCCGCCGCGCAGAACCTCGCCGACATCGCCGCCATGGGCGCGGTGCCGACCGCCCTGCTGCTCGGCCTCGTCGTCCCGGCCGAGCTGCCGGTCACCTGGCCCACCGAGCTCATGGACGGCATCCGCGACGAGTGCCAGGTCGCCGGCGCGGCCGTGGTCGGCGGCGACGTCGTCCGCGGGGACACCATCACCGTGGCCATCACCGCCCTCGGCGACCTGCGCAACCACGAGCCCGTGCTGCGCTCCGGCGCCCAGCCCGGCGACGTCGTGGCGGTCACGGGCTGGCTGGGCTGGTCCGCGGCCGGGTTCGCCGTGCTCTCGCGCGGGTTCCGCTCCCCGCGGGCCTTCGTCGAGGCGCACCGGCGCCCCGAACCGCCCTACCACGCCGGCCCCGCGGCCGCCGGCCTCGGCGCCACCGCGATGACCGACGTCAGCGACGGCCTGATCGCCGACCTCGGGCACATCGCGGAGGCCAGCAAGGTACGGATCGACCTGCGCTCGGCGGCCGTCGACATCCCGACGCAGATGCACGACATCGGGCAGGCCGTCGGGGTCGACCCCTTGCAGTGGGTGCTCACCGGAGGGGAAGATCACGCCATCGTGGCGACCTTCCCGCCCGACGTGAAACTGCCGGCCCGGTGGAAGGTCATCGGGGAGGTGCTGAACCGGTCCGCGCTGCCCCAGGTGACCGTGGACGGCGCCCCCTGGACGAGCACCGGCGGCTGGGACCACTTCGGCTCCGACCCGTCCACCGAGGAGACCTCCAGATGACCGACGCGCCACCGCTGTGCCTGACCGTCGCCGGATCCGATTCCGGCGGTGGCGCCGGGATCCAGGCCGACCTCAAG
The DNA here is from genome assembly GCF_044455885.1 of Streptomyces sp. NPDC051109. Lineage (NCBI taxonomy): Bacteria > Bacillati > Actinomycetota > Actinomycetes > Kitasatosporales > Streptomycetaceae > Streptomyces > Streptomyces sp. NPDC051109. Next base: position 401,441 of record NZ_JBITFF010000005.1, read on the forward strand.
ACAATGCTGGCACTCGGCGTGCACGGGATGAGCGTGGTGACCGCCGTGACCGCGCAGAACTCCCTCGGGGTGCAGGGGGTCTGGGAACTGCCCGCCGAGGCCGTCAAGGCCCAGTACCGGGCCGTCGTGGACGACATGGGCGTCCACGCGGTCAAGACCGGGATGCTGGCCTCCACCGCGCTGGTGGAGACCGTGGCGGAACTGCTGGCCGCCACCTCGGCCCCCGCGGTCGTCGACCCGGTCGGGGTCTCCAAGCACGGGGACGCGCTGCTCGCCGCCTCGGCGCTGGACGCCGTACGCAAGGAGCTGCTGCCGCGGGCCACCGTGGCCACCCCGAACCTGGACGAGGTGGCCCAGCTCACGGGCGTGGTGGTGGAGAGCGAGGACGACATGCGGCGCGCCGCGGACGCCGTGCTCGCGTACGGGCCGGAGTGGGCGCTGATCAAGGGCGGGCACCTGGCCGCCCACGGGGGCGAGGCCGCCGACCTGCTCACCGACGGGGACACACAGCTGTGGCTGCGGGCGCCGCGCCACGACAACCGGCACACCCACGGCACCGGCTGCACCCTGGCCAGTGCGATAGCCGCCGGGCTGGCCAAGGGGCAGGACGTGCCGCAGGCCGTCATGGAGGCCAAGGAGTACGTGAGCGGCGCCATCGCGGCCGGCTTCGCGCTCGGCGGCGGCATCGGCCCGGTGGACCACGCCTGGCAGTGGCACCGCTGACGGCGGCAGGACGGAAGAGGACCACCGCGTCACATGAGGCGGTGGTCCTCTTCACGTCCGTGTCCGCCGGTCCGGACGAACCAAAAGGCCGGTCCACGAGGTGGACCGGCCTTCTTGGCAACCGGAAAGGGCTGCGCTACGACGGTTGGCGTCAGCGCGAGACCTTGCCGGCCTTGATGCACGAGGTGCAGACGTTGAGGCGCTTCGGCGTCCCACTGACCATGGCACGAACGCGCTGGATGTTCGGGTTCCAGCGACGCGAGGTGCGGCGGTGCGAGTGGGAGATGTTGTTGCCGAAGCTCGGCCCCTTGGCGCAAACGTCGCAGTTGGCAGCCACAGGTCACTCCAAAGACTTCAGATGCACTTACAGTGAAATCCGGCGCACCGGATCAGAAGTCTGAGAAGTCTGAGTGGTTTGCCGGGGGAATGGCCCGACTTTCATCGGGCAACCGGAGCAGCATACAACGACTGCGTCCGTCCAAGAAAACTACCATGGCCGCCGCCGATCCCGCCCGGGCCCCGTGACACCCGGCAGTCCTTGGTTACCCTGCGGTGAACCCTGGCCCGCACGAGGAGGAACGCCCGGTGCAGCACGAGCCGCAGCCGCAGCCCGCCGACGAGCTCGACGCCGAAGCGGTGCGCACCTGGAGCTCGCTGGCCGTGGCCGCGCTGGGCCGGGCCCGCGAGGACATCGACGCGATCAACGTCTACCCGGTCGCGGACGCGGACACCGGAACCAACCTCTACCTGACCGCCGAGTCGGCGGACCGCGCCCTGGCCGACGCCCTCGGAACGCCACCCGCGAGCGTGAGCGAGACCACAGCGGACGGCGACGTGCACGGCCCGCCCCCCGGGGCCGGGAGCACCTCCCTCCCCGAGGCCGTACGGGCCTACGCGCACGGCGCCCTCATAGGGGCCCGCGGGAACTCGGGGACGATCCTGGCGCAGCTGCTGCGCGGCGTGGCCGACGTACTCGGTGACGAGCCGGGCGACCGCGGACCCGGCCGGATGCTGGCCGAGGCGCTGACGCGGGCCGCCGAGGAGGCGTACCGGGCCGTCGCCCACCCCGTGGAGGGCACGATGCTCACCGTCGCCGCCGCGGCGGCACGGGCCGGCGAGGCGGCCGGAGCCGCCGCCGGGTCCGCCGCAGACGTGGCCCTGGCCGCCTACGACGGGGCCCGCGCGGCCCTCGCCGACACCCCGGCGCAGCTGGCCGAGCTGGGCCGGGCCGGAGTGGTCGACGCCGGGGGCTGCGGGCTGGTCGCCGTACTCGGCGCCCTGTGGCAGGCGCTCTCCGGCCGGCAGCCCGCAGACGAGGCCGTCCGCGGCCGGGCCGTGCCCGTACCGCGGCCGCCGCAGCCCTGCGACGCCGAGGAGCAGGGCGGGCCCGCGTACGAGGTGATCTACCTGCTGGAGGCCGCCGAGCCGGCCGTGGCGGAACTGCGCGAGCGCCTCGACGGACTCGGGGACTGCCTGGTGGTGGTCGGCGGCGACGGACTGTGGAACGTGCACGTCCACGTCGACGACCCCGGCGCCGCCGTGGAGGCCGGCGTGGTCGCCGGGCGGCCGTACCGGATCCGCATCACCCACTTCGCCGACGAGCGGCGCCGGGCGCGCGGCGAGCGCGTCCAGCGGGCCGTCGTCGCCGTCGTCCCGGGCGAGGGGCTGGCCGGGCTGTGCGGGGAGGCGGGCGCGACCACCGTGCTCGCCCGCCCCGGAGAGGTCCCGGACGCCCCCGCGCTCGTCGACGCCATCCGCCGCGCGCACGCCCGCGAGGTGGTGCTGCTGCCCGGCGGCGCCGACCAGCGCGCCGTCGCGGCGGCCGCCGCCGAACAGGCCCGCGCCGACGGCGTGCGCGTGGCCGTGATCCCCACCCGGTCCGCGGTCCAGGGCCTGGCCGCCCTCGCCGTCCACGACCCGGAGGGCAGCTTCGACGAGGACGTGGTCGCCATGACCGCGGCCGCCGGCGCCACCCGCTTCGGGGAACTCGCCGTCGCCGAACGGCAGTCGTTCACCTCCGCCGGCATCTGCCAGGCCGGGGACGTGCTCGGGCTCATCGACGGGGACGTCGCCGTCATCGGCGCCGGCCTCGACGAGACCGCCCAGGCGGTCCTGGAGCGGATGCTGGGCTCCGGCGGCGAACTCGTCACCCTGGTCCTGGGGCCGGAGGTGCCGGACGCCCTCGCCGAGCGCCTGGAGGCGTACGTCCAGCACGGACACCTGGCGGTGGACACGGTCACCTACCGCGGCGGGCGGTACTCGGCGCCCCTGCTCATCGGGGTCGAATAGCCGACTTGTCAGCGCCATGGTGTGCAATGAAGGCGTGCCCGCGCTCGACGAAGACCTCAAGAAGACGCTCGGCCCCGCCACCGCCAAGGTGCTGGCCGAGCAGCTCGGCCTGCACACGGCCCTGGACCTGCTGCACCACTACCCGCGGCGGTACGCCGAGCGCGGCGAGCTGACCTCGCTGGCCGAGCTCGCCGACCAGATCGACGAGCACGTGACGGTCGTCGCCCAGGTCGCCGACGCCCGGATCCTGACCTTCAACGGGGGCCGCGGCAAACGCCTGGAGGTGACCATCACCGACGGCAGCGGCCGCCTCCAGCTGGTCTTCTTCGGGGCGGGCGTGCACAAGCCGCACAAGGACCTGCTGCCGGGCACCCGCGCCATGTTCGCGGGCAAGGTCGGCATGTTCAACCGCAAGCTCCAGCTCTCCCACCCCGCGTACGAGCCGCTCGGCGCGGACGCCTCCGACCGGGACGCCGCGACCGCCTTCGCGAACCAGCTGATCCCGATCTACCCGGCCTGCGCCAAGCTGGAGTCCTGGAAGATCGCCAAGTGCGTGGACGCCGTGCTGCCGAGCGCCCGGGAGGCCGTGGACCCGCTGCCGGACGCCTTGCGCGAGGGCCGCGGACTGGTCCCGCTCACCGAGGCCCTGCTCAAGATCCACCGGCCGGCCTCCAAGGCCGAGGTCGAGGATGCCCGCCAGCGCCTGAAGTGGGACGAGGCGTTCGTCCTCCAAGTCGCCCTGGCCCGCCGCCGGCACGCCGACTCCCAGCTCCCGGCCGTCCCCCGCCGCCCCGCCCCGGGCGGCCTGCTCGACGCCTTCGACGCCAAGCTCCCGTTCACCCTCACCGACGGCCAGCAGACCGTCTCCCGCGAGATCTTCGAGGACCTGGCCACGAACCACCCCATGCACCGCCTCCTCCAGGGCGAGGTCGGCTCGGGCAAGACGATGGTGGCGCTGCGGGCCATGCTGGCCGTCGTGGACTGCGGGGGACAGGCCGCCATGCTCGCGCCCACCGAAGTGCTCGCCCAGCAGCACCACCGCTCGATCACCGAGATGATGGGCGAGCTCGCCGAAGGCGGCATGCTCGGCGGCTGCGACCAGGGCACCAAGGTCGTGCTGCTCACCGGGTCCATGGGGATGCCCGCGCGCCGGCAGGCCCTGCTCGACCTGGTCACCGGCGAGGCCGGCATCGTCATCGGCACGCATGCGCTCATCGAGGACAAGGTGCAGTTCCACGACCTCGGCCTGGTCGTGGTCGACGAACAGCACCGCTTCGGCGTCGAGCAGCGCGACGCGCTGCGGTCCAAGGGGAAGCAGCCCCCGCACCTGCTGGTCATGACCGCGACCCCGATCCCGCGCACCGTCGCGATGACCGTCTTCGGGGACCTGGAGACCTCCGTCCTCGACCAGCTGCCCGCCGGCCGCTCCCCGATCGCCACCCACGTCGTACCGGCCAAGGACAAGCCGCACTTCCTGACCCGGGCCTGGGAGCGGGTGCGCGAGGAGGTCGAGAACGGGCACCAGGCGTACGTGGTGTGCCCGCGCATCGGCGACGGCGAGGACGACCCCAAGAAGAAGGCCTCCGCCGAGGACGACGCCGAGAAGCGGCCGCCGCTGGCCGTATTGGAGATCGCCGAGCAGCTGAGGCGGGGGCCGCTCGCCGGGCTGTCCGTGGAGGTGCTGCACGGCCGGATGGACCCGGCCGACAAGGACGGCGTCATGCGCCGCTTCGCCGCGGGCGAGGTCAAGGTGCTGGTCGCCACCACCGTCATCGAGGTCGGTGTGAACGTCCCGAACTCCACGGTCATGGTGATCATGGACGCGGACCGGTTCGGCGTCTCCCAGCTCCACCAGCTGCGCGGCCGCGTCGGCCGCGGCTCCGCGCCGGGCCTGTGCCTGCTGGTCAGCGAGATGCACGAGGCGAGCCCCGCCCGGGCCCGGCTCGCCGCCGTCGCCGCCACCCTGGACGGCTTCGAGCTCTCCCGCATCGACCTCGAACAGCGCCGGGAGGGCGACGTACTGGGCCAGGCCCAGTCGGGCGTGCGCTCCTCGCTGCGCATGCTCGCGGTCATCGAGGACGAGGAGGTCATCGCCCAGGCCCGGGAGGAGGCCGCCCGCGTGGTCGCCGAAGACCCCGAGCTGGAGCGGCTGCCGGGCCTGCGCAGCGCGCTGGACGCCCTGCTGGACACCGAGCGCGAGCAGTACCTGGAGAAGGGCTGAGCCGGCGGCGCCGCCCGGCCCGGCCGGTACCGCTCGGGTCCGTCTTGCGCGGGACGACCTATCGTTGAACTCCGCAGTAGCCCTCACCGTCGTACCGAAGGACCCCAGATGACCCGCGTGATCGCCGGCAGCGCCGGCGGGCGACGGCTGACCGTGCCCCCGGGCACCGGCACCCGCCCGACCTCGGACCGGATGCGCGAAGGCCTCTTCTCGACCTGGGAGTCGCTGCACGGCGTCGAGGGGGCCCGGGTGCTCGACCTCTACGCAGGCTCCGGCGCGGTCGGCCTGGAGGCCCTCTCCCGCGGCGCGGCCCACGCCCTGCTGGTGGAGCCCGAGGCCAAGGCCGCCAAGGCGATCCGGGACAACATCAAGGCGCTGGGCCTGCCCGGCGCCGAGTTCCGGGCGGGCAAGGCGGAGCAGATCGTGGCGGTCCCGGCCGGCGCGGACCCGTACGACGTCGTCTTCCTGGACCCGCCGTACGCCGTCGGCCACGACGATCTTGGCGAGATCCTGCTCACACTCCGCGCCAATGGCTGGCTCACGGACGACGCGCTCGTCACCGTGGAGCGCAGTACGAGGAGCGGGGCCTTCCCGTGGCCCGAGGGCTTCGAGCCGCTGCGCTCCCGCAAGTACGGCGAAGGCACCCTTTGGTACGGTCGCGCCGCCTTCACCAGCGAAGACTCATGATGCCCGCACCGGAGAGCGAGGGACCCAAGTTGCGCCGAGCCGTCTGTCCCGGGTCATTCGACCCCATCACCAACGGACACCTCGACATCATCGGCCGGGCCTCCCGGCTCTACGACGTCGTGCACGTCGCCGTGATGATCAACCAGTCCAAGCAGGGGCTGTTCACCGTCGAGGAGCGGATCGAGCTGATCCGCGAGGCGACCGCCGACTACGGCAACGTCGAGGTGGAGTCCTTCCACGGGCTGCTCGTCGACTTCTGCAAGCAGCGCGACATCCCCGCCATCGTCAAGGGCCTGCGGGCGGTCAGCGACTTCGACTACGAGCTGCAGATGGCCCAGATGAACATGGGGCTCTCGGGAGTCGAGACGCTGTTCGTGCCGACCAACCCCACCTACAGCTTCCTGTCGTCCTCCCTGGTCAAGGAGGTCGCGGCCTGGGGCGGCGACGTCGCCCACCTGCTGCCGCCGCACGTGCACGCGGCGCTGACCGAGCGGCTCGCCGAACGCTGACGGACTGACGGGCCGTCAGCCGGTGTCGGGCGTTCGCCCGGTGGCCGTACAGTCGTCCCGTCCGTCTCAGGAACCGCCCGAGGCCGAGAGAGTGCGAGCCCCCATGGACGTACAGAAGAAGCTCGACGAGATCGTCGCGGCCGTCGGCGGCGCCCGGTCCATGCCCATGTCGGCTTCCTGCGTGATCAACCGCGCGGAGCTGCTCGCCCAGCTCGAAGAGGTGCGCCAGGCGCTGCCCGGCTCGCTCGCGCAGGCGCAGGAGCTCATCGGCGGCCGGGAGCAGATGGTCGAGGACGCCCGCCGCGAGGCGGAGCGGATCATCGAGTCGGCGCACGCCCAGCGCGGTTCGCTCATCTCCGACACCGAGGTCGCGCGCCGCTCGCAGGCCGAGGCGGACCGGATCCTGGCGGACGCCCGCAGGGAGGCCGAGGAGATCCGGGCCGAGGCCGACGACTACGTCGACAGCAAGCTCGCGAACTTCGAGGTCGTGCTCACCAAGACCATCGGCTCGGTCGACCGCGGCCGCGAGAAGCTGCTGGGCCGCGGGCCCGGGCTGGACGAGCAGGGCTACCCCGACGCCGAGGCGCCCGAGCGCAGCCACGACCCGGAGACGCAGCGCCGGCAGGCGGACGCGTACGTGGACACCAAGCTGGCGACCTTCGAGGCGGTGCTCTCCAAGACCCTGGAGGCGGTCGGCCGGGGCCGCCAGAAGCTGCTGGGCCGGGTGCCCACGGACGACCTCGGCGCGCACATCGCCGCCCAGGACGCCGCGGGCTCGCAGCAGTCCCGCTCGGCCAGCGACGCGGACTTCCTGGCGGGCCTGGCGGAGCCGGCGGCCCCGATGGCGCCCGCGCTCCCGGCGCAGGCCCAGCAGGAGCCCGCGTACGACGCGTACGGCTACCAGCAGCCCCAGCAGCAGGACGCCTACCCCGGTGCGGGCACCGGCTCCGCCGCAGCGGCCTACGCCGCGCCCTACGGGGACCCCTACGCCTACCAGCAGCAGGTCCAGCAGTCGGATCCGTACGCGGCGATGGGCTACGAGCAGCAGCCGGACCCGTACGCGGCCTACCAGCAGCAGCCGCAGGCGGCGCAGCACCAGCAGCAGCCCCAGCACGAGCAGCAGCCCGCGCTCGACGAGACCAGCTTCTTCGACACGAGCATGATCAATCTTGACCAGCTGCGCCAGTACGAACAGGGTCGCTGAGGCCGGATTGGGCTCAGAGCGAAGCGCCGGGTATCCTGGCTCTTCGGTCGCGCGTATGCACCGCGATCCATGCTGCCCACAAGTGGCGGAATCTTTGATCTTCAGCGATCTGTGAAAGCAGGAACGGCCCTGAATACCCGCCTCGACCACCGCAACCCCCTCGTGTTCGACACGCACGAGCTGGGTCGGCGTCCTGGTGCCATGCAGCGGCTGTCCCGTGAGATCGCGGCACCGGCGGACTTCGGTCTCGCCGGCGTCATCGGAGTGCCGGAGGGCGCCCCGGTGAAGCTCAGCCTCCGCCTTGAGTCGGTCATGGAAGGGGTGCTTGTCACAGGCACCGCCCGTGCGTCGGCCGTAGGGGAGTGCGTAAGGTGTCTGGAGTCCGTCGAGCGCGAGCTCAAGGCGGACTTCCAGGAGATGTTCTCGTACCCTGACGCCGACGACCGGAGCCGCGCAAAGGCGGAGCCGGCCGACGACGCCGAGGACGACGAGGACACGCTCTTCCTCGAGGACGGCTTGTTCGACCTCGAACCCGTGCTGCGGGATGTGGTGGTGCTCGCACTGCCCATGCAGCCGGTGTGCCGGGAGGACTGTCTCGGACTGTGCCCCGATTGCGGGCTCAGCCTGAACGACGACCCGGACCACCACCATGACGCCGTCGACATCCGTTGGGCGGCATTGCAAGGACTCGTCGTGACCGATCAGGACGGCGAGAAGGACAACATGAGCGGCACTGCCTCTGACGGAGTTCAGGGCGCCGCCGAGAAGCAGGAGAAGTAGCCGTGGCTGTTCCGAAGCGGAAGATGTCGCGCAGCAACACGCGCCACCGCCGGTCGCAGTGGAAGGCTGCGGTCCCCACCCTGGTTTCGTGTGAGCGTTGCCAGGAGCCGAAGCTCCAGCACATCGCGTGCCCGAGCTGCGGCACCTACAACAAGCGCCAGGTCCTCGAGGTCTGAGCGGCTGGTGAGAGGCGCAATGTCTGAGCTGTCCAACGCTGAGAAGCAGGCAGACAGTAACAACGCGGCCTCGTCCCACACGCTTCTGGAAGGGCGGCTCGGGTATCGACTCGAGTCCGCCCTTCTGGTGCGTGCTCTGACCCACCGCTCGTACGCGTACGAGAACGGCGGTCTGCCCACCAACGAGCGCCTGGAGTTCCTCGGGGACTCCGTGCTCGGCCTGGTGGTCACGGACACGCTGTACACGACCCACCCCGACCTGCCCGAAGGCCAGCTGGCCAAGCTTCGGGCCGCGGTGGTCAACTCGCGCGCACTGGCGGAGGTCGGGCGCGGCCTCGACCTCGGCTCCTTCATCCGGCTCGGCCGGGGCGAAGAGGGCACGGGTGGCCGGGACAAGGCCTCCATCCTCGCCGACACCCTTGAAGCGGTGATCGGCGCGGTCTACCTCGACCAGGGCCTCGACGCGGCCTCGGAGCTGGTTCACCGGCTCTTCGACCCGCTCATCGAGAAGTCCTCGAACCTCGGGGCCGGCCTGGACTGGAAGACCAGTCTCCAGGAGCTCACGGCGGCCGAAGGCCTCGGCGTACCGGAATACCTGGTCACCGAGACCGGTCCGGACCACGAGAAGACCTTCACCGCTGCCGCCCGCGTCGGTGGTGTCTCGTACGGCACCGGCACCGGCCGCAGCAAGAAGGAAGCGGAACAGCAGGCCGCGGAGTCCGCATGGCGCGGTATCCGGGCCAAGGCGGACGAGCGGATCGCGGCGGAAGCCGCGGCATCCGCCGCCGCCCAGGTCGCGGTGGCGGCTCCGGCCGACGCCGAGGCCGCTGCCCTGGCCCCGGCTGAGGACGGCGGGTCGCCGACACCCGCCGACCCGACGCCGAACGGCTGAGCCCTTCCTTCGGGATCTCCCGCCCGCCCCTGCCACCGTGCAGGGGCGGGCGGACCCGTTTCCGGGCCCGCCGGGGGAGGCCGGTACGCTCGCCGGGAGCGACCAGAACGCACCAGAACCGCATCGCCCCGGAGGACCGCCGTGCCCGAGCTGCCCGAAGTCGAAGTCGTGCGGCGGGGCTTGGAGCGCTGGGTGGCGGGCCGGACCGTCGGGTCCGTCGAGGTGCTCCACCCGCGCGCGGTACGCCGCCACCCGGCCGGCGCCGCCGATTTCGCCGCGCGGCTGGCGGGCGGGACGATCGGCGTCCCGCAGCGGCGCGGCAAGTACCTGTGGCTGCCCCTGGAGGGGCGGGACCTCTCGGTGCTCGGGCACCTCGGGATGAGCGGACAGCTCCTGGTGCAGCCGGAGGGGGCCGTCGACGAGAAGCACCTGCGCATCCGCGTGCGCTTCGAGGACGCCGCCGGGACCGAGCTCCGCTTCGTCGACCAGCGCACCTTCGGCGGGCTCTCGCTGCACGAGAACACGCCCGACGGGCTGCCCGACGTCATCGCGCACATCGCACGCGACCCCCTGGACCCCCTCTTCGACGAGGCCGCCTACCACGCGGCGCTGCGCGCCAAGCGGACCACCGTCAAGCGGGCCCTGCTGGACCAGTCCCTGATCAGCGGGGTCGGCAACATCTATGCCGACGAGGCGCTGTGGCGGGCGCGGCTGCACTACGAGCGCGCCACCGCCACGCTGACGCGCCCCCGGAGCGCGGAACTCCTCGGCCATGTCCGGGACGTGCTGAACGCGGCCCTCGCTGTCGGAGGCACCAGCTTCGACAGCCTCTACGTCAACGTGAACGGCGAGTCCGGCTACTTCGACCGTTCGCTCGACGCCTACGGGCGCGAGGACGAGCCCTGCCGGCGCTGCGGCACCCCGATGCGGCGCCGCCCGTGGATGAACCGGTCCAGCTACTTCTGCCCGCGCTGTCAGCGGCCGCCGCGCGCGGCGTCGTAGGCCTCCCGCGCGCCGATGACCCGCGGCATGCTGCCTTCGAGGAAGTGGATGAGCGCGAGCAGCCGGTCGGCGATCTCGATGCCGAGCGGGGTCAGCTCGTAGTCGACGCGCGGCGGGTTCGTCGGCTGCGCCTCACGGTTGACGATGCCGTCGCGCTCCAGGGCCTGCAGGGTCTGGGAGAGCATCTTCTCGCTCACGCCGTCGACCTTGCGGCGCAGCTCGTTGAAACGGCACGAGCCGTCGCGCAGGGCGCCCACGGTGAGGCTGCCCCAGCGGCCCGTGACGTGCTCCAGGGTCTCCCGGGACGGGCACGCGCGTGCGAAGGCGTCGAACGGCAGCTCTGTCTCCATGCCGACCAGCTTAACTCCGTACAGCGCTGACCAGAAGAGTGCGCTTTCGGTTGGTAAGTACCTAGAAGCCGAAGTCCTGGGTCCACCAGGGGCCGCCGGCGGCGACGTACACGCCGACGCCGAGGGTGCGGAACTCGCAGTTGAGGATGTTCGCCTTGTGGCCGGGGCTGTTCATCCACGCGTTCATGACCGCCTGGGCGTCGCCCTGGCCGCGGGCGATGTTCTCGCCGCCGAGTCCCGACAGGCCCGCCTTGGTGGCGCGGTCCCACGGGGTGTTCCCGTCGGGGTCGGTGTGGTCGAAGAAGCCGCGGGCCGCCATGTCCTTGCTGAAGGCGGCGGCCAGCGCCGCGAGCGGCGGGTTCGCCCGGACCGGACCGCAGCCGGCCTGCGCACGCTCCTGGTTGACCAGGGTGAGCACGGCGGCCTCGTCCGCGGACTGGCCGTCGCCGGGCTTCGGGGCCGGCGGGGCGGGCGGGGCGGGCGGAGCCGGCGGGGTGGACGGAGCGGGCGGGGCGGGCGGCTTGGGGGCGACCGTCTTCGGCGGCACCGGGACCGGCACCGGGGCCGGCGGCCGGCTCTGCTGCGGCTTCGCCTGCACCTTGGGGGAGGGCGGTGCCGAGGCCGACGGGGTGGGCGGGGCCGAAGGGCTCGCCGAGGCCGACGGGGAAGCGGAGGGCGACGGCGAGGGAGAGGCCGAGGGGGAGGGGCTGCCCGCATCGGGGCCCGCGGAGGCGCGGCCGGAGAGGTTGGCGAGGCCGCCCCCCTGCTGCTCGGCCACGGGGTCCGGCCTCGGCGGGGCGTCCGCCTCGGTCTCGGACTCGGCCTGCGTCTTCACGGCCGAGTCGTCGGCGCTGACGCCGACATAGGGGAAGGAGGTGCCGACCGGCACCATGCCGGTGGTCACCGCCGCCGTACCGAGGACCACGGCCACGGCCCCGCCCAGCAGGGCGGTGCGCACGAGGGTGCGGCGGTTGCCGTCGCGGCCCGGCGCGGCGTGAAGTCGGTGGCGTCCCATCGGCGACGTGCCTTCCTTGAGGCTCAAGATCATCCCTTACTCACCCAAATGGGTGAGTTCACTGGTGCGCGACTGTACGCGATGGGGCGCCGGGGCGATGTGGGGCGAAAGTCTCCGCCCCGTTAGCGTTCACGCATGAATGAAGACGTCCGCATGACCGCGTGGGTGCGCGGCCGTGTACAGGGAGTGGGCTTCCGCTGGTTCACCAGGGCCAATGCACTGGAGATCGGCGGAGTCGCCGGCTTCGCGCTCAACCTCGACGACGGGCGAGTACAGGTGGTGGCCGAAGGTCAACGTGAGAATTGCCACCGGCTGCTCGACTGGCTGCGCTCCGCCGACACGCCCGGGAGGGTGGACGGGGTGACAGAGATCTGGGGTACACCGCGCGGTGGCTACGACGGGTTCGCGATCCGCTGACCGATCGGCTGATCATGTACTGATCACATCTCAGGGGGGTCCGCACCCGGCCGGATCTGCGCGTTCCGCTGTCGACGCATTGCAGGGCGCACTGTTCAGTGGAAGGCTCGGAACAGCGGACGATCTCCACGTCCCTTGGGAGAGCCGGGCTGCCCGCCGATACGGGGCGTGATCGTGTTGACCGTCAAACTTTTTGGTGAGACGCTGGAAGCCCCGCGCACCTGAGCTGTTTGGCAGTGCTGGCACTAGTAAGCGCAGTGACTGACAGTCGCTGCCGGACATCCGCGGGTGCGATTCCCTCACGACCCACACCGCTTCGGTCGGTCACTCAGTGTGGAGGACCATCCATCATGGCAAAGGCGCTTCTCGGTTACGTCGGCGGTTCCGATCCGCGACTCCTCGCCGAGATGCGACGGCTTCAGCAGCGCGTCCAGGACCTCGAGTCCGAGCTCGTACGGATTCAGTCCGAAAATGACGCGCTGAACGCGGCCGCCGCTCAGCACGGAGACTCGCTGCTGGACCGCATCGACATCGACGTACCCCAGGCGGAGCCTGCGCTCACCTGATTCGCTTCTATTCGTCGCTTCGACTCCAGCCCAAGCATGATCTGCAAGGGACGCTTCGGCGTCCCTTCTTTCTTGGCCGCCCCGGGCCGCGGCCTCGCCACCGTTGCACGGGCGCATTGGGCCAGGTGGGGGGCCGATTCCTTTGACGTCAGTTGTGCCCTGCACCTTCATGGGTGAAACCGAACGCAAAAGGTAGAGTCCGGCGGCGTGCACCTCAAGTCCCTGACCCTGCGTGGCTTCAAGTCCTTCGCCTCCGCAACCACCCTGCGCTTCGAGCCCGGCATCACGTGTGTCGTGGGCCCCAACGGCTCGGGCAAGTCCAACGTGGTGGACGCGCTGTCCTGGGTCATGGGGGAGCAGGGAGCCAAATCCCTGCGCGGCGGCAAGATGGAGGACGTCATCTTCGCCGGCACCACCGGGCGGCCGCCGCTCGGGCGGGCCGAGGTGTCACTGACCATCGACAACTCCGACGGCGCCCTGCCGATCGAGTACGCCGAGGTCACGATCACGCGCATCATGTTCCGCGGCGGCAGCAGCGAGTACCAGATCAACGGGGACACCTGCCGGCTGCTCGACATCCAGGAACTGCTCTCCGACTCGGGCATCGGCCGCGAGATGCACGTCATCGTGGGCCAGGGCCAACTGGACTCCGTCCTCCACGCCGATCCGATGGGCCGGCGCGCCTTCATCGAGGAGGCGGCCGGCGTACTCAAGCACCGCAAGCGCAAAGAGAAGGCGCTGCGGAAGCTGGACGCGATGCAGGCCAACCTCGCGCGCGTGCAGGACCTCAACGAGGAACTGCGGCGCCAGCTGAAGCCGCTGGGGCGGCAGGCCGCGGTGGCCCGGCGGGCGGCCGTCATCCAGGCCGACCTGCGCGACGCGCGGCTGCGGCTGCTCGCCGACGACCTGGTGGCGCTGCGGGGCGCGCTCGACGCGGAGATCGCGGACGAAGCGGCGCTGAAGGAGCGCAAGGAGGCGGCCGAGGGCCAGCTGGCGCAGGCCCTGCGGCGCGAGGCGGAGCTTGAGGAAACGGTGCGGCAGTTGACGCCGCGGCTCCAGCGGGCGCAGCAGACCTGGTACGAGCTGTCGCAGCTGGCCGAGCGGGTACGGGGGACCGCCTCCCTGGCCGACGCGCGGGTCAAGTCGGCCTCGGCGGCGCCGGAGGAGGAGCGGCGGGGCCGCGATCCGGAGGACATGGAGCGGGAGGCCGCGCGGATCCGCGAGCAGGAGGCGGAGCTGACGGCCGCGCTGGAGGCGGCGTCGCGGGCGCTGGAGGACACCGTCGAGCACCGTGCGGAGCTGGAGCGCTCACTGGCGGCCGAGGAGCGGCGGCTGCGGGACGCGGCACGGGCCATCGCCGACCGGCGCGAGGGGCTGGCGCGGCTGACCGGGCGGCTGGGCGCGGCCCGCTCCCGGGCGGGGGCGGCGCAGGCGGAGATCGACCGGCTGGTGGCGGCGCGGGACGGGGCCGAGTCCCGGTCGGCCGCCGCGCAGGCGGAGTACGAGGCGCTGGCCGAGGAGGTCGGCGGGCTCGAAGACCCGGCGGTGGACGAGGAGTACGCGCAGGCGCGGGCGGAGCTCGCGGCGGCGGAGGCCGCGCTGGCGCAGGCACGGGACGCGGTGGCGGCCGCTGAGAAGTCGCGGGCGGCGGTGTCGGCGCGGCGGGACGCGCTGGCGCTCGGGCTGCGGAGAAAGGACGGCACGGGGGCCCTGCTCGCCGCGCGGGAGCGGCTGGCGGGGCTGCTGGGGCCTGCGGCGGAGCGGCTGTCGGTGACCCCGGGGTACGAGGTCGCGGTCGCGGCGGCGCTTGGCGCGGCGGCGGATGCGCTGGCGGTGACCTCGCCGGGCGCGGCGGCCGCCGCCATCCGGCACCTGAGGGATGCGGACGCGGGCCGGGCCACCCTCCTGATCACGCACCCCCCGACCGGGGTCCCGATCCCGGGCCAGGCCGATGCGGATGATGCGGATGCGGATGCGGATGCCCGGCCCCGGGCGGGTTCGCTGTCGGGGATCCCCCTGCCGGGCCAGGCGGCAGGCGCGGGCACCCCGGCAGGGCCGGACGGGCTCGACCGGGGCTGGGCCCCGGACCCGGCGCGGGGCTCCGCCTCACACGGCCCTCAGACCTCCGTCGAGCAGGCCTTGCCCGCCGGAGGCTCGGCCCCGGGGGCGCCGTCGACCGGACCGGCGTCGCCCGCAGGGGCTTCCGCCCCGCACCCCGCCCCGCACCCCGCCCCAGGGGCCGTGTCGGTGCGGCCGGCCCCCTCCGCGGACGGCCCCGGGGAGGGGCCCGTGCCCGCAGGGGGGTTGGTCCAGGGGGACGCCGGGCTGGTGCGGGCCGCGGGGTGGGTGCTGCGGGAGTACGTCGTCGTCAGGGGGCTCGACGAGGCGGAGCGAGTGGTCGCGGCGCGGCCCGAGCTCGTCGCCGTGACCTTTGAGGGCGACGTGCTCGGTGCGCACCTCGCGCACGGCGGATCCGCCGGGGCGCCCAGTCTGATCGAGGTGCAGGCCGCCGTCGACGAAGCCGACGCCGAACTGGTGCTGCTGGACGGTGAGTGCGCGGACGGCGCCACGGCTCGGGATCGCGCCCAGGCGCTGCGGGGCGAGCTCGTCGCGCGGGTCGAGGAGATCGGCGAGCGGCGCCGGGCCGGGGAGCAGGCCCGGGCCGGGGTGGCGCAGCAGCTCGGGCGCCTCGCCGGGCAGGCGAAGGGCGCCGCGGGCGAGGCCGAGCGCAGCGCCGCCGCCGCGGCCAAGGCTCAGGAGGCGCTGGAGCAGGCGCTGGCGGAGGTCGAGGAGTGCGCGGAACGGCTGGCCATCGCTGAGGAGATGCCGGTGGAGGAGGAGCCGGACACCGCCGTGCGGGACCGGCTCGCCGCCGACGGGGCCAACGCCCGCCAGACCGAGATGGAGGCCCGGCTGCAGCTCAGGACGCACGAGGAGCGGGTCAAGGGGCTGGCCGGGCGGGCCGATTCCCTGGACCGCGGCGCCCGCGCCGAACGCGAGGCCCGCGCCCGCGCCGAGCGCCGCCGGGCCCGGCTGCGCCACGAGGCCGAGGTCGCCCGCGCCGTCGCCGACGGGGCCCGGCAGCTCCTCGCGCACCTGGAGGTCTCGCTCGGCCGGGCCGAGCAGGAGCGTGCCGCCGCCGAGTACGCCAAGGGCCTGCGCGAACGGGAGCTCGGCGAGGCCCGCAGCCGCGGCCGCGACCTCAAGGGCGAGCTCGACAAGCTGACCGACTCCGTCCACCGCGGCGAGGTGCTCGGCGCCGAGAAGCGGCTGCGCATCGAGCAGGTGGAGTCGCGGGCCCTGGAGGAGTTCGGGATGGAGGCGGCGGCCCTGGTCGCCGAGTACGGACCGGACCAGCCCGTACCGCCGAGCCCTCCCGCCGAGGGGGAGGACCCGGACGCCGGCGCCGAGCCGGGTCCCTTCGTACGGGCGCAGCAGGAGAAGCGGCTCAAGGCGGCCGAGCGCGCGTACCAGCAGCTCGGCAAGGTCAACCCGCTCGCCCTGGAGGAGTTCGCGGCGCTGGAGGAGCGCCACCGCTTCCTGAGCGAGCAGTTGGAGGACCTGCGCAAGACCCGGGCCGATCTGCTTCAGGTCGTGAAGGAGGTCGACGAGCGCGTGGAGCAGGTGTTCACCGAGGCGTACCGGGACACGGCCCGGGAGTTCGAAGGGGTCTTCTCGCGGCTGTTCCCCGGTGGCGAGGGCCGGCTGATCCTCACCGATCCCGACAACATGCTGACCACCGGCGTGGACGTGGAGGCCCGGCCGCCCGGCAAGAAGGTCAAGCGGCTCTCGCTGCTCTCCGGCGGAGAGCGCTCGCTGACGGCCGTGGCCCTGCTGGTGTCCATCTTCAAGGCCCGGCCCAGCCCGTTCTACGTGATGGACGAGGTCGAGGCAGCCCTCGACGACACCAACCTGCAGCGGCTGATCCGGATCATGGAGGAGCTCCAGGAGAGCTCGCAGCTGATCGTGATCACGCACCAGAAGCGGACGATGGAGGTCGCCGACGCGCTGTACGGCGTCTCCATGCAGGGAGACGGCGTCTCCAAGGTCATCAGCCAACGCCTTCGTTGACCTTTCAATTCACTTAATGAACACAACTCGCGATCATGCCTCGGTCAGCTCTGTGAAGAATCGGGTTCATCTCGCCTATTGACTTCAGGAAGTGAAGCCATAGGCTCTGCTGTGCCGTGTTGACGTTCAGGTGGTGGCAAGCAGTTTGCTGTGCGCCACTAGAGGAACACGAGCAAGCAACAACGAGACCCCACACAGCCCGCCGTCGGCGCCGGGCCCAGGAGCGCACCTTGACCAGCACAGCGAACGCACCCGCGTCAGGCGGTGGAAGCGCGTCCCACCCCGACCACCTCGGCCACGTCATCTTCATCACCGCGGCCGCGGCCATGGGCGGCTTCCTCTTCGGCTACGACAGCTCCGTCATCAACGGCGCCGTGGTGGCCATCCGCGACCGCTTCGACGTCGGATCGGCCGCGCTCGCCCAGGTGATCGCCGCGGCCCTGATCGGCTGCGCGCTCGGCGCCGCCACCGCCGGCCGCATCGCCGACCGGATCGGCCGTATCCGATGCATGCAGATCGCCTCCCTCCTGTTCACCGCGAGCGCCATCGGCTCGGCCCTCCCGTTCGCCCTCTGGGACCTCGCCACCTGGCGTGTCATCGGCGGCTTCGGCATCGGCATGGCCTCGGTCATCGGCCCCGCCTACATCGCCGAGGTCTCCCCGCCCGCCTACCGCGGCCGGCTGGCCTCCTTCCAGCAGGCGGCCATCGTCATCGGCATCGCCGTCTCGCAGCTGGTCAACTGGGGCATCCTCAACCTCGCCGACGGCGAGCAGCGCGGCGAGGTCGGCGGCCTGGAAGCCTGGCAGTGGATGCTCGGCGTGATGGTCGTCCCGGCCGTGCTCTACGGCCTGCTGTCCTTCGCCATCCCCGAGTCCCCGCGCTTCCTCGTCTCGGTCGGCCGCACGGACAAGGCCAAGGAGGTCCTGCGCGACGTCGAGGGCTCGGGCATCGACGCCGACGCCCGCATCCGCGAGATCGACCACTCCATGCGCTCCGAGGTGAAGTCCACCTTCAAGGACCTGCTCGGCGGCCGCTTCGGCTTCCTGCCCATCGTCTGGATCGGCATCGGCCTCTCGGTCTTCCAGCAGCTCGTCGGCATCAACGTGATCTTCTACTACAGCTCCTCGCTGTGGCAGTCGGTCGGCATCGACGCGAGCTCGTCGTTCCTGTACTCCTTCGAGACCTCGGTCGTGAACATCATCGGCACGGTGATCGCGATGATCTTCGTGGACCGGCTCGGCCGCAAGCCGCTCGCCCTCATCGGCTCCGTGGGCATGGCGCTGTCGCTGGGCACGGCGGCCTGGGCGTTCTCGTTCAAGACCGGAACCGGCGACGACATCTCCCTGCCGCACGCGCAGGGCATCACCGCCCTGGTCGCGGCCAACCTCTTCGTCCTCTTCTTCGCCCTCTCCTGGGGCGTGGTGGTCTGGGTGCTGCTGGGCGAGATGTTCCCCGGCCGTATCCGCGCCGCCGCCCTCGGTGTGGCCGCCGCCGCCCAGTGGATCGCCAACTGGGTCATCACCGTCACGTTCCCGTCGCTGTCCGACTGGAACCTCTCGGGCGCCTACATGATCTACACGTTCTTCGCCGTGCTCTCGATCCCGTTCATCCTGAAGTGGGTGCCGGAGACCAAGGGCAAGGCGTTGGAGGAGATGGGGTAACCACCCCCGCCAACACCCCCTCTCCTCTACGGCAGGTGCTGCCCCCGCTCAGTCCCTGAGCCGGGGCAGCACCTGTTCGCACAACAGGTGCAGGCTGCGCCAGCCCTCGTCCAGCGGCATCCCGCCGCACAGCGGGTGCAGCACCAGGTTCCCCGCCTCGCCCGCCCCCCGGGCGTACGCGACCGCCTCGTCCGGGGTCAGCACCCGGTACACGCCCTCCGCGCGCAGCTCCGCGACCGAACGCGCGGCCGAACGCACGGCGCTGCGGATGTCCTTCGACTGCCAGGACGCGTACATGCCCGCCTCGTGCAGGAAGCGGTCGCCGTACTCGGCCCAGACCCGGTCCGGGTCCTCCGCGATGTGCAGCAGCGGCGTCTCGGCCGCGGGCATCATGCAGAAGCCCTCCGTCCCGTGCTCCGCGAGCTGCGCCCGGTAGTACGCCTCCAGCTCCGGCAGGTGCGCGCTGGGGAAGAAGGGGAGCCCGAGCCGGGCCGCGCGCCGGGCCGCGGCCTGGGAGCTGCCGCCGACCAGGAGCAGCGGGTGCGGCTGCGTGAAGGGCCGCGGGGTGACCCGTACGGTACGGCCGCGGTACTCGAACGGCTCACCGGTCCACGCCCGCAGCAGGGTCTCCAGCAGCTCGTCCTGGAGGCGGCCGCGCCGGCCCCACTCGACGCCGTGCTGCTCGTACTCCTCGGGCCGGTAGCCGATGCCCGCCACCGTGACGAGGCGCCCTCCGCTCAGCAGGTCGAGGACCGCGATGTCCTCCGCCACCTTCAGCGGGTCGTACAGCGGGCCGATGATCGCCGAGACGGTGACCGCGATCCGGCGGGTGGCGCCGAAGACCGCGCCCGCGAAGGCGAACGGCGAGGGCAGCCAGTTGTCGGCCGCGCCGTGGTGCTCCTCGGTCTGGACGGTGTCGATGCCGCGGTCGTCCGCGTACCTCGCCATCTCCAGCGCGGCCTTGTAGCGGGCGGAGAGGGTCTCGGGGGTGCCGTTCGGGTCGACGAGATTGAAGCGGGCCACGGTGACGGGCATGGAGAAGTCCCCCTTCGCCGGATGTGGGTGCGCGGGCGAAGGGGGACGTTAGCTGACGTGACGTCAGTTGGACAGGGATCCGGCGGGGGCGAGCGCGGGCTCCTCGGCCCCGGCGCCGGTCTCGGGAGCCGTCGCGGCCGCCGTGCGCGGCAGTACGGCGTACAGCACGCCGGAAGTGACGATGCCGGCCGCCCAGCCCAGGCCGTTCTGCCCGATCCAGGTGTCGGCGAGCGGCCCGGCGAACCAGTCGACCTTGGTGAAGAGCAGCCCCACGACCAGGGCCGCGCCCCACGCGGTCATGGCCTGCCAGGCGTACCCGCCCCGGTACCAGTAGGCGCTCGTGCGGGTGGTGTCCAGCAGTGCGGCGCCGTCGTACGAGGTCCGCCGCAGCATGTCGACGCCGAAGACGCCGATCCACGCGGAGAAGGCCACGGCCAGCAGTGTCAGGAAGGAGATGAACGAGCCGAAGAAGCTGGTCGCGACCACCATCAGCAGGAAGCCGAAGACCAGGCTGATGACGGCGTTGACGCTGACGGCCGCCGCGCGCGGGACCTTGATGCCGAGGGTCTGCGCCGTGAAGCCGGCCGAGTACATCGACATCGAGTTGATCAGCAGCATGCCGACGAGCGCGATCAGCAGGTACGGCACGGCGATCCACGCCGGGAGCAGGTTGCCGATGAAGGAGACCGGGTCCTGGGCCGTGGCCAGGTCCGGGGTGCCCACCGCCATGACCGCGCCCATGAGCACCATCGGGATCACGACGACGGCCGCGCCGCCGATCGTCGCGCCGACCATGCCCTTGGCGGAAGCCGTGCGCGGCAGGTAGCGGGTGAAGTCAGGGCCGGACGGGACCCAGCTGATGCCGCCCGCGGCGATGGTGCCGATACCCGCGATCATCATCGCCGTCGAGCCGGCCGGCTTGTCGAAGACGGCGGACCAGTCGGTCTCGGCGACCAGATAGCCGAGCACGAGCACGCTGAAGGCGCCGAAGAGGTACGTCGACCAGGTCGAGCACACGCGCAGCGCGCTGATGCCGAGGCCGGACACCAGGAACGTGCAGCCCACGAAGAGCAGCAGGGTGACCATGATCAGGACGGTGTTCTTCCGCACGCCGAACAGCAGGTCCAGCACGGTGAGCATGGCGAAGGCGCCGCTGACCGCGTTGATGGTCTCCCAGCCCCAGCGTGCGACCCAGATCAGGGCGCCGGGGAAGAGGTTGCCGCGCTGGCCGAACACGGCCCGCGAGAGCGCCATCCCGGGGGCGCCGCCGCGCTTCCCGGCGATCGAGATCAGCCCGACGATCCCGTACGAGACGACGGGCGCGGCGATCGCGACGACCAGCACCTGCCAGATGTTGAGCTTGTTGAAGATCACCAGGCCGGCGCCCATGGTCAGCAGCAGCACGCTGATGTTGGCGGCGACCCAGGTGGGCACGAGCTCGCGGACCCGGCCGCTGCGCTCCCCGTCCGGGACGGGCTCCAGGCCGCGGGTCTCCACCGACGTCTCGGCGGATGTCTCGGCGGGCGTCTGTATCGCGCCGTCGGCGGGCTCGGCAGGCATGCGGTACTCCGGTGGGCAGGGCGTACGGGTAAGTCGCCCATCATCGTAGATGTGCCGCCAAGTCCACAAATAGAGGTTTATGGCCCGGCCGGAACCGCCGGAGACGGGGGTCCGGGGCCGCCGTGGCCGATACTGGACGGGTTATGGACATCCTCATCCTTGCTGTAGTCATCGCCCTGGTCGCGGTCGGCGCGATCAGCGGGCTCGTGGTCAGCAGCCGCAAGAAGAAGCAGCTGCCGCCCTCGGCACCGCCGAGCACGCCGACCATCACTGCCCCGCCCGCCGAACCGCAGGTGGGGGAGGACGCCGTAGAGACGGCGGAAGAGCCCCGCCGCACGATCGACGAGGTCGCCCTCCCCGAAGCGGAGGCTGCGGCTCCCGAGGCGCCCGCCGCCGTCGCCGAGCCCGAGGCGCCGGCCGCCCCCGAGATCGAGGTGCCCGAGCCCACCGCCGGCCGCCTGATCCGGCTGCGCGCCCGCCTCGCCCGGTCGCAGAACTCGCTCGGCAAGGGGCTGCTCACGCTGCTCTCGCGCGAGCACCTCGACGAGGACACCTGGGAGGAGATCGAGGAGACCCTCCTCATCGCCGACGTCGGTGTCGTGCCGACGCAGGAGCTCGTGGACCGGCTCCGCGAGCGGGTCAAGGTGCTCGGCACCCGCACCCCCGCGGACCTGCGCACCCTGCTCAAGGAGGAGCTGCTGACCCTGGTCGGCACCGACTTCGACCGCGCCGTGAAGACCGAGAGCGGCACCGACACCCCGGGCGTCGTGATGGTCGTCGGCGTCAACGGCACCGGCAAGACCACCACGACGGGCAAGCTGGCCCGCGTGCTCGTCGCCGACGGCCGCTCCGTGGTGCTCGGCGCGGCCGACACCTTCCGCGCCGCAGCCGCCGACCAGCTGCAGACCTGGGGCGAGCGCGTGGGCGCCCGTACGGTACGCGGCCCCGAGGGCGGCGACCCGGCCTCGATCGCCTACGACGCGGTCAAGGAGGGCATCGCCGAGGGCGCCGACGTGGTGCTCATCGACACCGCCGGCCGCCTCCACACCAAGACCGGCCTCATGGACGAGCTCGGCAAGGTCAAGCGCGTCGTGGAGAAGCACGGCCCGCTGGACGAGGTCCTGCTGGTCCTGGACGCCACCACCGGCCAGAACGGCCTGACCCAGGCCCGCGTCTTCGCCGAGGTGGTGGACATCACCGGCATCGTGCTGACCAAGCTCGACGGCACCGCCAAGGGCGGCATCGTCGTCGCCGTCCAGCGCGAGCTCGGCGTCCCGGTCAAGCTCGTCGGCCTCGGCGAGGGCCCCGACGACCTCGCGCCCTTCGAGCCGGAGGCGTTCGTGGACGCCCTGATCGGCGACTGAGCGCAGACCGAACGCACGACAGCGCCCCCGGGTTCCGGCCGGAACCCGGGGGCGCTGCCATGACGACACCCCCTAGCGCCGCAGCCGGTGGCAGATGTACGCGAGGGTGCCCAGCAGCAGCCGGGCCTGCGGCGGGCCGCCCGCGGAGTCCAGCGCGGGCGGGCGCAGCCAGCCGACCGGGCCCAGGCCCGCGTAGTCGGACGGCGGGGCGGTCAGGAAGGCGCCGGGGCCCAGGGCCCGCAGGTCGAGGTCGGCGTCGTCCCAGCCCATCCGGTACAGCAGCTGCGGCAGCTCGGCGGCCGCGCCCGGGGCCACGAAGAAGTGGGCCCGGCCGTCCGGGGTCGCGGTGACCGGCCCGAGCGGCAGGCCCATCCGCTCCAGGCGGACCAGCGCCCGGCGCCCCGCCTCCTCCGAGACCTCGATGGCGTCGAAGGCGCGGCCGACGGGGAGCAGCACCGCCGCGCCGGGGTAGCCGCCCCAGGTCTCGGTGACCTCGTCGAGGGTGGCGCCGGCCGGGACGGTCGGTGCGAGGGGCAGCGGATGCGCCCCGGGCGCGGTGCAGCCCGTATGACCGCAGGAGCAGCCGCGGGCGGGGGCCGCGGCGCGGGCGCCGGGGACCACGTCCCAGCCCCAGAGTCCGGTGTACTCCGCGACCGCCGTGCACTCCGACGTCCGGCCGCGGCGCCGCGAGCCGGAACGGAACTCCTTGGTGCTGCGGCTGCCGCCGATCGTGAAGCCCATGCCCATGCCCCCTCCAACGGGTCGGACGCGCAGGTGGTTACGACGTCGGCGGGACGGGATGCGGGGCCGGGTGCGAGCCCGGTGCCCGGAGGGGCTGCCGGCGCACTCCTCGCCGCGCGCGCCCCTGGTGCGCTCCCGTACATCCGATCGTTTTCGCCTCGGTGTCAAGTGAATCGCGCCTGGCGGGCGGCTAGTTCATTCAAAGGGGTGGCGAATGGTGGCGTTTCTGGAATCAACCTCGCGGAGGGGGTGATCGTAGGATTACTTTCAGTGCACCAAACCCCGAAGGCGGGGCGTCCGTGGTTATGCCGGAGGCAATGTGTGGAGGACCTGTGAAGGTCCGTGGCGGCGCTCGCCGCTCCAGCCAGGGTTTCGTGTGAAGAGGCTGAGTGGATGGGGGGCGTTCCAGTGAGCGGCAACGGCGCAAGCGGAACGAGCGTGGAGCCGGAGGTCCCGGGCTCCGCGGCCCGCAATGAGCAACTGACCTCCTGGTTCGTCCGCAGCGGCTGGTCGAAGGGCGAGCTCGCCCGCCAGGTGAACCGGCGCGCCCGGCAGATGGGCGCCCACCACATCAGCACGGACACCTCCCGGGTGCGCCGCTGGCTCGACGGCGAGCAGCCCCGCGAGCCCGTCCCGCGGATCCTGTCCGAGCTGTTCTCCGAGCGCTTCGGCTCCGTCGTCGCCATCGAGCAGCTCGGGCTGCGCACCGCCCACCAGACGCCCTCCGTCTCCGGCGTGGACCTGCCCTGGGCCGGCCCGCAGACCGTCGAGCTCCTCGGGGAGTTCTCCCGAAGCGACCTCATGCTGGCCCGCCGCGGCTTCCTGGGGACCTCCCTGGCCCTCTCCGCCGGCCCCGCCCTCATCGAGCCCATGCAGCGCTGGCTCGTCCCGGTCGCCGCCGCCGATCCGGGCCCCCGCGAGGCGGGTGCGCCCGGCGCCCTCAGCGGCCACCGGCCGCCCCGGCTCTCCGAACCGGAACTCGGCCTCCTCGAAGCCACCACCGTCATGTTCCGCCAGTGGGACGCCCAGTGCGGCGGCGGACTGCGCCGCAAGGCCGTCGTGGGCCAGCTGCACGAGGTCACCGACCTGCTCCAGGAGAACCACCCGGCCCCCGTCATGCGCCGGCTCTTCAAGGTCGCCGCGGAACTCGCCGAACTGGCCGGCTGGATGAGCTACGACATCGGCCTGCACCCCACCGCGCAGAAGTACTTCGTCCTGGCGCTGCACGCCGCGAAGGAGGGCGGGGACAAGCCGCTCGGCTCGTACATCCTCTCCAGCATGAGCCGCCAGATGATCCACCTCGGCCGCCCCGAGGACGCCCTGGAACTCATCCACCTGGCGCAGTACGGCAGCCGTGACTGCGCCGGCCCGCGCACCCAGGCCATGCTGTATGCGATGGAGGCCCGCGCCTACGCCAACATGGGCCAGCCCAGCCGCTGCAAACGAGCCGTCCGGATGGCCGAGGACACCTTCTCCGACGTCGACTTCGGGGGCGAGCCCGAACCCGACTGGATCCGGTTCTTCTCCGAGGCCGAGCTGAACGGCGAGAACTCCCACTCGTACCGCGACCTGGCCTACGTGGCCGGGCGCAGCCCCATGTACGCCTCGCTCGCCGAACCGGTGATGCAGCGGGCCGTGGACCTCTTCGAGAAGGACGACGAGCACCAGCGCTCGTACAGCCTCAACCTGATCGGCATGGCCACCGTGCACCTGCTCCGGCGCGAGCCCGAGCAGGCCGTCGTCCTCGTCGACCGCGCCCTGAAGGTGGCGGAAAAGGTGCGCTCCGAACGGGTCAACACGCGGATCCGAAAGACCGTCGACAGCGCCGCCCGTGAGTACGGCGACGTCGCCGACGTGGTCCAGCTGACCGACCAGCTCGCCTCCCGACTCCCCGAAGCCGCGGAGGCCGTCTGACGGCCCGCGCGGCCGCCCCCGAAGGCCGCCGGCCGCGGCAGCCACCCCGTGAAGCCCGATCAGGCTCCCCCAGCCAGGTCACCCCGGGGGCTGCCGCGGCCGGCTCCCTTTTCTGCGCCTGAACCGGCGCCGCTCTCGCGGAGGCGGCCGCTCGCCGTCGGGGTTCCTCGATCGACGGCTGCCGTGTTCATCGGGCTGTAACAGCCAGGACGCCTTCGTCATCGGCGCGAAACACCCAGCGGCGCCGCCGGAAACCGGCCTGCGCGAATCTCAGGGCCAATAACCGGCCAGCCCCCAGGCCCCCACCCCCCGGCCTTACGCCTTGCGCCGCTCAGGTTTTCACGATCGCCCGCACGCGAACGTACCGACGACGAGGAGACGCCGATGGCATCAGCCATCACGACCCTCGCGGCAGACGCCCCGACGCTCTCTGCCGCGAACACCGGGTTCATGCTCATCTGCTCCGCCCTGGTCATGCTGATGACCCCCGGGCTCGCCTTCTTCTACGGGGGTATGGTCCGCGTCAAGAGCAGCCTCAACATGCTCATGATGAGCTTCATCAGCCTCGGGATCGTCACGATCCTCTGGGTCCTCTACGGCTTCAGCCTCGCCTTCGGCACGGACTCGGGCAGCTTCATCGGCTGGTCCTCCGACTACGTCGGCCTCAGCGGCATCGGCATCACCGAGCTGTGGGACGGGTACACCATCCCGGTCTACGTCTTCGCGGTCTTCCAGCTGATGTTCGCCGTCATCACCCCCGCCCTGATCAGCGGCGCCCTGGCCGACCGCGTGAAGTTCAGCGCCTGGGCCCTGTTCACCGCCCTGTGGGTCACCGTCGTCTACTTCCCCGTCGCCCACTGGGTCTGGGGCGCCGGCGGCTGGCTCTTCGAGCTCGGCGTGATCGACTTCGCGGGCGGCACCGCCGTCCACATCAACGCCGGCGCCGCGGCCCTCGGCGTCATCCTGGTCATCGGCAAGCGCGTCGGCTTCAAGCGGGACCCCATGCGCCCGCACAGCCTCCCGCTCGTGATGCTCGGCGCCGGTCTGCTCTGGTTCGGCTGGTTCGGCTTCAACGCCGGCTCCTGGCTCGGCAACGACGACGGCGTGGGCGCGGTCATGTTCGTCAACACCCAGGTCGCCACCGCCGCCGCCATGCTCGCCTGGCTCGGGTACGAGAAGCTGCGCCACGGATCCTTCACCACCCTCGGCGCCGCCTCCGGAGCGGTCGCGGGCCTCGTCGCCATCACCCCCTCCGGCGGCTCCTGCTCCCCGCTCGGCGCGATCGCCATCGGCGCCATCGCCGGTGTCGTCTGCGCCATGGCCGTCGGCCTCAAGTACAAGTTCGGCTACGACGACTCCCTCGACGTCGTCGGCGTCCACCTCGTCGGCGGAGTCATCGGCTCGCTCCTGGTCGGCTTCTTCGCCACCGGCGGGGTCCAGTCCGACGCGGCCGGCCTCTTCTACGGCGGCGGCCTGGAGCAGCTCGGCAAGCAGGCCGTCGGAGTCTTCTCCGTACTCGCCTACTCTCTCGTGGTGTCCGCGATCCTGGCCTTCCTCCTGGACAAGACGATCGGGATGCGGGTCACCGAGGACGACGAGGTCTCCGGCATCGACCAGGTCGAGCACGCCGAGACCGCCTACGACTTCAGCGGAGCCGGCGGCGGCGCCTCCTCCCGGAGCACCGCCGCACCCGCCCCCGTTGCCGCCGCGAGCAAGAAGGTTGACGCATGAAGCTGATCACCGCGATCGTCAAGCCGCACCGGCTCGACGAGATCAAGGACGCCCTCCAGCGGTTCGGAGTCCAGGGGCTCACCGTCTCCGAGGCCAGCGGCTACGGCCGCCAGCGCGGCCACACCGAGGTCTACCGCGGCGCCGAGTACACCGTGGACCTCGTACCGAAGATCCGCATCGAGGTGGTCGTCGAGGACGACGACGCCGAAGCGGTGATGGACGTCCTGGTCCAGGGCGCCCGCACCGGAAAGATCGGTGACGGCAAGGTGTGGAGCGTCCCCGTGGACGCGGTCATCCGCGTCCGCACCGGCGAGCGCGGCGCGGAAGCGCTTTAGGCGACGGGAGCTCCTGGGTGACGAGCGTCGAAGAGACCACGATGAGTGATTCCGACGAACCGTCCGCCTCGGGACCCAGCGGTTACGCCGCGGCCCGGCTGCGACTCCTCCAGGAGGAGTCGCGGTCCGGGCCTTCGCGGCGTTCCGCGCTGGCCGGGCTGACCGACGACTGGCTGAACGCCCTGTTCGCCACGGCCCTGCGGGAGACCGGGGTCCGGGGCGCCACCCTCGTCGCCGTCGGCGGCTACGGGCGGGCCGAACTCTCCCCGCGCAGCGACCTCGACCTGCTGCTGCTCCACGACGGCAAGGCGGAGCCGCGGGCGCTGAGCGCGCTGGCCGACCGCATCTGGTACCCCGTGTGGGACCTGGGCGTGGCCCTCGACCACTCGGTGCGGACCCCGGCCGAGGCCCGCAAGACCGCCGCCGAGGACCTCAAGGTGCACCTGGGGCTGCTGGACGCCCGGCCGGTCGCGGGCGACGCGGGGCTCCTCGCGGGCCTGCGCACCTCGGTGCTGGCCGACTGGCGCAACCAGGCCGCCAAGCGGCTCCCGCAGCTGCACGCGCTGTGCCGGGAGCGGGCCGAGCGGGCGGGGGAGCTGCGCTTCCTGCTGGAACCCGACCTCAAGGAGGCCCGCGGCGGACTCCGCGACGCCACCGCGCTGCGGGCGGTCGCCGCGTCCTGGCTGGCCGACGCCCCGCGCGAAGGGCTGGCCGACGCCCGCCGGCGGCTGCTCGACGCGCGGGACGCCCTGCACCTGGTGACGGGCCGGGCGACCGACCGGCTCGCGCTCCAGGAGCAGGACCAGGTCGCGGCCCAGCTGGGGCTGCTCGACGCAGACGCACTGCTGCGCGAGGTGTACGAGGCCGCGCGGGTCGTCGCGTACGCCGGGGACGTGACCTGGCGGGAGGTCGGACGGGTCCTGCGGGCCCGGGCGGCCCGGCCGAGGCTGCGCGGGCTGCTGGGATCGCGGGGGGCCGCTGCGGCCGAGCGGGCGCCGCTCGCCGAGGGCGTCGTGGAGTCGGACGGCGAGGCCGTCCTGGCCCTGGCCGCCCGGCCCGACCGGGATCCGGTACTGGCGCTCCGCTTCGGGGCCGCGGCCGCGCAGGCCGGGCTGCCGGTGTCGCTGCACGCCGTACGACGGCTCGCGGCGCAGGCGAAGCCGCTGCCGGTGCCGTGGCCCGCCGAGGCGCGCGAGCAGTTGCTGACCCTGCTGGGGGCGGGGGAGCCGACCGTCGCGGTCTGGGAGGCCCTGGAAGCGGAGGGGCTGATCACCCGGCTGCTCCCCGACTGGGAACGGGTGCGGTGCCGCCCGCAGCGCAATCCCGTGCACACCTGGACGGTGGACCGGCACCTGGTGGAGACGGCGGTACGGGCCTCCGCCCTGACCCGCCGGGTCAGCCGGCCCGACCTGCTGCTGATGGCCGCCCTGCTGCACGACATCGGCAAGGGCTGGCCGGGGGACCACTCCGTGGCGGGCGAGACGATCGCCCACGACGTGGCCGTACGGGTGGGCTTCGACGAGCGGGACGCCTCCGTGCTGGGCGTGCTCGTACGGCACCACCTGCTGCTGATCGACACGGCGACCCGGCGCGACCTCGACGACCCCGCGACGGTCCGGTCGGTCGCGGAGGCCGTGGGGTCGCTCGGCACGCTGGAGGTCCTGCACGCGCTGACGGAGGCGGACGCGCTGGCCACGGGCCCGGCGGCGTGGAGCACGTGGCGGGGCTCGCTGGTGGCGGACCTGGTGGCGCGGGTGGCCTCGGTGCTGCGGGGCGCGCCGCCCGCCGCGGCCGAGCCGGCCATCGCGACGACCGACCAGGAACGCCTCGCGGTGGAGGCGCTGCGCACCGGGGAGCCGGTGCTGGCGCTGCACGCCCGCCAGGAGGAGGACGACGCGGTCGGGGTCGAGCTGGTGGTGGCGGTCCCGGACCAGCCGGGGGTGCTCCCCGCGGTGGCCGGCGTACTGGCCCTGCACCGGCTCACGGTCCGGGCCGCGGACCTGCGCTCGCTGGAGCTGGCGGAACTGACGGGCGAGGTGCTGGTCCTGCGCTGGCGGGTGGCGGCGGAGTACGGGGCGCTGCCGGAGGCGGCGCGGCTGCGGACGGACCTGATCCGGGCGCTGGACGGCTCGCTGGACGTCCCGGCGAAGCTGGCGGACCGCGAGGCTGCGTACCCGCGGCGGCGCGGGGTGGTCCCGCCGCCGCCCCGGGTGACGGTGGTCCCGGAGGTCTCCTCGCTGGCCACGGTCTTGGAGGTGCGGGCTCCGGACGCGGTGGGCCTGCTCCACCGGATCGGGCGCGCCCTGGAATCCTCCGGGGTGCGGGTGCGCAGCGCGCACGTCTCGACGCTGGGCGCCAACGCGGTGGACTCGCTGTACGTGGTCGACCCCGACGGCAAACCGCTGCCGCCGGCCGCCGCGGCGGCCCTGGCCGCCACCCTGGAGGCCGCCCTCCGATGACCCGGGCCGGGGGCCGCCGCTCGGTGTCCGGGGGGAGCCCCGGGGCCGGAAACAGGCGGGGTCCCCGGACGGGGGGAGGGCCCGATACCCTGGGGGGCGACCACACGCCCCCGACCCGAGGAATCGCGACCACCGTGTTCGATACGCTTTCCGACCGCCTCAGCGCGACCTTCAAGTCCCTCCGGGGCAAGGGCCGCCTCTCCGAGCAGGACATCGACGCTGCGGCGCGGGAAATCCGTATCGCCCTCCTCGAGGCCGACGTCGCCCTCCCCGTCGTCCGCTCCTTCATCGCGAACGTCAAGGAGCGCGCCCGCGGCGAAGAGGTCTCCAAGGCCCTGAACCCGGGCCAGCAGGTCCTCAAGATCGTCAACGACGAGCTCGTCTCGATCCTCGGCGGCGAGACCCGGCGGCTGCGCTTCGCCAAGACCGCGCCCACCGTGATCATGCTCGCCGGTCTCCAGGGCGCCGGTAAGACCACCCTCGCCGGAAAGCTCGGCCTCTGGCTGAAGGGCCAGGGCCACGCCCCGCTGCTCGTCGCCTGCGACCTCCAGCGCCCCAACGCCGTCAACCAGCTGAGCGTCGTCGCCGAGCGCGCGGGCGTCGCGGTCTACGCGCCCGCCCCGGGCAACGGCATCGGCGACCCGGTGCAGGTGGCCAAGGACTCCATCGAGTACGCCCGCACCAAGCAGTACGACATCGTCATCGTCGACACCGCCGGCCGCCTCGGCATCGACTCCGAGCTGATGCAGCAGGCCGCGGACATCCGCGACGCCGTCAGCCCCGACGAGATCCTCTTCGTCGTCGACGCCATGATCGGCCAGGACGCGGTCAACACCGCCGAGGCCTTCCGCGACGGCGTCGGCTTCGACGGCGTCGTGCTCTCCAAGCTCGACGGCGACGCCCGGGGCGGTGCCGCGCTCTCCATCGCGCACGTCACCGGCAAGCAGATCATGTTCGCCTCGAACGGCGAGAAGCTCGACGAGTTCGACGCGTTCCACCCCGACCGCATGGCGGGCCGGATCCTCGACATGGGTGACATGCTCACCCTCATCGAGCAGGCCGAGAAGACCTTCAGCCAGGCCGAAGCCGAGAAGATGGCGGCCAAGCTGCAGAAGGGCCCGAAGGAGTTCACGCTCGACGACTTCCTGGCCCAGATGGAGCAGGTCCGGAAGATGGGCTCCATCTCCAAGCTGCTCGGCATGCTCCCCGGCATGGGGCAGATCAAGGACCAGATCAACAACATCGACGAGCGGGACGTCGACCGCACCGCCGCGATCATCAAGTCGATGACCCCGGCCGAGCGCCACGACCCGCACATCATCAACGGCTCGCGCCGCGCCCGTATCGCCAAGGGCTCGGGCGTCGAGGTCAGCGCCGTCAAGAACCTCGTCGAGCGCTTCTTCGAGGCCCGCAAGATGATGTCCCGCATGGCCCAGGGCGGCGGCATGCCCGGGATGCCGGGCATCCCCGGGATGGGCGGCGGCCCCGGCCGGCAGAAGAAGCAGATCAAGCAGGCCAAGGGCAAGCGCAAGAGCGGCAACCCGATGAAGCGCAAGGAAGAGGAGGCGGCGGCAGCCGCCCGCCGCGAGCAGGGCCCGCAGAGCGCGCCGCCCGCGACCGGCGGCAGCCCGTTCGGCCTTCCCGCCGGCGGTGACCGGCCCGGCCAGGACTTCGACCTTCCGGACGAGTTCAAGAAGTTCATGAAGTAGGCCGCAGCCCTACGAGGACGCACGGAAAGGGCCCCGGCGGGATCATCCCGCCGGGGCCCTTCCGCGTACGTCCTGCGGGCGCAATGGTGCGCTATATCCCTTATGGTCGGCCACGAGGACGGCAGTAAGGAGGCCACGTGCCCAGCCCCACCCCCGTACCGCCTCGCGAACGCGCCGACACGCCCTGGCGTTCCGAGGGCGCGCCGCCCGCACCGCCGCCCAAGAGGAAGATGCCCGGGGGATGGCGCGGACTGGTCCTCGCCGCCCTGATCGTCTTCCTGCTCGCCAACGTGGTCCTGTCGTTCTTCAACGAGGGCGACGAGCCGACCGTCTCGTACACGGAGTTCAGCAAGCAGGTCGCCGACGGCAACGTCTCGAAGATCTACTCCAAGGGCGACGCCATCCAGGGCGAGCTGAAGAACAAACAGCCGCTGCCCGACGGCGACAAGGGCGACTACACGAAGTTCGTCACCCAGCGCCCGGCCTTCGCCGACGACGACCTGTGGGCGAACCTCAGCAAGCACAACGTCGTCGTCACGGCCTCCCCGGTCGTCGTCCAGCGCAGCTTCCTGGCCAATCTGCTGATCTCGCTCGCCCCGATGCTGCTGCTGGTCCTCCTGTGGGTGTTCATCGCCCGCCGCATGGGCTCGGCCATGGGCGGCGTCGGCGGGCTGGGCCGCAAACAGCCGCCCAAGCCCGTCGAGCTGGAGGCCGGCAAACGCACCACCTTCGCCGACGTGGCCGGCATCGACGAGGTCAAGGGCGAGCTCAACGACGTCGTGGACTTCCTCAAGAACCCCCAGCAGTACCGGGCCCTGGGCGCCAGGATGCCCGGCGGGGTGCTGCTCGCCGGACCGCCCGGCACGGGCAAGACGCTGCTGGCGCGGGCGGTCGCGGGCGAGGCCGGGGTGCCCTTCTTCTCCGCCTCCGCCTCCGAGTTCATCGAGATGATCGTCGGCGTGGGTGCCTCCCGGGTCCGCGAACTCTTCTCCGAGGCGCGGAAGGTGGCCCCCGCGATCGTCTTCATCGACGAGATCGACACCATCGGCCGGGCCCGCGGCGGCGGGGCCGCCATGGGCGGCCACGACGAGCGCGAACAGACCCTGAACCAGATCCTGACCGAGATGGACGGCTTCTCCGGCTCGGAGGGCGTCGTCGTCCTCGCCGCCACCAACCGGCCCGACGTCCTCGATCCGGCGCTCACCCGCCCCGGCCGCTTCGACCGCACGGTGTCGGTCTCCCCGCCCGACCGGGCCGGGCGCGAGGCCATCCTGCGCATCCACACCCGGGACATCCCGCTCGCCGCCGACGCGGACCTCGACCAGGTGGCCCGCACCACTCCCGGCATGACCGGCGCGGACCTCGCCAACCTGGCCAACGAAGCCGCCCTCCTCGCGGTGAAGCGCAAGCAGAGCCAGGTCACCCAGGCCGACTTCATGGACGCCCTGGAGAAGGTCCAGCTGGGCGCCGCCCGGTCCCTGGTCATGCCGGAGGAGGAGCGCCGCCGCACGGCCTACCACGAGAGCGGCCACGCCCTGCTGGGCATGCTCCAGCCGGGCGCCGACCCGGTCCGCAAGATCACGATCGTGCCGCGCGGCCGGGCACTCGGCGTCACCCTCTCCACCCCCGACGCGGACCGCTACTCGTACACGGAGGAGTACCTGCGCGGCCGCATCATCGGCGCGCTGGGCGGCATGGCGGCCGAGCACGTCGTGTTCGACGTCATCACCACGGGCGCGGAGAACGACCTGGAACAGGTCACCAACCTCGCCCGCGGCATGGTCGGCCGCTGGGGCATGAGCGAGCGCGTCGGCCGCCTCACGGCGATCCCGGCGGACGCGCAGAGTCCGTACGGGCTCCTGGCCGCCCCCGCCACCCTGGACACGGTGGACCACGAGATGCGGCGCATCGTCGACGAGTGCTACGCGGAGGCCTGCCGGCTGCTGCGCGAACACCGGCCGAAACTCGACGCGCTGACCGAGGCCCTGCTGGCGAACGAGACGCTGGACGAGCCGGCCGCCTACGAGGCCGCGGGCGTCCCCCGCCTCTCGAAGGAGGCGAAGTAGCGGCCCGGGCCCCCCGCGGCCGCCGCGGCTACGGCACCCTGGCGATCACGTAGCGGAAGATGTTCGGCAGCCACACGGCGCCGTCCGGCCGCTCGTACGGGTGAAGCGCCTCGGTCAGCTCCTTCTCCACCTGCGCCGGATCGGACGAGGACTCGTACAGCCCCGTCGACAGCAGCCCCCGGACCGCGCTGTCCACGTCCGCGTACCCGAAGGGGCAGAACACCCGTCCCGATCCGTCGGGCGCGAGCCCGGCCCGCGCCACCGCCGCGTCCAGGTCCCGCGGCGCGGGACCGCCGCCCAGGACCGCGGGCACCGTGCACCGCTCCGCCGGGCCCCAGTCGGCCAGCACCACCGCCCCGCCCCGCCGGACCGCCGGCAGGGCCGCGCCCAGGGCCGCCGAGGACGGCGAGAAGGCCAGCAGCACGTCGTACGGGCGCGCGCCGTCCGGCGGGGCCGGGACCACCTCCAGCAGCCGCTCGCGCGCCAGCGCACGCCGCGCCGGATCCGCCTCCACCCCCGTGGCGGCGGCGCCCCGCCCCGCGGCCAGCAGCAGGGCCAGGCCCGACCCGCAGTCCAGGCCGAGCAGCCGGTCGCCCGGCCCGACCTCCAGCCGGTCGTAGACCGCTTCGTACAGCGGTACCAGCATCCGTTCCTGGATCTCCGCCCAGTCCCGGGCGACGAGCGTCGCCGTCGGCGTCGGTGTCATCGAAAGAGCGCTCCTGATTCCTTGTCGCCCCCGTGCCCCCGTTGCCAGAGAACTCCCCATTCGCCCCCGCGTCCAGAGGAGTGCGCCACCCGATTCACGCTCGGCGCGCCCGGCGCCGTACCATTCGCGCCATGGCAAAGGCACCCGTTCTCACCCCCCAGGCGGAGGATTTCCCCCGCTGGTACCAGGATCTGATCAACAAGGCCGAGCTGGCCGACAACGGTCCGGTACGCGGCACCATGGTCATCCGACCGTACGGCTACGGGCTGTGGGAGCGGATGCAGCAGGAGATGGACGCGCGCATCAAGGACGCGGGCGCCCAGAACGCGTACTTCCCGCTGTTCATCCCGCAGTCGTACCTGACGCGCGAAGCCGAGCACGTCGAGGGCTTCGCCCCCGAGCTCGCCGTCGTCACGCACGGCGGCGGCAAGGAGCTGGAAGAGCCGGTCGTGGTCCGGCCCACCTCCGAGACGATCATCAACGACTACTTCTCGAAGTGGGTCCAGAGCTACCGCGACCTGCCCCTTCTGATCAACCAGTGGGCGAACGTGGTCCGCTGGGAGATGCGCCCGCGCGTCTTCCTCCGTACGAGTGAGTTCCTCTGGCAGGAGGGCCACACCGCCCACGCCACGTACGAGGACGCCCGCGACTACGCGGCCCGCATCCACACGGACGTGTACGGCGACTTCATGACGAACGTGCTCGGCATCGACGTCGTGCTCGGCCGCAAGACCGCCAAGGAGCGCTTCGCCGGCGCCATCAACACCCTCACCCTCGAAGGCATGATGGGCGACGGCAAGGCCCTGCAGCTGGGCACGAGCCACGAGCTCGGCACCAACTTCGCCAAGGCCTTCAACACGCAGTACCTGTCGAAGGAAGGCAAGCAGGAGCTCGTCTGGCAGACCTCGTGGGGCGTCTCGACCCGCATGGTCGGCGGCCTGATCATGTCCCACGGCGACGACAACGGCCTCCGTGTCCCGCCGCGCCTCGCGCACATCCAGGTCGTCGTCATGGCGATCAAGGGCGACGAGGCCGTCACGAAGGTCCGCGAGCTCGGCGCGCAGCTGAAGGCCGCCGGCATCCGCGTCCACGTCGACGACCGCGTCGACACCCCCTTCGGCCGCCGCGCCGTGGACTGGGAGCTCAAGGGCGTACCGGTCCGCGTCGAGATCGGCCCCCGCGACCTGGAGGCCGGCACCGCGATGCTGGCCCGCCGGATCCCGGGCGGCAAGGAGCCCGTGCAGATCGAGGCCCTCGCCGACCTGCTGCCCAAGGTCCTCGACGAGGACCAGGCGCAGCTGCTGCGCGAGTCCCGCGAGCGCCGCCTGGCCCGCACCTCCGACGTCTCCACCATCGAGGAGGCCGCCGAGGCCGCCGTCGCCGGCGGCTGGGCGCGGATCCCGTGGGCCGACCTCGGCCCCGAGGGCGAGGCCAAGCTGGCCGAGCAGGCCGTCTCGGTCCGCTGCCTGATCGCCGAGGACGGGTCGGTTCCGGAGACGGACGATGCCCCCGGTACGCTCGCGATCGTCGCGCGCTCGTACTGATCGCTGCAGTCCGACCGGGGACCGGCCCCGGCGCACGGCACGAGCCGCGCGCCGGGGCCGGTCCTTTTGGTCGACGTTACGTACCGACTCATCCTGGGATCGGCGCACCCGTCCTCGTCGGGACGCATGAGACTGAACTGACTGGTACGTGCAAAAAATTTGGAATGGCCCGGAATCGGAACACCGGGGCACCCCGGCTCGTTGTCACGACGTGAGCACGACACCACCTGTTCTCGCCGCAGAGCTGGCGCAGGCGTGGGCCGACATTCAGCGGTACCACCCCGAGCTGCCTGACCTTGCCGCGCCCGAGTCCCTGATCGGAGAGTCCTCGTCCGCCTGCGGCGCCGAGCTCTCCTTCGAGCGACTGCTGCACGAGGCAGTCCACGGCATCGCAGCCGCCCGCGGAGTGCGCGACACCTCGCGGGCAGGCCGCTACCACAACCGCAGATTCCTCGCGATCGCCGAGGAAATGGGGCTGGACCACTCCGACGAGCCGCACGCCAGCAGCGGCTTCTCGCTGGTCTCGCTCAATCCCGAGGCGAAGAAGCGCTACCGCCCCACCATGGAGCGGCTGCAGCGCGCGCTGAAGGCGCACACGGCCGCGACGGCCGCCGACACCAAGCGCAGCTTCCGCGGGCCGGCCGCCCGGCACGGCTCCTCGGGTGGCGGTGTCCGCGTCAAGGCGGTCTGCGACTGCGGGCGCAACGTGCGGGTGGTCCCCTCCGTGCTGGCCCAGGCGCCGATCGTGTGCGGCGGCTGTATGAAGCCGTTCCGCATCCCCGAGATCGCCGTCTCGGCGGCCGCCTCCTGAGCCCGGCCGACTCCCCGCGAGAAGCGCCGCAGGCATGTGGCACAATGGCTAGCTGTACTCGACAGTCGCATAGGACCCCTCTCTCCTCCGGCTGACGCGTCCATCGGGCACCCGAGTACCGCAACCCCACGTGGCATCTCATGTGCCCAACCACGTCAAGTTCAGGAGACACCACTCCAGTGGCAGTCAAGATCAAGCTCAAGCGCCTCGGCAAGATTCGCCAGCCGCACTACCGCATCGTCGTCGCCGACGCCCGCACCCGCCGGGACGGTCGCGCGATCGAAGAGATCGGTATCTACCACCCGACGTACAACCCGTCGCGCATCGAGGTCAACGCCGAGCGTGCGCAGTACTGGCTGTCGGTCGGCGCCCAGCCCACCGAGGCTGTGCTCGCCATCCTGAAGCTGACCGGTGACTGGCAGGCGCACAAGGGCCTCCCGGCCCCCGCGCCGCTGCTGCAGCCGGAGACGAAGGAGAGCAAGCGTCGCTCCTTCGACGAGTTCGCCAAGGCCCTTGAGGGCATCGGCGAGACCAAGGGCGAGGCCATCACGCAGAAGGCGAAGAAGGCCGACAAGAAGGCGGACGAGGCTGAGGCCGCCGCCGAGTCGACCGAGGCCTGATCATGCTCGAGGAGGCTCTTGAGCACCTCGTAAAGGGCATTGTGGACAACCCCGACGAAGTGCAGGTCGCCTCGCGCAACCTGCGTCGTGGGCAGGTGCTCGAGGTCCGGGTCCACCCGGACGACCTCGGGAAGGTGATCGGCCGCAACGGCCGCACCGCACGTGCTCTGCGTACCGTCGTGGGCGCCATCGGCGGCCGGGGGATCCGCGTCGACCTCGTCGACGTGGACCAGGTCCGCTGAGACTTGGTTCATTGAGAACGTGAATCACCGGCACGGGCCGGGGAGGGCATTCGTGCCCGCCCCGGCCCGTCGTCGTCTGAACAGGAGAACTAGGTGGAGCTGGTAGTCGCGCGGATCGGCCGCGCCCACGGGATCAAGGGTGAGGTCAGCGTCGAGGTGCGGACCGACGAGCCGGAGCTGCGGCTCTCGCCCGGTGCCGTTCTGCGGACCGAACCGGCGTCGGCGGGTCCGCTGACCATCGAGACGGGCCGCGTGCACAGCGGGAGGCTGATGCTCCGCTTCGTGGGCGTCAAGGACCGCACCGCCGCCGAGGGGCTGCGCAACATCCTGCTGATCGCCGACGTCGACCCCTCGGAGCTCCCCGAGGAAGAAGACGAGTACTACGACCACCAGTTGATGGACCTGGACGTGGTGCTGGAGGACGGTACCGAGATCGGCCGGATCACCGAGATCTCCCACCTGCCCTCGCAGGACCTCTTCATCGTCGAGCGCCCCGACGGCACCGAGGTGATGATCCCGTTCGTCGAGGAGATCGTCGCCGAGATCGACCTGGAGGAGCAGCGCTGCGTCATCACGCCGCCGCCCGGGCTGATCGACGACCGGGCCGAGATCGTCTCCACGCGTGACGACGGCGCCGAGGCCGGGGAAGAAGCCTGATGCGTCTCGACGTCGTCACGATCTTCCCCGAGTACCTGGAGCCGCTGAACGTCTCCCTCGTCGGCAAGGCGCGGGCCCGCGGGCAGCTCGACGTACACGTCCACGACCTGCGGGACTGGACGTACGACCGGCACAACACGGTCGACGACACCCCGTACGGCGGCGGCCCCGGCATGGTCATGAAGACCGAGCCGTGGGGGGAGGCCCTCGACGAGGCCCTGGCCGACGGATACGAGTCTGGCGCGCGCGGCCCGGTCATGGTCGTACCCACGCCCAGCGGCCGTCCCTTCACCCAGGAGCTGGCCGTCGAGCTCTCCGAGCGGCCCTGGCTGATCTTCACGCCGGCCCGGTACGAGGGCATCGACCGCCGGGTCATGGACGAGTACGCCACCCGCATGCCGGTCTACGAGGTCTCCATCGGCGACTACGTGCTGGCGGGCGGCGAGGCCGCCGTCCTGGTGGTCACCGAGGCCGTGGCCCGGCTGCTGCCCGGAGTGCTCGGAAACGCCGAATCGCACCGCGACGACTCCTTCGCGCCCGGCGAGATGGCCAACCTGCTGGAGGGGCCGGTCTACACGAAGCCCCCGCAGTGGCGCGGCCGGGGCATCCCGGACGTGCTGCTCAGCGGCCACCACGGGAAGATCGCCCGCTGGCGCCGGGACGAGGCCTTCCGCCGTACGGCGCGCCACCGCCCCGATCTGATCGAGCGCTGCGCGGCCTCGGCCTTCGACAAGAAGGACCGCGAGATCCTGAGCATCCTGGGCTGGCGGCCCACCGCCGACGGCCGATTTTGGCGTAGGCCGGAGGCCGTGGAAGAATAGGCGGCTGCTGTGTGCTCGCGTGCGCCCCTGCCACAGGGGGACAGTCGCCCGCCGAGTGTCGCGGCTCCCGAATTCTCTCCGGAAACCCGCACCGGCGGCCTGTGGCGTCGTGCGAAGAAAGCAGACGAAGAACATGTCTCACCTGCTCGATGGCGTCAACGCCGCCTCGATCCGCTCCGACGTCCCGGCCTTCCGCCCGGGTGACACGATCAACGTGCACGTCCGCGTCATCGAGGGCAACCGCTCCCGTATCCAGCAGTTCAAGGGTGTTGTCATCCGTCGCCAGGGCTCTGGCGTCTCCGAGACCTTCACCGTCCGGAAGGTCTCCTTCAGCGTCGGCGTCGAGCGCACCTTCCCGGTGAACTCCCCGATCTTCGAGAAGATCGAGCTCGTCACCCGCGGTGACGTGCGTCGCGCCAAGCTGTACTTCCTCCGTGAGCTCCGCGGCAAGGCCGCGAAGATCAAGGAGAAGCGCGACCGCTGATCTCATCTCCGGGTCCCGGGGGCGGCCGGATAGGCTCCCCCTTGATGGACACCGAAGCAGAGCTCACACAGCGCGGCCACTCCTCCCCCGACACGGGGGAGGGGCGGCCGCGTTCTGCGTTGCGGGGGCGCCGTGCGCTGCCCGCCTGGCGGGCCCTCCTGACGCTGCGCGGAGCCGCGGTGCTCGGCGTGCTCTGCACGGGCTTCCTGCTGCTGGTCAGCAACTTCGTCGTACAGCCCTTCCAGATCCCGAGCCGGTCGATGGAGCCGACGCTCCAGGTCGGGGACCGGGTGCTGGTGAACAAGCTGGCGTACCGTTTCGGCGACGGGCCGAAGCGCGGGGACGTGGTGGTCTTCGACGGCACGGGGTCCTTCGTGCGGGAGCGGGCCGGCGGAGAGCCGATCGGCGAGGCCCTGCACGGCGCGGCCTCCGCGCTCGGGATCGGCGAGCCGTCCGAGACGGACTTCGTGAAGCGGGTCGTGGGCGTCGGCGGGGACGACGTGGTGTGCTGTGACGCCGGGGGGCGGATCAAGGTGAACGGGGTGCCCGTGGAGGAGCCGTACCTTTACCCCGGCGACGCGCCTTCGAAGGTGCCCTTCCGGATCGTCGTACCCCTTGGGACCCTGTGGGTCATGGGTGATCATCGTTCCCAGTCCCGGGACTCCCGGGACCACCTGGGGGAACCGGGCGGGGGGATGGTGCCGGTGGAGAAGGTGATCGGGCGGGCCGACTGGATCGGCTGGCCGGTTTCGCGGTGGGGGTCGGCTCCCGCGGCGACACCGTCCTCCGGTGGCGGTCATGGGTAGCCGGGGGCGGCCCAGAGGCGGCCGGGCCCCCGAGCCGGACCCGGAGCCCGAGCCGAGGCCGACGCCCCAGCCCCCGCCCGCGCCGCGGTTCTGGCGTGCACCCGAGACTCCGGGCGGCCCCGAGCCCCGGCGGGAGCCCGAGTCCGCCGCGGTCCCCGAGCGGCCCGTGCGGGAGCCCGGGTCGCGGCGAGGGGCCAAGGCGCAACCCGTCGCGGCCGAGACCGGTGGCCGCGCCGAGCGGCGCCGGCTGGCCCGGCGGGTCAAGCGGCGCAGGCGCACCCGGCGGGTGGGCGAGGTGCCGCTGCTGATCATCGTGGCGCTGTGCATCGCGCTCGTCCTCAAGACCTTCCTCGTGCAGGCCTTCTTCATCCCGTCCGGATCCATGGAGCAGACGATCCGGATCGGCGACCGCGTACTGGTCGACAAGCTGACGCCGTGGTTCGGCTCCAAGGTCGAGCGCGGCGACGTCGTGGTGTTCAAGGACCCCGGCGGCTGGCTCAAGGGCGAGGCCGCGCGCCCGCCCGCGGACCCGGTCGGCGTCAAGCAGATCAAGCAGACGCTGACCTTCATCGGCCTGCTGCCCTCGGCCGACGAACAGGACCTGATCAAGCGGGTCATCGGCGTCGGCGGCGACACCGTCGTGTGCTGCGACGCCAAGGGCCGCGTCACCGTCAACGGGACGGCGCTCGATGAGCCGTACGTGAGCCCCGGCAACGCCCCGTCCGAAATCCGGTTCGAGGTGCAGGTGCCGCGCGGCCGGCTCTTCGTGATGGGCGACCACCGGGCGAATTCGGCCGATTCCCGCTTCCACCTCGACGAGGCCTTCGACGGCACCATCGACGAGAAGGGCGTCGTGGGCCAGGCCGTCGTCATCGCGTGGCCGTTCGACCACTGGCGCAAGCTCGAACAGCCCCTGACCTTCCGTTCGGTTCCCGATCCGGCCCCGAGCGGGCGACGCGGCCGCCGACGGCGCCGCCGCGGCCCGCCGTTCGCATAGTGTGTCCTCGGTCTCCCGCGCCTTAGGGAACTCCCGCTCGTTAAGGGAGGGGAGGGCCCGTACCCGATTCGGCGCGGGCGGCGATCTGCGAGGTTGAGGAGTGGATGTGGGGGATGTGGCGGTAGGCGCGCGATCCGGACGCGATGAAGGCGAGGAGCGGCCGGACGATGCCGAGCGCGAAGCCGAGGACGGTGGTGCCGAGGCGAAGCCGCACCGTTCGTTCTGGAAGGAGCTCCCGCTCCTCGTCGGCATCGCCCTGCTGCTCGCCCTGCTGATCAAGACCTTCCTGGTGCAGGCGTTCTCGATCCCGTCCGACTCGATGCAGAACACCCTGCAGCGCGGCGACCGGGTGCTCGTGGACAAGCTGACCCCGTGGTTCGGCTCGGAGCCCGAGCGCGGGGAGGTCGTGGTCTTCCACGACCCGGCGAGCTGGCTGGCCGGGGAGCCCACCCCGGAGCCCAACTTCGCCCAGCAGATCCTCAGCAAGATCGGCCTGATGCCGTCCGCGGACGAGAAGGACCTGATCAAGCGGACCATCGCCATCGGCGGTGACACGGTCGAGTGCAAGAAGGGCGGACCGGTCGTCGTCAACGGCAAGGAGCTCGACGAGCCGTACATCTACCCGGGCAACACCCCGTGCGACGACGCCCCGTTCGGTCCGATCACGGTGCCCAAGGGCAAGATCTGGGTGATGGGCGACCACCGGCAGAACTCGCAGGACTCCCGCTACCACATGCAGGACTCCACCCAGGGCTTCGTGCCGGTCGACAAGGTCGTCGGGCGGGCCGTGGTCGTGGCCTGGCCGATCACCCGGTGGGCGACCCTGCCCATCCCGGACACCTTCGACCAGCCGGGCATCGGGAACCAGACCAAGGCGACCGCGATGGGCCTCGGGGCCGCCGGGCTCGCGCCCGTCGGGCTCGGACCGGCCGCGCTGGGCCTGGCCGGAGCGGTTCCGGTCGTGATGTGGCGCCGGCGGAGGCTGACCAGCGGGACTACCGGCAGGTAGGGTGCCGCCCAGGTCGTCGATCCCGGAAGTGTGGGGGCGCTGCAATGGGCGAAACGCTGAAAACGCAGACAAGCGGTACTGAAGGAATACGCGGTGGCAAGGACGGCCGCGGCGGTCTCGGCCATGTGCTGTCGGGAGTCGCCGTGGCCGTCGGCTTTGTGCTCTTCCTGGGTGCCTTCGCCTGGGGGGCGTTCGTCTACCGGCCGTACACGGTGCCGACCGATTCGATGACGCCCACGGTGCAGCCGGGCGACCGGGTGCTCGCGCAGCGGATCGACGGCGGCGAGGTGCGGCGCGGCGACGTGGTCGTGTTCACCGACCACATGTGGAGTGACTCGCCCATGGTCAAGCGGGTCGTCGGCATCGGCGGGGACACCGTGAAGTGCTGCGGCACGGGCGGCCGGCTCACGGTGAACGGCAAGGAGCTCGACGAGCCGTACCTCGAACTCGCCCAGCCCGCGGCGGAGGCCGCGGCCGCCGGTGCGGTACCGGCCTCCGACACGCCGTTCGAGGTGACGGTGCCCGAGGGCAACCTCTTCCTGCTCGGCGACCGGCGCGCCGCCTCGCTCGACTCCCGGGCCCACCTCCAGGAGGCCGGCCAGGGCACCGTGCCCCGGTCGGCGGTCCAGGCCCGGGTCGACGCCCTCGCCTGGCCCTCGATGAAGATGATCCAGCGGCCCGGCACGTACGCCTCCCTGCCCGGCGGGACCTCCCGGCCGGGGCCGCTGCGCCTCCAGCTGGCCGCGGTGACGGCCGGAGCCGCCCTGGTGGTGCTGGGGGCCGCGTACGGGCCCGTCGCACGGGTCCTGGGGCGCGGGCGCCGGCGGGAGCCGGCCGGTGCCCGCTGACGCGGCCGCCGCGGGCGGGCCCCGCAAGGTGTCCCGGGTGATCCTGCTGGACCCCGCGGACCGGATCCTGCTGCTGCACGGATTCGAACCGGACAATCCCGCGGACCACTGGTGGTTCACCCCGGGCGGCGGACTCGAAGGCGGCGAGACCCGGGAACAGGCCGCGCTGCGGGAGCTCGCCGAGGAGACCGGGATCACCGACGTGGACCTGGGTCCGGTGCTGTGGCAGCGGTACTGCTCGTTCCCGTTCGCCGGGCGGCGCTGGGAGCAGGACGAGTGGTACTACCTGGCCCGGACCACGCGGACGCGTACCGAGATGAGCGGGCTCACCGAGCTGGAGCGGCGCAGCGTCAGCGGTGCCAGGTGGTGGACCTCCGAGGAACTTCTCTCGGCCCATGAGACGGTGTACCCGACCAGACTCGCCGAGCTGCTCCGTACGCTGCTCGACGACGGTCCCCCGGGTGCGCCGGTGGTCCTGGCCCCGGAAATCGTCTAGGGGCGCAGGGGCCTGGCGCACAATAGGGGGACGCACGGCTGAAGGGGAACATGCCATGAGCGCCGAGGACCTCGAGAAGTACGAGACCGAGATGGAGCTGAAGCTCTATCGCGAGTACCGCGACGTCGTCGGGCTGTTCAAGTACGTGATCGAGACCGAACGTCGTTTCTACCTCACGAACGACTACGAGATGCAGGTGCACTCGGTCCAGGGGGAGGTGTTCTTCGAGGTCACGATGGCCGACGCCTGGGTTTGGGACATGTACCGGCCGGCCCGCTTCGTGAAGCAGGTGCGGGTGCTGACCTTCAAGGACGTGAACATCGAGGAGCTCAACAAGAGCGATCTCGAACTGCCGGGCAGCTGACGCCCGGCCCTTCGCCGCCGCCCGCCGCGCTCCCGCGACCACCGCCCGGGGCCTCC
Source organism: Streptomyces sp. NPDC051109 (assembly GCF_044455885.1). Taxonomy (NCBI): domain Bacteria; kingdom Bacillati; phylum Actinomycetota; class Actinomycetes; order Kitasatosporales; family Streptomycetaceae; genus Streptomyces; species Streptomyces sp. NPDC051109. The sequence goes on from NZ_JBITFF010000005.1 coordinate 445,379, forward strand.
CGTTTTCACCCTGAGGGGTGAGGGGGTTGTCCACAATGCCCTCGCCGTCCACCAAGATCCACAGGGTGGGCGGGGCCGCGGGATCGTCGGGGGCGGAGGTGGTGCCCGATGGACGCGAAGGGCGTGGCACGGCAGGCGTTGGGGCGTTACGGCGAGGAGCTCGCGGCGCGGCGGCTGACCGAGGCCGGCATGACGGTGATCGCGCGGAACTGGCGGTGCCGCAGCGGCGAGATCGACATCGTCGCGCGGGACGGGGACGCCCTCGTCGTGTGCGAGGTCAAGACGCGCCGGGTGGGGGATTTCGAACATCCCATGGCCGCCGTCCGGCCCGGCAAGGCCGAGCGATTGCGCCGGCTCGCCGGGCGCTGGCTCGCCGACCACGGCGGGCCGCCCCCGGGCGGGGTGCGGATCGATCTCGTGGGGGTCCTGCTGCCGCGGCGCGGTGCGGCCGTGGTGGAGCACGTCCGGGGGGTGGCGTGATGGGGTTCGCGCGAGCCTGCTCGGTGGCCCTGGTGGGTGTGGACGGGGTGGTGGTTGAGGTCCAGGCCGATCTGGAGCCCGGGCTCGCCGCTTTCACCCTGGTGGGGCTGCCCGACAAGACCCTGACCGAGAGCCGGGACCGGGTGCGGGCCGCCATCGTGAACTCGGGGGCTGCCTGGCCGCAGAAGAAGCTCACGGTCGGGCTCAGCCCGGCTTCCGTGCCGAAATCGGGCGCGGGGTTCGACCTGGCGGTCGCGGCCGCCGTGCTGGGCGCCGCCGAGGTGGTCGACCCCGCCGTCATCGCCGATCTGGTGCTCATCGGTGAGCTGGGACTGGACGGCCGGGTGCGGCCGGTGCGGGGCGTCCTGCCGGCGGTCCTCGCGGCGGCCGACGCCGGGTACCGCAACGTGGTGGTGCCGCAGCAGTGCGCCGCAGAGGCCATGCTGGTCCCCGACGTCAGCGTGCTGGGGGTGCGCAGCCTGCGCCGGCTGATCGCGGTCCTCACCGACGGGGAGGTCCCCGAGGAGGAACCACCGGATCAGGCGGGGCGGCCCGATCCGATGCTGGCCGGGCTGGTGGTCCCGGGCGCGGGCATCGGCACCGGGATCTCCCGCGGCGGGCCCCGGGCCGGGGAGGGGGAGCCGCCGGACTTCCCCGACCTCTCCGATGTCGCCGGGCAGCACGGCGCCCGCCGGGCCCTGGAGGTGGCTGCCTCCGGGGGCCACCACCTCTTCCTCAGCGGGCCGCCGGGAGCCGGCAAGACGATGCTGGCCGAGCGGATCCCCTGGATCCTCCCGCCGCTCTGCCGGCAGGACTCCCTGGAGGTCACGGCCGTGCACTCGGTCGCCGGGGTCCTGCCGCCAGGGGAACCGCTGGTCGCCCGGCCCCCGTACTGCGCGCCGCACCATTCGGCGACCATGCAGTCCCTGGTCGGCGGCGGAGCGGGCGTGCCGCGGCCCGGGGCGGTCTCCCTGGCCCACCGCGGCGTGCTCTTCCTGGACGAGGCCGCCGAATTCAGCACCAAGGCGCTGGACGCGCTGCGCCAGCCCCTCGAATCGGGGCACGTGGTGATCGCCCGGGCCGCAGGGGTGGTGCGGCTCCCGGCGAGGTTCCTGATGGTCCTCGCGGCGAACCCCTGCCCGTGCGGACGGCACACCCTGCTCGGGGCCGGCTGCGAATGCCCGGCCTCGGTGATCCGGCGCTACCAGGCCAGGCTGTCGGGGCCGCTGCTCGACCGGGTGGACCTGCGGGTGGAGGTCGAGCCGGTCACCCGCTCCGACCTGCTGGGGCGCGGGGGCCGCGGGGAGACCACCGCGGTCGTCGCCGACCGGGTGCGGGAGGCCAGGGACCGCAGCGCGGCCCGGCTCGCCGACACCCCGTGGCGGCTCAACGCCGAGGTGCCCGGGCACGAGCTGCGCACCCGGTGGCAGGCGGCCCCCGGGGCGCTGGCCCAGGCCGAGCGGGACCTGGAGCGCGGGCTGCTCACCGCCCGCGGGCTGGACCGGGTGCTGCGGGTGGCCTGGACCGTGGCCGACCTGCGGGGCCGGGACCGCCCCGAGGCCCTGGACGTGGCCGTCGCCCTCGAACTGCGCACCGGCATCGCCCGCGGGGCCGCCCTGGCCATGGAGGCGCGGCCATGAGCGCCCCGGCGGGGCCCGAGGAGGCACCCGGAGCGGGACCGGAGGTCGAGCCCGACCCGGAGTTGCTGGCGCGGGCCGCGTTGACCCGGGTGCTGGAGCCCGGGGACGAGCACGGCGGGCGGTGGCTGCGCGAGCACGGCGCCGCCGGGCTGATACGGCTGCTGACCGGCCCGGACACCGCGGCGGCAGCGCTCGCCGGGGTGGGGGAGCAGCGGCTCGCCGGCTACCGCAGACGGGCCGCGCTCGCCGACCCCCGGCGGGATCTGGCGGCGGCCGCCCGCGACGGCGGCCGGTTCATCTGCCCCGGCACCCCGCAGTGGCCGACCCAGCTGGACGACCTCGGCGACGCCCGGCCCATCGGGCTCTGGCTGCGGGGCCGGCCGGACCTGCGGACCTGGGCGCTGCGCTCCGTCGCCGTGGTCGGCGCCCGCGCCTGCACCCCGTACGGGGCGCACATGGCCCAGACCCTGGCCGCCGGACTCGCCGAGCGGGGCTGGGTGGTGGTCTCGGGAGCGGCGTACGGGGTCGACGGCGCGGCCCACCGGGGCGCCCTCGCCTCGGGCGGCGCCACCGCCGCGGTGCTCGCCTGCGGGGTGGACGTCGCCTACCCGCGCGGCCACGCCGAGTTGCTCGGCCGGATCGCCGCGCAGGGGCTCGTACTGGGGGAGCTGCCGCCCGGCAGCCACCCGAGCCCGACCCGGTTCGTGCTGCGCAACCGGGTCATCGCCGCACTGACCCGGGGCACCGTGGTGGTCGAGGCGGCCCACCGCAGCGGCTCCCTGGTCACGGCCCGGCGGGCCCAGCGGCTCGGGCGGTTCACCATGGGCGTCCCCGGCCCGGCCACCAGCGGACTCTCGGGCGGGGTGCACGAACTGCTGCGCGGTGAGGCCGTGCTCGTCACGGACGCCGCGGAAGTGGTCGAGCTCGTCGGCGGCATGGGCGAACTGGCCCCCGAGCGGCGCGGCCCGGTGCTCGCCCGGGACCTGCTGGACCGGGACACCGCGCGCGTCCTCGAAGCCATGCCGGCGGTCGGCCGCCCCGCGCACGCGGACCAAGTGGCCCTCGCCGCCGGCACCGGCACCGATGAAGTCATCGGCAGACTGTACGAACTTCACTCTCTGGGGTTCGTCGAACGGCAGGGCGAGCGCTGGCAGTTGACCACACAATCACCTGAAGGAGGCACACAAACCGGTGGCACTCGGCGAGGCGGTCATTGACCTGGGGTGTTCCGGTGAAAGAGTGAAGCCGATGAGAGACGCGGTCTCCCCGGTGGCAGCCGCCGGGACCGAGCGCCAGGCGCCGGTCCCGGGTCGCCCGCGCGAGTCAGGGCGCCCCGGTGCCCATGCGCGATCCCGTACTCTTCGCGCACCGCGACACTTCCGTCACGCTACGCTCCCAAGGAATCCCGCTCCGGCAAAGGCGAAGCATGCCCCAGCACACCTCAGGGTCTGACCGCGCTGCGGTGCCCCCCGCTGCCCGCGGCAGCGTGCGGACCACCGCACCCTCGTCCCTCGACGTGCTGTGGCGCTCGTACAAGGAGAGCGGTGACGAGCGGCTGCGGGAGCAGCTGATCCTGCACTACTCGCCCCTGGTGAAGTACGTGGCCGGCCGGGTCAGCGTGGGCCTGCCGCCCAATGTGGAACAGGCCGACTTCGTCTCCTCCGGGGTCTTCGGGCTGATCGACGCCATCGAGAAGTTCGACATCGAGCGGTCCATCAAGTTCGAGACGTACGCGATCACCCGCATCCGGGGCGCGATGATCGACGAGTTGCGCGCCCTGGACTGGATCCCGCGCTCGGTCCGGCAGAAGGCGAGGGCCGTGGAGCGGGCCTACGCCACCCTCGAAGCCCAGCTGCGCCGCACCCCGACCGAGCACGAGGTCGCCGGCGAGATGGGCATCGCCGTGGAGGAACTCCACGCCGTGTTCAGTCAGTTGTCGCTGGCCAACGTGGTCGCCCTGGAGGAGCTGCTGCACGTCGGCGGCGAGGGCGGCGACCGCCTCTCGCTGATGGACACCCTGGAGGACACCGCCGCCGACAACCCGGTGGAGGTGGCCGAGGACCGCGAGCTGCGCAGGCTCCTGGCCAGGGCGATCAACACCCTGCCGGAACGCGAGAAGACCGTGGTCACGCTGTACTACTACGAAGGCCTCACCCTGGCCGAGATCGGCAACGTACTGGGCGTCACCGAGAGCCGGGTCAGCCAGATCCACACCAAGTCGGTGCTCCAGCTGCGGGCCAAGCTGGCGGATGTCGGCCGGTGAGCTTGCGGCGCCTCCGTAAAGTGGACGTGTGCCCAGGATTCGAGCGGCCTCCGTGGCCGAGCACCGGTCGATGCAGCGCGGCGCCCTGCTGGACGCCGCGCGCTCCCTGTTGTCCGAAGGCGGGACGGAAGCGCTGACCTTCCCCGCCCTGGCGGAGCGCACGGGCCTTGCCCGGTCCTCCGTGTACGAGTACTTCCGCTCCCGCGCGGCCGTGGTCGAAGAGCTGTGCGCGGTGGACTTCCCCGTGTGGGCCGCCGAGATCGAGGCGGCGATGGAGCGGGCCGGGTCTCCCGAGGCCAAGGTCGAGGCCTACGTGCGCAGCCAGCTGGGGCTGGTCGGGGACCGGCGGCACCGGGCGGTGGTCGCGATCTCGGCCAGTGAGCTGGACGCGGGGGCGCGGGAGAAGATCCGCGCCGCGCACGGCGGGCTCGTGGCGATGATCGTGGAGGCGCTGGGCGCCCTGGGCCACGAGCAGCCCCGCCTCGCGGCGATGCTGCTGCAGGGGGTCGTCGATGCGGCTGTCCGGCGCATCGAGCTGGGCGCCGCGGAGGATCCCGGCGTGGTCACCGAAGCCGCCGTGGCCATGGCCCTGCGGGGCGTGCAGGGCTGAGGCCCGGAACGGCAGCGGGGCCGCGTTCGGCAGGAGTCTCGGTGTCGGGCGCGGCAGGAGGGCCAAGGGGTTCAGGTACGTCGTGCCCGACAGGAGGCCCCAGTGGAGACAGGGACCGCCGCAGTGTGTGCCCTCCGTGAGGACCGCCACCACCTGGCCGCTCGTGACCTCCTCGCCCTCCGAGACCAGCGGCCGGACCGGTTCGTACGTGGTGCGCAGGCCGCCCGGGAGGGTCAGGGACAGGACCCCGCGCCCGGCCACCGGGCCCGCGTGGTGCACCCGCCCCGGGCCGACCGCCCTGATCTCCGCGCCCACCGGGGCGGCCAGGTCCACCCCGCGGTGCCCGGCCGCGTACGGGGTCGGGGGCGGATCCCACCAGCGGGTCACCACCAGGGGCGGCGGGAGCGGCCGGGCCGCGGGTGCGAGGGCCTGGGCCAGGGTCAGCAGCAGCGTGAGCAGCAGTGTCGTCATGCCGTCCAGGTTGCCGCCCGGTCGCGGAGCGTGAGCGGGCCTGTGGACGGCCGGCCGGTTGTGGACAACGGCGTCACCTGGCATACCGCCCGGTCCCGTACACTTCTAACGGCGATCCGGGTCACCGGGTCGACTTCGCACGCCCCAGCACCAGCCGATCAGGCCAGGTGGAAGCGTCTCTCGGTCCCCTTCGTCGGGGGCAGGACGCGGTGGGGCGTCAGGAACCAAACCGAGAAACCAAGGAGATGGCCATGGCCGTCGTAACGATGCGGGAGCTGCTGGAAAGCGGCGTCCACTTCGGTCACCAGACCCGTCGCTGGAACCCGAAGATGAAGCGCTTCATCTTCACCGAGCGCAACGGCATCTACATCATCGACCTGCTCCAGTCGCTGTCGTACATCGACCGCGCCTACGAGTTCGTCAAGGAGACCGTCGCCCACGGCGGCTCCATCATGTTCGTCGGTACCAAGAAGCAGGCCCAGGAGGCCATCGCCGAGCAGGCGACGCGCGTTGGCATGCCGTACGTCAACCAGCGCTGGCTGGGTGGCATGCTCACCAACTTCTCCACCGTCTACAAGCGCCTCCAGCGTCTGAAGGAGCTTGAGGCGATCGACTTCGAGGACGTCGCCGCCTCGGGTCTCACCAAGAAGGAGCTCCTGGTCCTCTCCCGCGAGAAGACCAAGCTGGAGAAGACCCTCGGTGGTATCCGCGAGATGTCGAAGGTTCCCAGCGCCGTCTGGATCGTCGACACCAAGAAGGAGCACATCGCCGTCGGTGAGGCGCGCAAGCTCCACATCCCGGTCGTCGCGATCCTCGACACCAACTGCGACCCCGACGAGGTCGACTACAAGATCCCGGGCAACGACGACGCGATCCGCTCCGTCACCCTGCTCACCCGCGTGATCGCCGACGCCGTCGCCGAGGGCCTCATCGCCCGCTCCGGCGCTGCGACCGGTGACTCGAAGCCGGGCGAGAAGGCCGCCGCCGAGCCGCTCGCCGAGTGGGAGCGCGACCTGCTTGAGGGCGAGAAGAAGGCCGACGACGCCGAGGCCGCCCCGGCCGAGGCCGCTGTCGAGGCCCCCGCTGTCGAGGCCCCCGAGGCCGAGGCCGTCGTCGAGGCTCCGGCCGCCGACGCCGAGCAGGCCTGACCCTCTGAGAGAGCCCGGCGTTCATCCGCCGGGCACTCGCAGCACGGACGATGACGGCGGGGGAGCCGCGCCACAAGCGCGCTCCTCCGCCGTTCACCCGTAGATCTACGACTTCGAGAGAGAATCACAGACTCATGGCGAACTACACCGCCGCTGACGTCAAGAAGCTCCGCGAGCTCACCGGCGCCGGCATGCTGGACTGCAAGAACGCGCTGGTCGACTCCGACGGCGACGTCGACAAGGCCGTCGAGGCGCTCCGTATCAAGGGTCAGAAGGGCGTCGCCAAGCGCGAGGGCCGTTCTGCCGAGAACGGTGCCGTCGTCTCCCTCATCGCCGACGACAACACCTCCGGTGTCCTCGTCGAGCTGAAGTGCGAGACGGACTTCGTCGCGAAGGGCGAGAAGTTCCTCGCCGTCGCCAACGAGCTGGCCGCGCACGTCGCCGCCACCTCCCCGGCCGACATCGAGACGCTCCTCGCGTCCGAGATCGCCCCCGGCAAGACCGTCACGGCCTTCGTGGACGAGGCGAACGCCAACCTCGGCGAGAAGATCGTCCTGGACCGCTTCGCGCAGTTCACCGGCGGTTACGTCGCGTCGTACATGCACCGCACCATGCCCGACCTGCCGTTCCAGATCGGTGTCCTGGTCGAGCTCGACAAGGAGAACGCCGAGGTCGCCCGCGGCGTCGCGCAGCACATCGCCGCGTTCGCGCCGAAGTGGCTGTCCGCCGAGGACGTCCCGGCCGAGGTCGTCGAGTCCGAGCGCCGCGTCGCCGAAGAGGTCACCCGCGCGGAGGGCAAGCCCGAGGCCGCCCTCCCGAAGATCGTCGAGGGTCGTGTCAACGGCTTCTTCCGCGACAACACGCTCCTTGGCCAGGCGTACGCGCTGGACGCCAAGAAGTCCGTCCAGAAGGTTCTGGACGAGGCCGGTGTCACCCTGGTGCGTTTCTCGCGCATCAAGGTCGGCATCTGAGTCCGTCCTGACAACGACGGACACCGGACCCCGGTAGGGTCTGAAGCAGTCGTCCGCGTGCGCGCGGAACGACCGCAGATCTGACGAGGAGGCCATTGCCGTAGAGGGAACCGCGAGGACCCACCGGCAATGGCCTTCTTCGTATGTGCACGAGGAGATCTCCATGAATCAGGGCGTGGACCCCCACACCGCTTCCGACGACAAGAGCGACCACGACAAGAAGGGCCGCCGCTTCATGCTGAAGCTGTCGGGCGAAGCCTTCTCCGGTGGTGGAGGACTGGGCGTCGACCCCGACGTCGTCCATGCCATCGCGCGCGAAATCGCCGCGGTGGTCCGTGACGGCGCGGAGATCGCCGTCGTGATCGGCGGCGGAAACTTCTTCCGCGGCGCCGAACTCCAGCAGCGCGGCATGGACCGTGCGCGGTCCGACTACATGGGCATGCTCGGCACCGTCATGAACTGCCTCGCCCTCCAGGACTTCCTGGAGAAGGAAGGCATCGACTCCCGTGTGCAGACCGCCATCACCATGGGCCAGGTCGCGGAGCCGTACATCCCGCTGCGCGCCGTACGGCACCTGGAGAAGGGCCGCGTCGTGATCTTCGGCGCCGGCATGGGCATGCCGTACTTCTCCACCGACACCACGGCCGCCCAGCGGGCCCTGGAAATCGACGCCGAGGCCCTGCTCATGGGCAAGAACGGCGTCGACGGGGTCTACGACTCCGACCCGAAGAAGAACCCCGACGCGGTGAAGTTCGACGCGCTGGAGTACAGCGAGGTGCTGTCCCGCGACCTCAAGGTCGCCGACGCCACCGCGATCACGCTGTGCCGCGACAACAAGCTGCCGATCCTGGTCTTCGAGCTGCTCGCCGAGGGCAATATCGCCCGCGCCGTCAAGGGTGAGAAGATCGGCACGCTCGTGAGCGACCAGGGCACCCGGGCCTGAGCGTTTCGACGCCGGGCCCGGCCCCCTGGGCCGAGCCCGCCCCGCCCGCCTGAACCATCCATATCTGACATGCAGGAGCACGTGGTGATCGAAGAAATCCTCCTCGAGGCCGAGGAGAAGATGGAGAAGGCCGTCGTCGTCGCCAAGGAAGACTTCGCCGCGATCCGCACCGGTCGTGCGCACCCGGCGATGTTCAACAAGATCGTGGCGGACTACTACGGCGCCATCACGCCCATCAACCAGCTCGCGTCCTTCTCGGTGCCCGAGCCGCGCATGGCGATCGTGACCCCGTTCGACAAGAGCGCCCTGCGCAACATCGAGCAGGCCATCCGCGACTCCGACCTGGGCGTCAACCCCAGCAACGACGGCAACATCATCCGGGTGACCTTCCCCGAGCTGACGCAGGATCGCCGCAAGGAGTACATCAAGGTCGCGCGCACCAAGGCCGAGGACTCCAAGGTCTCGATCCGCGCCGTCCGCCGCAAGGCGAAGGACTCCCTCGACAAGCTCGTCAAGGACAAGGAGTCCGGCGAGGACGAGGTGCGCCGCGCGGAGAAGGAGCTCGACGACACCACCGCGAAGTACGTCGCGCAGGTCGACGAGCTGCTCAAGCACAAGGAAGCCGAGCTCCTCGAAGTCTGATGAACGACTCTCCCTGGGCCACGGAGCCGGTTCCGGCGGGTCCCGCATACGATGCGCTGGTGGGCCCGCACACTCGGCCCATGCCCATCGTGCCCGATGCCGCCGGCCGTGACTTCGACGACCGGGAAGCACGCGATCGGGGGGCCGCCGACGGCGGCCCCCCGTTCCGCGCCGAGACGCCGCCGCAGGAGCCCATGCCCAGCCCCCCGTCCCCGCCCTCGCAGGCACCGCAGGACGCCACGCCGCCGCCGAAGAAGCGGGCGGGGCGAGACCTGCGTGCCGCCATAGGGGTCGGTGTCGGCCTCGGTGCGGTGATCTTCGCTTCGCTGTTCATCGTCAAGGCGGTCTTCGTCGGCGTCATCGTCGTCGCGGTCGTCGTCGGGCTGTGGGAGCTCACCTCCCGCCTCCAGGAGAAGAAGGGCATCAAGGCGCCGCTCGTCCCGCTCGCGATCGGCGGCGCCGCCATGGTCATCGCCGGATACGTCCGGGGGGCCGAGGGCGCCTGGGTGGCCATGGCCCTGACCGCGCTGGCCGTCCTGGTCTGGCGGATGACCGAACCGCCCGAGGACTACCTCAAGGACGTCACGGCGGGTGTGTTCGCGGCCTTCTACGTGCCCTTCCTGGCCACCTTCGTCGCGATGCTGCTCACCGCCGACGACGGACCGGAGCGCGTGGTCACGTTCCTGCTGCTGACCGTGGTCAGCGACACGGGGGCGTACGCGGTGGGCTGGCGCTTCGGCAAGCACAAGCTGGCGCCGCGCATCAGCCCCGGCAAGACCCGCGAGGGGCTGTTCGGCGCGGTGGCCTTCGCGATGGCGGCCGGGGCGCTGTGCATGGAGTTCCTGATCGACGGGGGCGCCTGGTGGCAGGGCCTGCTGCTCGGTCTCGCGGTCGCGGTCAGCGCGACGCTGGGCGACCTCGGCGAGTCGATGATCAAGCGGGACCTGGGCATCAAGGACATGGGCACGCTGCTCCCGGGCCACGGCGGCATCATGGACCGGCTCGACTCCCTGCTGCCGACCGCCCCGGTGGTGTGGCTGCTGCTCGCCGCTTTCGTCGGCACCGGCTGAAACCGGGCCCCGCGGCTCCCGACGGGCGGGCGGTTCATCGGGGGCAACCCCGCCGAGCTGGGACGACGTACGTGCGAAGGCTCCGGGTGGGTCCGGGCGGTTACTCTTGAAAGGCGCGCTGCTTCTGCGGCGCGCCTTTCGTCTTACGAGGAGTACCAGCCATGGCCCGCCCTGTCCCGGGAGAGCTCACCTTCGTCGCCCCTCGCGGGGCCAAGAAGCCGCCCCGGCACCTCGCCGACCTCACGCCCGAGGAGCGTCGCGAGGCGGTCGCCGCGATCGGCGAGAAGCCCTTCCGGGCCAAGCAGCTCTCGCAGCACTACTTCGCCCGGTACGCGCACGACCCGGCCGAGTGGACCGACATCCCGGCGGGCTCGCGGGAGAAGCTCCAGCAGGAGCTGCTGCCCGAGCTGATGAACGTCGTCCGGCACATCTCGTGCGACGACGACACCACGCGCAAGACCCTGTGGAAGCTGCACGACGGCACGCTCGTCGAGTCCGTGCTGATGCGCTACCCCGACCGGGTCACCATGTGCATCTCCTCGCAGGCCGGCTGCGGCATGAACTGCCCGTTCTGCGCCACCGGCCAGGCGGGCCTGGACCGCAACCTGTCCACCGCCGAGATCGTCCACCAGATCGTCGACGGCATGCGCGCGCTGCGCGACGGCGAGGTCCCCGGCGGCCCGGCCCGCCTGTCCAACATCGTCTTCATGGGCATGGGCGAGCCGCTGGCCAACTACAAGCGGGTCGTCGGCGCCATCCGCCGCCTCACCGACCCCGAGCCCGACGGCCTCGGCCTGTCGCAGCGCGGGATCACCGTCTCCACCGTCGGCCTGGTCCCGGCGATGCTGCGCTTCGCCGACGAGGGCTTCAAATGCCGCCTCGCGGTCTCGCTGCACGCGCCGGACGACGAGCTGCGCGACACCCTCGTCCCCGTGAACACCCGCTGGAAGGTCCGCGAGGTCCTCGACGCGGCCTGGGAGTACGCCGAGAAGTCCGGCCGCCGTATCTCCATCGAGTACGCCCTGATCCGCGACATCAACGACCAGGCCTGGCGCGGCGACCTCCTCGGCCGGCTGCTCAAGGGCAAGCGCGTCCACGTCAACCTGATCCCGCTGAACCCGACGCCGGGCTCCAAGTGGACCGCCTCGCGTCCCGAGGACGAGAAGGCCTTCGTCGAGGCCATCGCCCGCCACGGCGTCCCGGTGACCGTCCGGGACACCCGCGGCCAGGAGATCGACGGCGCCTGCGGTCAGCTCGCCGCGAGCGAGCGGTAGGCTGACCCGCGTATATCTGAATACTCATATTCCGACAGGGGAGCGCCACAGCGCTGAGAGTGCGGCAACGCCGCAGACCCTCTGAACCTTGCCCAGGTCATTCTGGGTAGGAAGTTCGGTCACCACCTCAAGCTGTTGCGCCCTGCCCGGGCGCCCCGCTCCACCGGAGCGCCCGGGCAGGGCCGCGTCTTCTCCTGGTCAACCCAGGAGGAATGTTCCGTGAGCACCACCAGGAAGATCGCGGGTGCGGCGCTGGCCGCGGCCCTCGGTGTCAGCACGCTCGCCGCGTGCGGCGGCGGCAAGGGCAAGGACGAGTCCGGGGCCGGCGCGAGCGGTGCGCCGAAGTCCAAGACGGTCACGCTCGTCTCGCACGACTCCTTCAACGTGACCGACACGGTCCTCAAGGAGTTCGAGCAGCAGAGCGGCTACACCGTCAAGGTCCTGAAGTCCGGGGACGCGGGCGCCGCCCTCAACCAGGAGATCCTCACCAAGGGCTCCCCGCGCGGCGACGTCTTCTTCGGTGTGGACAACACGCTCCTCTCGCGCGCCCTCGACAACGGGATCTTCACGCCGTACGAGGCCAAGGGCCTGGCCGACGTGAAGCCCGAGTACGTGCTCGACAAGGAGCACCGGGTCACCCCGATCGACTCCGGCGACATCTGCGTCAACTACGACAAGGCGTACTTCGCCGACAAGAAGCTCGCCCCGCCGCAGACGCTGGACGACCTGGTCAAGCCCGAGTACAAGAACCTGCTGGTCACCGAGAACGCGGCGACCTCCTCGCCGGGCCTCGGCTTCCTGCTCGCCTCCGTCGGCAAGTACGGGGAGGACGGCTGGAAGGACTACTGGAGCAAGCTGAAGGCCAACGGAGTCGAGGTCGTCGACGGCTGGGAGCAGGCCTACAACGAGCGCTTCTCCGGTTCCGCGGGCGGCAAGAAGGCCAAGGGCGACCGGCCGCTGGTCGTCTCGTACGCCTCCAGCCCGCCGGTCGAGGTCCTGTACGGGGAGCCCCAGCCGGCCGAGGCCCCCACGGGCGTGGCCACCGGCACCTGCTTCCGGCAGGTCGAGTTCGCGGGCCTGCTCAAGGGAGCGAAGAACGAGGAGGGCGGCAAGGCGCTCCTCGACTTCCTGCTGAGCAAGAAGTTCCAGGAGGACATGCCGCTCCAGATGTTCGTGAACCCGGTGGTCAAGGACGCGAAGCTGCCGGAGCTGTTCACGAAGCACGGCGTGGTCGTCGAGAAGCCGGAGAACGTCGCTCCCGAGACCATCGCCAAGAACCGTGAGCAGTGGGTCAAGGCATGGTCCTCGCTCGTCGTGAAGTAGGACGCGAGAGCACTCCCGTGAAGGAGAGCGCGCGCGGTACGGCTGTCCGGCTCCTGCTGATGGCCGTGCCGCTCGCCTTCTTCGGGCTGTTCTTCGCCTACCCCGTGGCCGCGATCGTCGGCCGCGGGATCAAGACCGACGAGGGGTGGCAGTTCGGCCGGGTCACCGAGGTGCTGACCCGGCCCGACATCGCCGACGTGCTCTGGTTCACCACGTGGCAGGCGTGCGCGTCCACGGCGCTCACGCTCCTGATCGCACTCCCCGGCGCGTACGTCTTCGCGCGCTTCGAGTTCCCCGGCAAGCAGCTGCTGCGGGCGGTGGTCACGGTCCCGTTCGTACTGCCGACGGTGGTGGTCGGCACCGCCTTCCTGGCGCTGGTCGGGCGGGGCGGGCTGCTGGACGAGCTGTGGGGCGTCCGGCTGGACACCACCGTCTGGGCGATCCTGCTCGCGCACGTCTTCTTCAACTACGCCGTCGTCGTACGGACGGTCGGCGGGCTCTGGGCGCAGCTGGACCCGCGCCAGGAGGAGGCCGCCCGGGTGCTGGGCGCCGGGCGGTTCGCCGCCTGGCGGCGGGTGACCCTGCCCGCGCTCGGGCCGGCGGTGGCCGCGGCCTCGCTGATGGTGTTCCTGTTCACGTTCACCTCCTTCGGCGTCGTGCAGATCCTCGGCGGGCCCTCGTACGCCACGCTGGAGGTGGAGGTCTACCGGCAGACCGCGCAGCTGCTGGACCTGCCGACGGCCGCCGTCCTCACGATGGTGCAGTTCGCGGCGGTCGGCCTGATCCTCGCCGTCCACGCCTGGACCGTGCGCCGGCGGGAGACCGCCCTGCGGCTGGTCGACCCGGCGCGGACCGCGCACCGGCCGAGCGGACCGGGGCAGCGCGCCCTGCTGGGCGGGGTGCTGCTGACGGTCGCGCTGTTGATCGTGGCCCCGCTGGCGGTGCTGGTGGAGCGCTCCCTCGATGCGCCCGGCGGGTACGGGTTCGGCTTCTACCGGGCGCTCCAAGACGTGGGCGCCGGCGGCGGAACGTTTCTGGTGCCCCCGCTGGAGGCCATCTGGAACTCCCTGCAGTACGCGCTCGCCGCCACCGCGATCGCCCTGCTGATCGGGGGGCTCGCGGCCGCGGCGCTGACCCGGCGCGCGGGCCGGTTCGTGCGCGGGTTCGACGCGCTGCTGATGCTTCCGCTGGGGGTGTCGGCGGTGACGGTCGGGTTCGGGTTCCTGATCACCCTGGACGAGCCGCCGCTCGATCTGCGGACCTCGTGGATCCTGGTGCCGCTCGCGCAGGCGCTGGTGGGCGTGCCGTTCGTCGTACGGACGATGCTGCCCGTACTGCGGGCCGTGGACGGGCGGCTGCGCGAGGCGGCCGCCGTGCTCGGGGCGTCGCCGCTGCGGGCCTGGCGGGAGGTGGACCTGCCGCTGGTGCGCCGGGCGCTGCTGATCGCGGCCGGATTCGCCTTCGCCGTCTCGCTGGGGGAGTTCGGGGCGACCGTCTTCATCGCCCGGCCCGACCGTCCGACGCTGCCGGTGGCCGTGGCGCGGCTGCTGGGGCGGGCCGGTGAGATGAACTACGGGCAGGCGATGGCCCTGAGCACGATTCTGATGCTGGTGTGCGCGGTCTCCCTGCTGGTGCTGGAGCGGCTGCGCCCCGACAAGACCTCGGGAGAGTTCTGATGACGTTGCTCGAACTGGCCGGGGTGTCGGTCCGCTTCGGTGAGCGCGCCGTCGTCGACGCGGTCGACCTGGAGGTTGCCGAGCACGAGATCGTCTGCGTGCTCGGGCCCAGCGGAAGCGGCAAGTCCACGCTGCTGCGGGTGGTGGCCGGGCTGCAGCCGGTCTCGGCGGGGCGGGTCCTGCTGGGCGGCGCCGACCAGGCGCGGGTGCCGGCGCACCGGCGCGGGGTCGGCCTGATGTTCCAGGACCACCAGCTGTTCCCGCACCGGGACGTGGGCGGCAACGTCGCGTTCGGGCTGCGCATGCGGGGCTCGGGCCGGGAGGCGTCCGAGGCCCGGGTCGCGGAGTTGCTGGAGCTGGTCGGGCTCCCCGGGGCCCGGGGCCGCTCGGTGGCCTCGCTGTCGGGCGGTGAGCAGCAGCGGGTGGCACTGGCCCGGGCGCTGGCCCCTTCGCCGCGTCTGCTGATGCTGGACGAACCGCTGGGGCAGCTGGACCGGGGGTTGCGCGAGCGGCTGGTGGTGGAGCTGCGGGGGCTCTTCTCCCGGCTCGGGACCACGGTGCTGGCCGTCACGCACGACCAGGGGGAGGCGTTCGCCCTGGCCGACCGGGTGGTGGTGATGCGGGACGGGCGCATCGCGCAGGCCGGGACCCCGCTGGAGGTGTGGCAGCGGCCGGCCTCGGAGTTCGTGGCGCGGTTCCTCGGCTTCGAGAACGTGGTCCCGGCGACGGTGGTGGGCGGGGCCGCGGCCACGGCGTGGGGGAAGGTGCAGGTGCCGGCCGGGTCCCCGGAGGGGGAGCGGCGGATCCTGATCCGGCCGGCGGGGGTGGTGCTGGCGGCTGCCGGGCTGGGCTGTGAGGTGGTGTCGCGGACGTTCCGGGGGACGCATGTCGCGCTGCTGCTCAAGCCGGAGGCGGGGCCGGTGCTGGAGGCGGAGTGCGGGCTGGCCGGGGCGCCGGCCGTGGGGGACCGGGTCGCCGTGTCCTTCGCCCCGGCTGAAGTCGTCGTCCTTCCGGCGGGCTAGGGGGTGTCGTCAAAGTAGCGTCGGCCGCCCGAAGAGGCGGGGCCGGCGGGGTCTGGTGCGTGCGATCGCAAGGCGGAGGAGGGAATCGACGCGGAGCGTCGGTGACCGACGACAACGCGGCGAGCGTGCGTGCCAGACCCCGCCGGCCAGACGGGACTTTGACGACACCCCCTAGTCTTCTGAGTCGGGAATTCTGTTCAGATGTATAAGCTTGCCCTGTGGTACGGACGGGACGGCCGAAGGCCGAATTGACGTTGTCGGACGAGGAGCGGGCCGCACTCGAGGGGTGGGTGCGGCGTCGATCCACGCCGCAGGCGTGGGCCTTGCGGTGCCGGATCATCCTGGCCTGTGCTGAAGGCGCGTCGAACAAGGACGTGGCCGCCCGGCTCGGGTCCACAGCCCATGCGGTGGGCCGCTGGCGGGCACGGTTCGTGCAGTATCGGATCGCCGGCCTGGGTGACATGCCGCGTCCGGGTGGCCCTCGGACGGTGACGGACGAGCAGGTGGCCGCGCTGGTCTCTAAGACGCTGGAGACCACCCCGAAGAAC